>NC_010625.1:1269928-1587410 GCF_000020045.1 Paraburkholderia phymatum STM815 | reverse complement strand
GCTGTCAATGACACGTGCAACAAGGGGACATGCGCGGTCGACCACGCGGCTGGCGTGCACGGCGTGGGAGTCGTAGACGAGGAGGTTACCGTCGTTTATGGCCTTTGGTCTGGCGCGCGATGTAGGTTACGTAATCTGCGAGCGCTCTAGGCGATACAGTGTTCGCCGCAGGGCTTCCTGCGCCAGATGCAGCTGCGTTGTTCGTCGGAGATGCGCCCACTGCCGGGCGCAGGCGATGCGCAAAAAGGTTTGTGTCGTGAATCGCGGCAGGGCTCGAGTTGTCTTTTGCCATCTGTAAGTCCAGCGCGTGCGCAATAATTGCAAACCCTCCGATATGGTTTGCAGTGACGCTGGTGGTAGAAGTGCGTGCGCTTGCGGCGGTTGGTGCGGAGGGTGCGTCCAGCGTCAGCGGTCCGTCGCTACCATTGGCTCTTCGTTGGTTGAGGAGTGCGCCTGTCCAGGATGGAGAGGTGGCATCACGTTGCGTTAGTGGGGCGATGATTCCGAACGTTTCACGAACGGACCTCACGATCGATGCGTGGTCGAAGGCGACGCCGTCTGATGAGCCCGGAGGCGGAAACAGCTGGCTTCCCAACTGTCCGCCAGGAACCCATGGCGATATGAGTAGGGCAGGAACGCGCACTCCAAGCTTATTGAATGGAAACTGTCGCGGATACTGTGCTCGTTGGCTATTGGTGTCGCGATCACCCGGAGGCTTGGCCGTCGGCGGCAGTTTATGGTCGAAAAAACCGCCGTGTTCGTCCCATGTGACCAAAAGAATGCTGCTTTGCCAAATTGGCGAATTTCTGATCGTTTCGTAGACGTATTTGATGAACAACTCGCCTGCGGCTATCGAGCCAACTGGATGCTGGGAATTCCCAGTGGCGAAATTACCGCTGAGCAGTCCGTAATCTGGCTCAATGAACGTGTAGTCGATGTTGTATTCCGAAGCTAGGTCTCGCTTGAAATCATCATTCGCGGCGCCCGGTTCGATGCTCCGGAAGGTGTCGTGGTGGAAGAAGCCCCCAACGAGGCCCTTGATCGCGAGTACCTGCGGAAAAGCATCAGCGTGGTAGACGCGCCATTTTTTCCCTTGGGCGGTTAGGTGCTCGAAAATCGTACCGTTGTCGAAGGAAAATCCGAGGCTGTCGATTGTATCCGACTCGATGCTTGTGATAGCGCTGGGACTGTTGTCGAGCCCACCAGAAGAGGCTGCATGCACAAAGAATCTGTTCGGCCATGTTGGCCCCGGCATGGACGAGAACCAATTATCAAAGAGAACGAAGTGCTGCGCGAGCTGGGAGACGACGGGAAGCGCGGGCGGCCGAAATCCTCGCATCGCAATATCGGCTGACGTTCCTATTCGGAATCCACTCATCGGTGGCGTGCCGGACAGCTGCTTTTGCACATCGTCAAATTCGTGTGGAGGATCATCTGTCAGCCTGTCGGCGGCGCCGTCAGAGAAACCCCACGAGTCGTCGGGCGCTTTAACACCGTCGATCCCTGACAGGCCGAAGAGGTGGTCGAAGGACCGATTTTCCATCACCAGAACAAAGACATGAGCAATGTCAGCCATGAAATCCTCCGGACGTAATGTGCCGTCAAGTGTTGAACCTACGCTGCCGGGTCACCCGACGGGCCGCTGCTGGATATTTCGACATGAATCCGCTTCAACGCTATGTTCACGATCGCGAACGTCGGCAAGCGTTTAATTGCCTTCCGCAATAATTTGAACCGCTTTCTTCATCGCAGCCGCGGAAGCATCGAGAAGCAGGCGCTTGACCCCCGCGTCGGTAACGCGTTCTGCAATTTCGTTGGCTGCTAGAGCGGCAAGTAAATCCCGTTTGTTGGCTGAGATTCTTTCCACCTTGGAACCCCAACCCGGATCAACCGGGACAGGCCCCTTCCCTGGAACCCAGATCCAACCAGGGCTATCGTTGATAATCCCAAGGAGAATTTGGACGAAGCTTACGTAACGGTCGCCGAAATCGTGCCATGTGTCCGCCGTAATCTGGGCTTCGATAATCGCGCGAAGATTTGGCATGACTCCAATCCGGTCGGTCGCCGGCATGGCGCTCGGTGTGTTTGCCTCCGGATTGCTGAGCAGATCTCGGATGCTGCTTGGGTCATAAGTGCCGCTTCGAACTTCGCGACGCCACGATTGCAGCAGTAACGCTGCACCTGCAACGATCGGCGAAGCTCCCGAAGTGCCCCCGAATGATGGGGTATAGGCGGTCGTGCTGCTTCCCTGCCAGCCGTCGCCCGTCGTGTCAATGTTCTCGCCCCACCCGAAGCAGTCAATCCGGCTCCCAAAATTCGAGAAGTTGAGGCGCGCGTGTGGTGCGGCCGAACTTGCGGCCCCAACCATGATCGCTCCTGAATCCTTGTAGTTTCCGCTCGAGCGATTCAACACGTAGTTGCCCGCGTTGTCGGTGAATGTATCGAGATCGTGCGAACCGTTTCCGGCGGCCTCAACCACGACAATACCTTGACCGGTTGCGTGGTTGATCGCGTCGAATACCGCAGCCTCGACTTCTACAGGAAGATAGCTGAGGCCGTTCTGCGACGTCTGGGCTTCGAGCAGGAGAATGTCACCTGGGGACATCACGTCGGTGGCGGACAAGATCGCAGCGGCGGTGTCATAGCTCGTCGCAGTCCGCCATTGTGAAACGACACGCGCACTGCATCTCGGCGCAATTCCCACTCCACCGATCTGATTGTCTACAGAGGTGATTTCCCCGAGTACGGCCGTGCCATGTCCGGGATAAGCCTGATTGAGGCCGGAAATGATTGTGATGCCCGCGCCCGCCAGATCCTCATGATTAAGTGTCCAGCCTTGCTCCATATCAACAAAACCAACCCCCGTGCCGTCAGCGGTATTCCATGTCCAGCGGGCGTCAATACCCCCAGGTGCCGCATCAAGATATCCTTGGTTTGCCGAGCGTGGGTCGTCCGCTGGGTTGACAGGCGGTGGTGTGGGGCCACCTTCGAGATACGCAATTTCGACCTCGTTCCGCGCGGTAAGCTGACGCACGATCTTATCGGCTTTCGCCTCTGCAGGTAGTGAGATAGCCACGTAGCGTCCGAGCACGGCCTGTGCCTTAGCTGAGAGCGGTTCATTCTCGCCGAGCACTTCGAAACGGGCTTTCGGAACGACCTGCTTCAGCCGATCCGCCGCAAAGCGCCTGAGTTCGGCCGGCTGAGCACCGGCGGAATGCTCTGGCGCAAGCTTGATGATGATCCGTCTCGGGATCTCGGTGGCTGCAGCTTTTGGCTGCTTACCTGCGATAATCGCCATGTAACTTCTCCCGTTTTATGAGGGATTTCTCGAAGTACCGACCTACAAATAGATCGGTTGTCCTCGGGTGCACACGCCTTCAGCAGATCGATGCCTCCGAGCACGCTTAAGCGAGTAGTAGATAGGAATGCCCTATTGGACGCCATGCAGTCAGTTTGCCTCCCTGTGTCGGGTCGCGAGTTCAAGCCGGACCCTGGTCAGCTTGGTCACCAGCGCGGCAGCATGTCCCTTTTGCGGCTTTCATTGGCCGAGGGGGCCGCTAAGCCCGCTCGCTTCGCGCTCACTTGCCTTTGCTCAACTCGGGTTCGGGCGACGAGGATGGTTTCTCTGACGGCAGGATCGCGCCCACGACGCGCTCGATGAATTCGAAGAACTTGTCGACGCCATAGCCCGCAACAAATGCCAACGCCAGTGGCGGAAGCGACTTGCTTCCCTCTAGAAAGCTGGTGAAGAGTCCAATTGTGATGCCGATAATGACCGCCGTCGCGATTTGCGCCAGGTTCACAATCGGGGATTTGCGTAAGTGATATGTGCTCGTTCCCGTTTCCGACCAGATTCGCCGCAAAACAGCAGCGCAAGCACCGAGTGCAGCGTACAGTACAGGAAGAACGAACCCCACGACCGATCCACCGAAGTTGTTAGCGTCTGCCTTCAGCTTCAGCGCAATTTCGCGGACGTCCTGGTACACGGCAATTTTCTGGAACCCCTCTTGCACCTGATCCAGGGGCGGCCTTGGCGCGGGTCGTGCGTGGGGGATCGGTGGATCGTCCGGCACATCAGTGGTGCCGACATGTAGCAGGGGCAGCTTGATCTCAAGGTTCGCTCTCAATCCGTCCGCCGAGCACATCCAGAAATTGGTGTCCTGATTGGTAACAGGCTCCACCATGCCGACATCCTTGGTGTAGCAATTGCCCATGTACTCGTCGCGTTGCCAGATCTCTGTCTTTTTATCAAACCTCAAGTATCCGAGAAAATTCATGACGCGGTTAAGGCCGTCGATATCCGAATATAGCTGGCGCATGCTGATGGCAAACTTCTGGATATTCTCCTTCAGTTCCCGCGCCATTTGAGAGTTGACAAGATGATCGCTCGCGTGCTCCTTGTCATTCAAGCTCTCGCGCGAGTCCCAAACTTGCAGAATGAACGCTTGCGTTTCGTCGTGGATCGACAGGGCGAGCTTATCGTTCGATTCGACCTGCTTGTCGATATCTGCCGTGAACTGGTTGAAGATCAACATCAGACATGACAGCGCAATTACAAGCACGGCAATGAAGGCTGCAATACAGCCATAACGCCACATCGATCTCTGCGCCATTGTCGGCGCTCGACGGCTGAGCGTCTCTCTCGTCACCGGTGAAACCGCTTTTGAAATCGCGGCATAGGCCTCGTAAAAGGACGCGATATCGACGGCGATCCAGACGTTTTTCGACCGCGCATCTACTGCACGGCCCACGGCGCTGAGATGCTTTTCCTGAATCTCAATGCCATGCTGTGCGGCAAACGAAAGTAGCCGCTGGCAAACAGACACGTCGCGAGCGAGGCCATAGACAGAAGAGGAGCCTGGAACATAGTCGGCGCTCGGTGGTGGGGATCGTTTATCGTTCATCTCCGCTCTCTAACCGGACCTGCCCAAGGCCGGCATGTCTGTTGTCGGGCGGGGCGCCAAGTGCGGTGGCTCTCGTTTTCCGCACCTGGCTCGGGCCCGCCTGCCAACGGCTCTTCCTCAAGACGCCAGCGTTACGCCAAGTGATTCAGGATCGCCGTGCCGTCCGGGGTGCCGAGTCCTGTACATGCGTCCCAGCCACTGGCCGCTTGGTACCCCTTGATTGTGTTCTTGATGGCATTGGTTCCAGACGTCACATCATTAAAGATGCCCTTTGACGCGTTCGCGTACAGGAACGGATTCAGGAAGCCCACGTTCTTCGCCTTGCCCTGGTTAAGCTGAGCGACAAGGGCAGCCATCAACGGCGCGACGGCGCTGGTCCCGCCCGACGGTCCTTCTGAGGTATCGACACGCGTAAAGTAGTTCGTCGCACTCATCGCAATGTCTGGAACGCCGCGGCCTGCCGTCCCAGAGTCAATCGACACGGGATCGATGCCTGCATTCTTTTGATAGGCCGGTACTGGAAAAGCCGCGCTGACTCCGCCCCCGGTTGCCCATCCGCCACCGCCTTGCACGTTGACGTTGAACGGTGTGCCGTCGTTCCATACGACGTCCCTGCCGCCCGTGATCTGCGTCCCGCCGCATCCGAGCACAAGGTCGTCACAAGCAGGATGGTTCACGTGAATCTTGCCGTCCCAGTGGCCAGCGTCCAGATTGGCAGTCCCATGATCGCCCGATGCCGCACACACGGTAATCCCCAGCGAAGCCGCCGCGGCGAAAAGCTCGTGATAGGCTTTGAGACCTTGCTCGTCCGTCGAGACCTCGGGACTGCCCCAGCTGATAGATATCACGGAAGGTTTTCTTTCTGAATCGTGGACTGCAGCGCTGATTGCGTCCAGGAAGCCTTGATCGCCGATATTAGGCGCAAAGTACACGACGTATTTGGCTTTGGGCGCCACTGCACCTGCAACTTCGATGTCGAGCATTACCTCCCCATCGTCAGAGTCCGGCGTAGACGGATGATTACCAGCGTGGTCAATCGAAACGGATGACACCTGCGGCGTCGGCACGCCGATCTCCTTGAAGAACGCGTTGAGATCGCTTCTCCGATAACCTCCACCGAGTTCGATGATCCCAATGGTTTGTCCGGTACCGTCCAGTTGTGGCGGGAAGTTGTAGCGCTTTGCGAACACCGTTGCAGCCACGCCGTTACCATTGCCCGGCCCATTCTGCGCCGCGCTTTTCTGGCGATGTGGTTCTCGATGCTTTGGACGTGTGTCGAAGCCGAATACGCCCGTGACGATCTTGCTTAATTCCTGTGGCAGCGAAATCTCGCCTCGCCTTCCGCGGTATGTGCCTGCAGCGTGGTGGTACATCTGCACATCTGCATGAAAGGCTCCGAGCAGATCGCCTAGTCTGCCTTGCAACACAACGGCGCGCTCGCCTGCACTTCGATGGGCTACCTTGAGGTCATGTTGCTGAGCGAAGTGCTCAATCATGTCGAGATCTTCTTTGCTTGCACCGTGCTGCTCGGCCAGTTCTTCGTGCGTTAGGTATTTGCGATCCGCAAGCGGAGTTTTCGCAAGTTCATACGCCTTTTGAACTAGCGTGGCGGGGTCGCTAACCGATCGAATTCGCACGGTGACGCTTGCCAGGGTCGACGGATCGACGGGTCCTGCGAGTCGCGAGTTCGGTAACACGTTTTTCTGGCTTCCGGGCAGCGGAACGTATTGAGCCATGGTGAAGTCTCCTTCAACAGTATCGACATACAACGGGCCGTTTCAGGTTTGGCACCTCATAAAACGGACAACGCCATGCGGCGCTTCTGTTTGAGAAAAGCGCGAGCACTGTATTTCTCGACACGACGTGATGTCAGCTTGACGGCTAAGGACTGCTGCGACGTTATGATCAGAGGTGCGCGGCGGTCAGATTTAGATTTCGCTTTTTTGCCTGAGTAAGGCCGGCACATCTGAAATCGTAGAAACCTGATGCATCAATTCAAAGCGGTTTACGTGTGCTTGCCCACATATGGGTTCGGTATTTGTAATGAAAGCAGCATTTAAGTGTTAGCGCCGCTGCGCTAAGATTCCCGACGAAAGATCGGGAGCGCAATGAGTCTATGACATTGAGGCGGAATATCTGGCAGAGCGTCGTGCACGGGCCAATGTTTGTGATGGGCCTCTCTCCGGTATTGCCTCCTCAGGCGGCGGCATCGGATCAGCATGCTTCGCTCTGGGTGTTCTCAGTTGGCTGAAGCGGTCTGGCGCGTGGAAATCTTTCGACTTATCTGGGCCGCGCCCCGAAAACACACTTGGTGATTAACCCTACCTGTTGATCGCCAGGTGCGCCGCCGAATCGCTATTGGGGCCGCGCTGGCGCCGGTCGCGCCGCGGGCCGCGGCTCCATTGTTGCAAGCAGGCGCTCCAGGAACGGAGGGAGCACCAGGCACAGACGAATCCGCTGGTTCATCTCGCCGCGGTATGCGTCCAGTTTGGCTGGGTCGAAATGTCCGCCAACGTAAGCCGTACCAACCTGCTCGAGTGCGACCCGGCTTGCGATCGTCAATTTTCCACAATGGCTGAACGCGTTGTAGTGCTTCATGGCGGCGCGCATGTGTGCTAAGGCACCACTGTTTACTCCAAGCGTGCCGGCGTTCCATTCGAGCTGCTCGATTGCTTTGTGTCCCTGCGTGCGGTGATCGTCATTGTCGACTTTCTCCCAATAGCGTGCTGTGACCGGTGGTTGATTCCTGTTCTTCTTGATGATCAGTGGCGCATCGGCTGAGCACAGGATTGACATGGCGATTCCTTCGACCGCCTGTCGCATCAGGTTTCCCGCTGCAGGCAACTTTCCCGCGAACAGCAGTTTTGTCGACGTGACGATGTCGTCCAGGACGCCGTACGCAAACGCGGTGACTAGTGCGGTTTGCATGGTCTTAGACCGATTGGCGGCTGCGTTGAGCGCGGGTATGAGCCGGAAACAGACCGCCAGCGCGACTGCTAGCTCAGTGAGCTCGCCGTCCAGATGCGCTGCGAACTCGGCCCGGACGTGGGCATCCTCGTCGAGCAATTCGCGTTTGACCGCTTCTGGGTTGGACAGGTCAACTACGGGTGGCGCCATGGGGCCTCCTATTTGCCCTGAGACCTACTCGAGTAACGCCGCCGAAAGCTAGGACGCTGCCTGCGGCAGGTCGCGCGATTGTAGCGTCGGGAATACCCGAGCGCCACGGCCACCGATCGCTCACTGTCGCTCTGCGCTCAGTGGCGCAAAGAGGCTGGCTGGCGCTGTTTCGAATAGCGATCCGCACGGTACTCCGGGAAGCCGAGAGACCTTTGGCAAGCTTTAGGACCATTGCGTGACCGAGCAAGTCACCAAATTCGCACGTCGCGCAGCAATCTCCACCGAACAAAAACTCCGTGCACAGCAGGCAGTTTTCAAGGCGGTCGAAAATCTCCCTGCATTTGAACGAGATTTTGGTCGCTATGAAATTTGCCATTGAATAACGGTAGATTTTAAAAAGACAAATTTATTGTCGAAAATCGTAACGATTTTAGTGGACTTCTGTCTTTCCGAGATGGTAAAAATCGTCTGTCGCTCTCGGCAGAGTAGTATTCGTTGCCGTATCTGATCTGATCAGTTTCACGAAATGAATAGCAGGCCGCGGCTCGCAGGAAAGGTGGCGTCAAGCCCGCGCGACAAGCCTTGCCGGCTGTCGTCGTCAGAGGAAAGCCTGTGTCTGTGAGATTGAACGTTATTTAAAGGTAATTCGACCATTCCATAGAGTTCATATCGGAACATGCTTTGCTGCCGAGCTATACACATTTGCAGGAGAAATTAATCTGGACATGAGCTTCGGATTAGTTTGCCTGTGCAGTCTACGTATTCGTTGCGCCAAACCGCGCCAAACTAAATTAACTGGAAATAATCATGAAAGGTATGAATCGCATCCCCGCTGGCCTGGTCCCTGTCGCGCTCGGCCGCCTGGAAGAACTCAAGTCTTTTGAGGCGACTTTCAAACAGGCAGCTGGTCTGCCCGGTGACATTCCTGTACTGACGTTCCCGCTGCGGCAGAGTGAATTTCGATGCGTTTCGCAGCAGCAGGGCGCCGGAAATTTCGGTTTTGGGCGCGTCGAGCTTGAAGACGGCTTGCTTATGTCGATGCGCCTCCAAATGGGAGGTGTGCAGTTCTACTGGCTGGCCGAAATGACGGACCCGGAACTGTGGGCGGCGATCGACATGTGGCGACGTTACCAACGTGTTCCGATCGCGCTGAAGATCGAAAAGGGCAACAACCTTTGGGACATGGCGTTTCTCACCATGGATATCGAGGTGGAAACCCTACAGGATGAAAAATATCGGTGCGCACCCCGGCGTGTGGCGACACCGCACGATTGGAAGACAATATCCGCTCTGGTCACTGGCTTCATGCAGATGCAGGCGACTACAGACATCCCGGGAATCCCGCTGAAGCATGCTTTCGCTGCCGGGCTTCTGACGAAGCAATTCGAGGAAGTGGCGGAGCAAGAGCCGCTGGTGAAAAAGGCCGTGATCGTAAAGACGACTAACGGGGGGCGTATCCTCATCGGGTAGGCAATACGACAAAACTCTCACAAATGCGCGACTGCGACAGTCGCGCATGTCTATTGTCGCGAAGTAACAGGTCAATGCGCCGCGACACTTCGCTCGGTTTGGAGCTCTTCAGCGAACCGGTTGATCATGTATTCTCTGTCGTCGAACTCGTCTACGCGCTAGGCGTACTCGATTGCATGCCCCATGAGTCGGATCCACAGAAAATGACGAATATATTGACCAACGAGCAGTTGCTGGATATCTGGAAAAGCGGGTTTAAAACGTATCGCGACGAGCCGTGGGCAATTCAGTGGCGCCAACGCTATGCCGAGCAGGTGCGCATGGCGAAAGACGCGCCGCGTGACGCCTGGATGAAAGCAGCATTCCAGGAGTCTCTGTGGGATGACAATCCGGTCGCGAATATCGGGCCGGGCAAGTCAGTCACCGTAACAGGAGCCTTTTCCGACACGGAACTGGCAGCCGACCTATTCAATGCGCGCGACTCCATGCCGGAAGGAGACGTGCAAGTTCGCAGTAAATGGCTGGAGCAGCTCTACACCAAGGTGCTAAAACGCGTCGCGGACAAGAAACACGCAACGCGTCGCCCAAAGGCACGACTGATACGTCTGCTCGCCGCCGTTTTTCCCGAGGACATGACCTGCCTGATGGACGAGCGTCGACTGTGGCAAGTGCTGCGCCTACTCGGGCTACATCGCCTCCCTGGCAACTTCGTGGCACAGCACACCCTCATCCGGAAGCATCTACGTGATGTGCTTGGCGCCACGGCGACGGTGGAAGAATCAGTCGACCAAGCGATCCTGCCTTGGTATCTCTGGGAAACATACATCAAAAGCCCGGACGAGGGAGGAAGCGAACAGCCGAACATGGGAGAGGCGGACGACATTCCCGAAATCTCATTCTTGCCCGTGGATGCGCAGCGTCGCAGCCTCACGTGTGTAAGCGATAATGTCGGGCTGCTTGTTGCGATTGTTCGTGAAACCGAGCACGGGCTCAGCCGTGAGGATTTGATCTCCTTGATCATGCAGGAGGCGCCTCAGCTGAAAAGCGGCAGCGCGGTGAACATTATCTCTCAGGCACAGGGTGGCCTCGGACTTATCACACTGACTGATGGCGGGTATCGTCCCACTTCTCGTGGACTCGACCTGCTTGTCGCACCTGATCCAATCGATGTTCTGCGCGGCCCTCTGATCGGCCGTGTGTTCGGCATGGGACATCTGCTGAACTGGCTCTCGCGGGAGCCGGAAGGAATGACGCCCGCGGTTCTCACGGCGAAGCTTCAGGCGCTCGTCCCGACCTGGACCTCGAGGCAACCTGCCGCTTACCTTATTGCGTGGGCCAAAATGGTCGAACTCGTTCACCCGAAAGAATCCGAGGCCGGTTCCAGGCTGGTTCTTACAGACGAGGGCGCAGACTACGTAGCGGCACTGCCCAAGGACTTCGAGAAGCGCTGGCAAATTCGAGGCAGTGCAGTTGAAGCGCTCGCGGACATCATTGCGGTCCCGCAAGCTGTCGATAGCAGCAGCGCAGGCGTCAGCGCTATGTACACTGTAGAAAGCATCATCGAGGACGGATGCTTCATTCCGCAGGAAGAACTGAGCGCGATGCTTCGGCTGCTCAAGAACAAGAGCAATCTCATCCTGCAAGGTCCCCCAGGGACAGGGAAAACCTGGCTGGCCAAGCGGTTGGGTTACGCTCTGCTAAATCGCAAGGACTACAGCCGTCTCGTCTCCGTACAGTTCCAGCCATCATTGTCCTACGAGGACTTCGTTCGCGGCTGGCGCCCTGGTGCTGACGGTCGTCTCGACCTCATTGACGGTGTCTTTCTCGAAGCAATCGCTCAAGCGCAACGGAGCCCCGAACCGTATGTCGTCGTGATCGAAGAGATTAACCGCGGCAATCCCGCACAGGTGTTCGGAGAGTTGCTCACTCTGCTCGAGCATGACAAGCGGAAGGAAGAGGAAGCACTTCGACCAGCCTATGTGCGTTCCCCGGAAGAGCGAATCTACATCCCGAAGAATCTTTATGTGATCGGCACCATGAACGTCGCCGACCGCTCGCTTGCGTTGATTGATCTTGCGTTGCGTCGTCGTTTCGCATTTGCCACGTTGACGCCTGCCTTGGGCTCCCAATGGCGTGACTGGTGCATGACGCACGGAGGTTTTTCGAATGATGACGCCAACGACATTTCCATGCGGATACAACGGTTGAACGAACGTATCACCAAGGACCGGTCGTTGGGCGAACAGTTTCGCATCGGCCATAGCTTCGTCACACCCGCACAGGAAGCGAAGATCGACAACGCCAGGGCCTGGTTTGCGGAAGTCGTCAAGAGTGAAATCGAGCCTCTGCTACGTGAATACTGGTTCGACGATCCTGACAAGGTTGAAGAGGCACGCAAGGAACTCGTCGCCAACCTGTAACCGTCTTGGTACGCATATTCGTGACGACTCCGATACCAATCAAAAACCTATGGTTTTTGTTGTCTTACGCACACAACCTTGCGCGATTTGCCGACCGGCTACCGGTGGAAATTGGCGAGCAGGACGACATTCCCGAGTTGCTCGGGCGGCTGCTCGCGTTCCTCGTCGAGCGTCGAATCAAGCGAAATTTGACACGCGCATATCAACCTCGCGAGGCGCGGCTCACGCGCGTTCGCGGACGCATTGATCTGGTGAAGACGTTGTCCGCGGGTGAATTGCAACAGGGCCGGATTATCTGTCGCTTTGAGGAGCTTGACGCTGATACCCCGCGGAATCAGCTTGTGCGCTACGCCCTTGCGCACATTGCTTCGACTGTCCGGGACCAAGCGCTCGAACGTCGCTGCGGTTTGCTCGCATCTGAACTTGGTCGCCTGGGTGTGTCGTTTCGGCGCCCATCAAGGTCGGAAATGGCTCGAGAGCAGATTGGGCGAAACGACGCCGACGATGCCGCGCTCATCGTAGTTTCCAATCTCGCGCTTGACCCGCGCCTGCCATCCGAGGAGTCGGGCGACTCGCGGGTCGCCCGGCTTCAAAGAGATGAGCGGCTACTACCGTATATCTTTGAGAAAGCCATCGCCGGATTCTATATGCATGAGCTTCCGAATAAAGAGTGGCGGGTACGACCTCAAAAGGTACTCGCCTGGCCGGTGGCGTCACCCACGCCTGGTTTGCACGACCTGCTTCCTGGCATGCAAGCGGATATTGTGATTGACAGTCGGATCACGAACCGCCGCGTCGTCGTCGATACAAAATTCACGGATATTCTTACCAGGAATCAGTTTGGTACGCAGCGGTTCAAAAGCAACTATCTATACCAGATGTTTGCTTACCTTAGATCGCAAACGGGTTTTGGCGACAAGCACGCGGAGGAAGCGGAAGGACTGCTTCTTCATCCCTCGGTCGGACTTCACGTGGACGAGTCGTTCTTCGTGCAGGGCCACCGGATGAGGTTTGCAACCGTTGACCTTGGAGGGGAGATTCACAGCATCCATTCGGCGTTGGCGGCCTTGGTTTCGGCCGAACCAGCCCGCGCTTGAGTTTCGACATCCCGTGCCACATTGTTCCGTGATCATGCGGCAGTTGGAGGTGTGGCAGATCACTTCCTCCAGATACCTGAAGGGGCAGTTCAAGGAGTCACCGGAGGAGAGCAGGTTCTCACTAAAAGAAAATCTCGTCTTGAGTCTCCATTAAAATTTCGGCGTCGTTGGTGGCAGATGCCCACTCACAGTCGCTACCTTGGCTGCTTCATCAATCGAATTTCATCGCTCGTCGCGGCATGTGGAAAAATGAGAAATGAGTAAATTGTTCAAACTCAGGGAATGGTTGACTCTTGATGAAGCAGCGCGGCATTTGTCCGTGGTGGTGTCCGAGCAAGTGACACCCTCGGATATATTGCGTCTGTGTCTCGACGGGCACCTGGTTCTGTCGGTGAACTTCGTGAATCACTCACAGGCGAAACGCGGAAAGGTCGTGGGGGTGGAGGATGCCGAGTGGCAGGAATTTCCCCCGGGTATGACGAAACTGTTTCCGGGGCTTCCCGAAAGTGAAGACGACAAACCGATCCGGTACATGAGGAGCCTGAATCTAGACGACGAAAGATTCCTCACGCTCGAGAGCGAAGTACAAAAGATCGAGGGGGTTTGGGATCTGCCACTCATCGGTAGTGAACGGCTGGATATCGAGCACAAGTTTCAACTCCTCACGGGCGGTCCAGCCGTCACCCTCACGTGTCTGGACGGTGCATTTGTGCAACAGAATGCTTCCGAGATGTGGCAACTCATGGAAAGCTTCGACGATAACGAATTTCATCGTGGGTCAAACGCTGCCAAGAAGAAGCTTGAACTTCGAATAGCGCTCCAGGAATTGAGCGAGGAGGAGGCGCAACGGCTGATGATGCAGCATGCCGAAGACCGGAAGAAGTTCCTCGCGGACCGGAAGTCTTGGCTTGATCCAGACAGTTATTATCCCGCCGGTGCTCTGCCCGATGATGCTGTTCTTGTGGTTCGCACAGCGGCGCTCAGGGAATTTGAGCAGTCGTTGCAGGGGGCTCCCGGAGGTGAGCGCCTAGGCCGCCGGGAAGAGACCACGTATTTGAACATCATCGGAGGCTTATTGCACCTGCTGCTCGGGAAATCTCCCGGCAGCGGGAAGAAGTATTCGTCATTCGCGAGTCAGGACGCGGTGATCAGCGGTCTACTAGCGCATTTCGACGGGGCACCCGGGATTTCGAAGCGAACGTTAGAAAGCAAGTTTGCGGAGGCAAAGCGGAGCATTGATGCTTGTTGATGCCGCAATTGCGGAGTCGTGTTCCGTAGTTGCGGTGTTGAATCACCCATGCTCGGAAACAATCCGGTCTGTGCTGCGGAATTCGCCGCGGCCGTTCTGGAGACGTCAAGATGTCCGAAAATGTGCAGCAAAATGAGCCTCCGCTACTACATCAGATGGAGAAGAACGGCGACAAGCACCAAGTCGCCGTTGGTGGCGTCGTCTTAAACTCCGGTGTCGTCATCGACAACCGTGCCTCTCCGTCGGTCCGGACGAAGATCCTCGAAGAAATCCTTGCTGGAAACGGCGGTAACGATTCGCGAACACAATGTGCGCGGCTGCTCACGGCCCTATTCCGGTTGGGCAGTGTTACGACCTTTGAGGCTAGTCGGTATCTGGATATTTACCATCCGCCCGCAAGGAAGCGCGATCTGGTTCAGCAAGGCTATCTGATCAAAACCCGGAGCAGGGCAGAAAGGACGGAGTGTGGGAGTATTCATCGGATCGGTGAATACTGTTTCGTTAATCCTTGAGAGGGCGAAGCCGCCGGGCAGTCCGGAAACCACCGGTGCTTCAGTTTGCAGGCGAATTCAGCGAGGACGTCATCGACTGACCGTCCTCGTCGCCATGCTAAACGGCCAATGTGCTGTTGGCCCTCAAGGAAGACATCATGGTGCCGATATTGAATGATAGTCTGCCCCTCACCCCGAGGTCCGGTGATGCCACGAATCAGTCAAGCAGTAGAGCGCCATGACGTAGTGAACGTGAAATGCAACACATCGCCGATTGTCCGTCTCTACATAAACCTCTTCTAATCACTATGCCCCTTGGAGGAACACATGCCCGGGATTGCGCTGGACAGTGTGGCGATATTTCAACGAAAAGTGTCGACCTTTAGCGCCTCATATATTGCGGACTGGAGGGATTGGATTTCTACTCCGCCGCATGCCAAGCCCGCTCGCCTTGGAAAAATCTTGCGAAAGTGGCAAGCGTGTCGTCCAAACACAATGCGGAGGGATGAACTCTCGGCGGGACATGAGCCACCGTATCTCGATGACCTTATCGCCCAGGCTGCACCACATGTTGAAGTTCTATCAACCTTCGATATAGCTCAATTTTCACCCATTGGTGATCGTGCATACGTCCTCGCGCTCGACGCGCTATGGAATGTGTTCGAGCATCTTTCTTATGAGGGAAGGGCGCGTGCTGGCCTCGCTGGTTCAGTCGGGATATCGAAGGCCGTCATGCTCATTACGGACGGGCGAGTTGGACCGGCGTTTGACAGCGAGGTCAGATCAGCCTTGAAGATTGGGAAGATCAGCAACGCTTCAGAATGGCAAAATGCGCTGCTGAGGGTCAGTGAAGATATCCAGGCATTTGAGAAAGAAGCGGGTTTGGCCTTTTCAACAGCGAAACCACCAGGGTTCGAGGCGCTCGAAAACGGCAGAGTATACGATATGGCTCTTGGGCCTCGTTGAGCGTCATATGACGAGTTTCAGACTCAGTTGAAGAGAAAGTGCGGGGAGCATCGCCCATCGAGGTAGACCCGCCCCAGTGATTGTCCGCTATGTGCGCCGTACGCACGCGCTGATGTTTCCGTTCAGCGGGACGATGCCGTTGCCGTGGTGGATTGAGTTGCTGACGCAGCTGGAGCACTGGCTGCCGCTACCCCAATTGCGAGCGTCGGTGCACTTGCGGGGCCGGCATCCATTGCCTTCGCAGTTGCCTGCACCTGCTCAGCACGCTTTTGTTCGAGTTGTGTGATGGCTGTGACCATTTCCTTCGCGTTGTCGTTATGCTCGGCGACGCGCTGGAGGCGTTCCATCACCTGAGGCAACCACTTCGGCTTGTACTCGGGCTTGATGGTGTCCGGGTCGTCGAAGTGGAAGTCCGTACCACCACCGAGGGCGCCGAAGTTGCGCTCAACGGCGTCGACCAGCAAAACCTTCTCGTCTTCTTTCCCCGGGCAGGTCTTCGTGTCCAGGATGACGGCGTGACCTGCCGTGCGGTCGAGGTCCGGCGGCAGAACGCGCTCATCGCTGCGCCCCGCATTGATTGTCTCAGGCCAATCGCGAACATACGGCACGATGAGACCGCTGTAATGGCACTTCGAATCTGCCTTGTACCACTGTGGATGGAAGCCGACGACGGTCACCGTCTCGCGCTCCTCCGGAGCCTTGTGAAGAGGATAGGTCTGATCCGGCCACAGAACGACACTGCCAACTAGCGCGCCAGCGATGTAGATGGCGTGTGCCGCCCCGAAAATGATGTCAAACATGACTTAAATGAACTATTGAGCACACTGGGATGGTGGAATGTTCTGTTTCGCACACCACCTGGCGCGATAGATATCGGTCATTGACGGCTGTATAGACACTTCAGGTTGCGCGACAGGCGCCCTTGGGAAGCCGGCAACATCATTCCATGTGCGAATACCTGTCTCCTGGCAGTTCTTGTACCCCGCGCTGCAAGCGTTATACGCAGCGTTAGCAGCTGTTTGCTCCGACTCGTAACCGGTTTGCCACGCGCACCCACCGTCACCGCACACTAGTGCACCATATCCCGGTCCACGACTTCGGTCCAACACAGCACACTTTTGAGCGAGCTTCGCGTGCCCGTTACGCCGCGCCGCTGCTCGACAGGCGGACAACGCCACGTTGTCTGCGTGTGTTTGCGTGTCGTAATTACTCGCCCAAGACAATGTCGAGTTGTCGGCTGGAACTGCCGAGATCGATGTAAAGGCAAAAGCGCTTGTGCAGAACAAAAGCGACGCAAAAAGACAGCCCGCCAGTTTCACGTTTGCTCTCACTGTATTTATTTTCTCCAATCTACCCCGTAGACCGTGCGCTTAGTCGGTCAGCCCTCGACCCCACTAACTAGAGTCTGGTCCAGACAGCGCGCAGCATTTGCATGTGTCGCAAACATCTCTCGCCGGTGTTTGAGCGGATTGTGCACGATCGCCCGATATTACGAATTTCGTAGAGAAGCGGCAAGTCAAATCTGCGATTTTCGTAGAATGATCAAAAAGGAACCAGCCACCGTCTTCGGGCGCCGTCTTCGAGCAGCGCGGCTGCAGGCAGACATCCCCCAAGACAAGCTCGGAGTCAAGATTGGGCTGGATGAAGGCACTGCGAGCGTCCGGGTGAGCCGCTATGAGACTGGTGTGCACGAACCGCCGTTTGGCATAGCTGTGAAATTAGCTGCAGCGCTCCGGATACCGGCCGCATATTTCTATTGCGAGGATGATGAACTCGCCGATGTCGTGCTCGCTTGGGGGCGTCTTACGAAAGCTGAGCGTAAACGTCTCAAGCCCCTCATCACTGCGGAACTCGGGAAGGGGGCGGGTTAGATCACGTCGCAGCCTATCGCAGCGAATTCCTTTGCCGCCGTGGACCCCATCCTAAACAGCTCGCTTGATAAATCACCCAGTCGTTGCGTTTGAGAATCCGTGACATTCCTGTGTTGACGTCCCCTTGAAGCAGGGGGCTCCGACATCAAGTGCGGAGATAGCAAATCGTCAGCTGTGGGTGGTCGTTACCATCATCGAACTCGTAGACGCAATAGGTTCGTGCTCCAATCGGGGGCGGCGTTGAAGCCGATTGAGACTTGCGCGTAATGCAAATTTCACGCGAAAAACTCGAATATCCATATTGGTAATCATTTACACCCGCGGGGAAAACCGTATGCCAAACCGTCCACCGCTTACCGATGCAATTCTCGTTGCGCTTGCACGTCTTGTCGATGACTCGCAAACCGAGAAGCGGGAGCCTAGTCACTCGGACATCGAATTCCAGATCGACCGGGTGAGACTTTCCTCGGCCGATCCGGGCCGACAAGGAAAACCGGTGGGAAAGTCGAAGCGGGTGAGAGGTGTGCTGAGTTGGGCTCTAAGCAACGACGTTAAAGCTGGAGAAGCGTTGGTCGCAGGGATCATCGCGACTGTACAGGGCTATGGCGGGTTTCGGACAGACTCGACTAACTTTTGCGGTGCCGAGGCGATTGCAAACCTCGCTTCAGCATTCGCGTCTCAGGGATGGGAGCTTAGTCCAGAGGGGGGCCTGCAACCCCGCGTTCTAGCTTCGCTGTCCGGCAAAGAGTTGACGACAGCATTGCGAACCTATGCGCGTCGAGCGCAGCAGGGATCGCTGGACGACCCATTGCTCGCGGGGACGGCGAAGGACCTACTGGAGGCGACGGCATCGCACGTTTTAATGCTGAAGTGGGGCAGCAGTTCAGCGAGCGGAAACTTTCCAACACTCCTTGGGCAGGCATTCACTGCGCTTGCTCTTGCGACCCCGAGTGATCCTATTATTCCGGGGGAGCTGGTCAACAGGCGCGTCGAGCGCGCTGCCTATGATCTCGGTTGTGCGCTCAACGCGCTGCGCAATAAGGAGGGGACCGGTCACGGTCGGGCGTGGGACAGTCGCATCACTCCATCGCAGGCGCGATTCGCCATCGAGTCAATGGGAAGCATCGCACTGCTCATGCTAGATGCGCTGTGATGAAGCTGGAATTGAAAAGGTTCGTCGTGATCCGATCGAAAGCGCGGTGCACCTGGCGACTTCTCGAGCGCTAACGGAAAGTGTGCCGTTGCGACGCTCGGATCCCCGGTCCACTTCTGTAGAAAAGAGCAACCGTCTCATTGGCGGTCTCATTACTGGGCGCGGCATTCCCTCGCGGCACACTCTTGTTTGACGTCGAGGGTCGGCGCCTTCTCGGAAAATTCGGCACGGGATTGCCGTGAACCGGTTCGGTTGCTCTAGGACGTCGCGCGGCGACGTCGATTTTCATTTTGTGGGTGGGGCCTGGATGCATTGCTTTTGACCGGACGGTATGCGCTCGGCAAGATGCTGCGACGAAGGCCTTTCACGCTGCTGCCCACTGCAACACGTTTGAGGAAGCGTAAGAATGTTTTCAATGTGTATTTCAGGTTCGGTGGACTTCCCTCCCGTCGGTTGTGGGACCGAGGTTGGCTCCAGTGTGGGACTCACTTGGTTTGTCAGCGGTGCAGACACGGCCGCCGTGTGAGTCGGAAGCTCTCGCGTTGAAGAAAAGAGCACGACGACACAGATAAGGACCGTGCATACAGCAGCTACAATGAGTCCGTTGTGAGCATATTGTAGACACGCAGACTTGGCCAGATTGGCGGAATGAACCGTATCGCTGGCGTCTTTCCATTGCTCAAGCCACTCACGATATTCTTGCGTTTGCTGCGCTTGGAAAGCGTCGGAAGTCTCTGCCTTCTCTATGCGTGAAAGCAACGCCGGGCCAAAATGTTCGACGCAAGGCGGCAAATTACTGGCTCTCGGCTTTATCGCAAGCAACGCCGCTGCGATGGTAAAGAGTAGTTCGAGCATCACCGCGACTACGCCGACAACCAAGAGCGGCTCTGCGCGACCATCAAAACGCGTATGAACGCAAAAATGGCCGCGAGGAATGCGCCGGCCAACGTTATCGTCGACTGAGCTTTTCGGTCGATACTCTCCCAGGTGTCACAGTAGCTCTTGTATTCCGCTTCCGCTCGCGAGAGAGCGTAATTGAGAGCGGACTGATGCTTTTCGCGCAAGTCCGTATTGCCATCTAAAGAGGGCGTCATTGTTATTCCTCGTTGTGTATCGCAGTGAGTTCGGTCGTCGTCCACGTAGTGGAGAAAGTCAGGAGGACATTCGAGTCGACTTCCCCGTGGCAGTGCCATCCACATGCGAATCGCGGTGTCCATGTGCGCATGCCCAACCCGCCGGAGCCGCTAGGCATGCAGAGTGGGCCGTGGGCCCCGGTGTAGCCGCGCCACCCCATGGATGTTTATGACGATGCCCTGACGGGCACGTTGTCGATCACTGGCAGGAGAGCACGACGAGGCCGTTGACGTCGCCCGTGTTGGGCAGATGCGCGCCGTACGCAACGGCGAGCAGAGGCTTCGTGATGTCGTTGCCCATCGGTTGCGACGCGGTGGTGACGCCGCTGCCCATCGACGTTCCTGCCGCCATGGCGCTTGCCTTCGTGATGGTCGCCGCAGTATCCGAGCCGATCGTGACCGTTGCGTTGAAATTCACGAGGCTGAGTGTCGACAGATCGAGCGTTGCCGTTGCGGACACGAGCGAACCTGGCGCGACGCTGCCCGTCGCGGAGGAGGGCGAGGTTGCCATCAGGTTGGCACAGGAAAGGGTACCCGCGCCCGGTGTCAGCTTGAGCGGCGAGCCTACTGCGTAATGTGCACCCTGATTCGCCGTGTAGTTTCCGCCGCTCGAGTCCGAACCGTGCGTCCACCGGCCGATGGCGACGTAGCCGCCCGCGCCGTTGACATCGGCGATCGTGCTGTGCTTCGTCAGCGAGATTGCGGGCCCAGTGATGGGGGAGAGCGTCGTGAACGCGCCGCCATAGTTCGCCTGCTGCACCTGGCTGGCCAAAGGGGCATTCGCTGAATGGCACGCCGGGAAGCGTACGTCCTGATTTTTCGCTGGTCGATGGAAGTGCATCGGTCGAGGTCAAGAACTACAATATCGCGACAAACTCGAGCGGACTGATCAACAACGTCGCGCAACAGGCCATTCAGCGAGCTGCCAATCTGCCGCCGGGAATGCAACAGGAGGTCGTCATTGATGTACGCGGACAAAACGTCACACCACAGCAGATAGCCAACATACGATTGGGCATAGTGCTGAAATCCAATGGCATCATTGGCCCCAACTCCATTCGTTTTCGAACACAATGAATAAGATCGGATTTGACGGCGGCGGATTGCTGTGCGAGCTTGGTCCTCGCGCAGATGTTGTGTTGTTTTTCGATTGCCTGAGAACTTATGCACAGCAGGCTCATTCTGAACGAGACTGGAGCTTGCTTCTCGATCGGCTGTATAGACGCTGCTTGCGACTCGACGAGCTTGCCGAAGCAAAGGTTTTAATGGAGCAGGTTCGGCAAATTTTTGCGAAGCTTCCGGCCGCTTCGGCTGTGGCGTGGAATGACATTTCTGCGGACAAACGCAGTCAAAGCTGGCTGAATCCGAATCAGCCGACCTTGGCCGACGTGTTTTGCAAATACTTTGAGCACTTTGCCAGTTGTGTCGACTCTGCACAGCTTAACTACGATACTTTCAAGTCGTATCCCGGATATTCGTATGAGCCGGTGCGCCTCGTAGTCGCAGATCTACCCGAGTTCATACGCGACAAAAACAAGCCGCTCGCCGACTACGATTCCCTGGAGGGCGAGCCGTTCTGGCTCCGCTGACACACAACATGAGCCATGATCTTTTGGTGTATCTGCGAGATTGCGACATGCCCTTGCCAATGACATGGCAACGCGGGATACGCGAAGAGGGTTTCCCGGTCGAGCTATACAACGACTTCGACCCGCGTCTGATGACAGGATTCGTTCCGGTTGTTGTATCCGGAAGGACAACTGGCTTTGAATACTTTTATTTGCGTCCTTCGGACGATGAATTAATTGAGGCCGGCCTGCGAGGAAAAGTAGATCGTTCAGTGTTGTTTTGCACGCATTCCGGTCAGACTCAGGAGTTGATTGCGGCGCTGATCGCCTCTAGTGTGCTCACGAAGATAAGCCGCGGAGTTCTTGTCGATCCCCAATCCGGAGAATGCATCGAGAGCGACAAAGCCATTCGATGGGCGAAGTCTCGTATGCCCCGGATCACTTTGGATCGCTGATGTTTCGCTAGCAGTCTGATTGCTAGCCAGCGGTTGATGTCTAGGCAGAATTGGCCCTTGGAACGACTGTTCGGGGGTTGGAAACAGCCATAGAATTCGCGACGGCCCGGCCGGCCGGTTCGGGTCGCGTTATGCCTTTTGCATGGGGCGGCACCCGAGGCGATCGCCGCGCCCAGTCGTGGGGCACTGGTCGGCCAGAAGCGGCCTTACTCTTCGATCTTGCGGGTGTCCGCTCTATGGAGCGGACGCGTCGTTACCTCGTCTGTCTCTGATGCTGAAGGCACAGAGTTCTTCGAGCGTCGCCCGCGCCGAATAACTAAAAACCCGCGAACCGATACTGAACTCGGTGCAGCCGCGCCCGATCCGGGTTCAAGTGCACCGCCGTGCAATATTCCGCGGTGGCGGCGGCAAACTTACCCTGTTCCTGATAAATGAGACTAAGGTTGTAATGAGCGAGATCACTCCGCGGTGCAACTCTGATTGCGACTTGATATTCGGCCTCTGCCTCTTCTCTCTTGCCTTGCGCGCCATAGACGATTCCCAGTCCAGTATGCGCATCGACAGACATCGGATCGAGCCGAATTGCAGTGTTGTACTCGGCGATGGCGTCGTCGTCTTTGCCTAGCGCATGCAATGCATTGCCCAAGCCATTATGCTGGGTAGCTAGGCGTGGTTCGAGCCGGATCGCCTCTTGATACTCGGCCACTGCTTCGTTCGCCTTGCCCTGTTTAACCAAGATATTGCCGAGGTTGTTGTGTGGCGCGTTAAGGTGAGGATCGAGGCGAATGGCTGCGTGGTATTCAGAAATCGCATCCTCGAGTCGCCCCAGGGCATCCCATACATCGCCAAGCCCGGTGTGTGGCTCCCCAAGGTCGGGCGCGAGTCGCTGCGCCTCAAGGTATTCCGCCGCGGCCTCATCGAGCCGCCCTTCCTTTCGCCAGATATTACCCAGATTGTTATGTGCCCCTGCGTTGCGCGGCTGGAGACGAATCGCTTGACGATATTCTTCAATGGCGAGGTCGCTTCTGCCTCGATCTTCCCAGAGGCCACCAAGACTGTTGTGCAATTCTCCCAAGGTCGGCGCAAGTGCGATGGCTGTCCGAAAATGTTCCATCGCTTCGTCTCCACGGCCTTCGTCTTTCAGCAAAAGGCCGAGATTGTTATGAGGCTCCGCGTCGCTTGGATCAAGTCGTATCGCCGTACGGTACTCGGCTGCGGCTTCCTGCATCTTGCCCCTGCGTTCATCGACCAGAGCGAGCGAGTTGTGTACCTTTGCCGATCCCGGGTCGCCTGCCAACGCAGCGAAGAATTCTGCTTCCGCTTCGTCGGTCTTGCCCTGCGCGTACAGCATGATGCCCAGATTGATGTGCGCGTTGGTATCCGTGGGATCGAGTCGCAATGCCGTCAGATATTCGGCGCGCGCGTCTTCCCGGTTACCCTCATCGTAAAGGATGGCACCTGTCGCGGTATGTGGCCCAGACATGTCGGGATCGAGGTACATCGCCGTGCGAAACTCCGCCAGAGCCTCATCAAACTTCTTCTGTCTTCTCAGGGCCTCACCGAGATCGCTATGCGTTGAGGCTTGCGTCACGTCGAGGCTGATCGCCTGCCTGTATTCTGCTATCGCGTGATCCAGCTCCCCCAAACTGACCCAGACATGTGCGATGCCGTGGTGGGGTGGGGCTTCTTTGGGAGCGAGACGTGAAGCCATTTGATACTCAGCGAGCGCTTCGCTTTCCTTGTGCATTCGATGATGCAAGATGTTACCTAGGCCTACATGTGGCACCTCATCCATCGGCGCATGAGCCATCGCAATGTGGTACTCCGCAATCGCTTCGTCCGTGCGATCCGTTTCCTCCAAGACGTCTGCAAGCGCGGTATGTGCTCGCGAATATCCGGAGTCCAGCAGGATCGCCTCACGAAATTCGGACAGTGCAGTGGCGTTCTGCATCAAAGAATGCCACTCCCTCCCAAGACCTACATGCGCCACAGGATAGTCCGGGGCCGCGGCGATTGCCGCGCGCCACTCGGCGATGGCCGTCGTGAGGTACGCCATTCGTTCGGGTTCGTGTTTGCTGCGCCGGTCAGAGTGATACCGCTCATCGGCGATCGTCGCCTTCAGCGCATGCGCTACCGAGACGGACATACGATCAGACGAGGGAGCTTGAATGATCTGCTCACTCATCGATTCGGCGCGAGAGAGATCGTGAGGACCTAAGTAAAAATACAGTGCGCTCAGCACAGGCTGCGTTTTTTCGACCAATGTGGATGCACCTTTCTCGATCAGCGTATCAACGGCGCTTTCTCCGGTTGCCGATTCTGAAAACATCACGTTGCCGTTCAGCCGCAATCGCAGGGTCAGCGTGTTGCCCGATTGCGTGAATTCACCCGTTATGTCGTGTCGCCAGCCGGATGGCAACATGCCGCGCATCCAGTTAGCGAGGCCTTCGATTGAGATGCCGGCCTTCGGGATCGCGATGTCGGGAGGTGATTGGCGCAGCACCAGAGCTGACCGCCTCGCTCTTACGTCCGTATTCCTGTAGATTGCATTGATCGCGTCACTTAGCTGGGCGGTTACTACAGAGGAGGTGTACCCATCGTCCGACAAAACCTTAGGAACGGAAAGCAGTTGCAGGTCGAGCGTGCGCTCGCGCAGCGTGGACGTGACAAGCAAGCCGCCGATCCAGATGACAAATACCGCCGACGAGCACACGGTGGCAGCGCCGACAATGCGTTTAGTCCATCGCGCGAGAGAGAACCACGCCGACGATACACGGCGGTGTGTCCGATCGTCGGGAGCGAGAGGAAACTCCGGCACTGGCTCGCCTGCTGAGGCTGCGTTGTCTGGGGTTTGCGCCATGAGTCTCCTCCGTACCCGCCTCATCTCGCCGACAACTGGCGGCGAATAGCGCTTTCACCAAACATGTGCATACGCCCGTGCCGCGAACGGGCATAGGAATATAACGAGCGGAAACGTACGATATTGAACGGCAGGTAGAAATCGCGCCGGAAATTCAGACAGCGAATCGCCCAGAAGTGGGCGTTGGCGCCTGTCGCTTTTTTGAAAACGTTTTGGCCGCGCTGTTGGCAACCGAACCGGAAAGATGTCGCGTCATCGACCGACCAACTACGACTGGCCGGTACCTGTCTGGGAGCGGGCGGCCTCGATCCGTGTTCGAATTGCTTCAACGGGTCGTGTTTTGCCGTTCGTGCAATGATTTCGTTGATTGCACACCGATTGGCAATAAACGGCCTCGGCCAATAACGGACCTTCGCCGACGTCAGAAGAATCGCTGACAATCCTGTGCGCATCAAATTCCGATCTCAAGACCGGATGCGACTCTATCTCCCTGCCCAAGGGCTCCCACGCACCAGGCGTACAATCCTCCGACCATGTCGGGTGCCACGTCCATTTTGGGAGAGTCGTCCATGGCAGCTGACGACGCACGCCCTGAGAACCGCCAACCCATAGGCGCAGCGATTTCGCGGCCGGCAGCGGAGAACAAGCGACATGCCCCCTCAGATAACGCCCAATCAGCTCGTTCAATTGGTCATCCCAGGTATCACGGCCGTCTTTTCGCTCGGTTTTGCCTGCACATGGATCTACGACACACGACTGAGCTATCTGCGCTTTCTCTCCGCTTCATTTGCTGCTTTCGCACTCGGCTCGGCAGTGCAGATTTGTCATCTGCCGGATGAATGGCGCTTGAACGCGCTGATATCTGCGGCCTTTTACATCTTGAGCATTCAGCTATTGGCGCAAGGCGTTTTACGCAGGGCGGGGCTTCGTCTCGGGCCGGCGACGCACGTGTCTGTCTTCGCGCTGGTGATGGGCGGCATCTATTACTTCTCGTTCGTGACGCCGAATCTGCTCGTGCGCATCTACATTTTGAATCTCAGCGCCGGGCTGTTGATGCTGCTTACCGCCTTTCTTTTCCGGAAACGCTGCCATGGCCGCACCGTCAACCGCGTTCTTCTCTGGGTGCTGATGATCTTCGGCGCCAGTTTCTTTATCAGAACACCGCTCACGACAATCCGGCCTCTGCCTCATAGCACCGCACCGTTCGGGTAAACCATTTTCTGGGTCCTGCTCCAGTTGTCGCTGGCCCTAATGGGGGCCGTGTTGGGGCTCGTGCTGCCGGCCGCGGCAATGTCGGACGTGATCGACAGACTGACTCTCGAACGCGATCTCGACTCGCTCACCGAGACGTTGAACCGGCGCGCGTTTGAACGCATGGCGGGCCGCCGCGTCGCGGACAGGCGAAGCTATCCGCTCGCGCTGATCGCTTTCGACATCGACAACTTCAAATCCATCAATGACCGTTATGGGCATGCGGCCGGCGACGCGGTGCTGCGCCAGTTCGCCGCAATCCTGCGCGCCGCGGTGCGCGAGAAAGACGTGGTGGCGCGCATCGGCGGCGAGGAATTCGTGCTTCTGCTGCCGGGCGCTGACGACAAATTCGCGTATCAGATCGCGGAGCGCCTGCGCATCGTGCTGGAGTCTTCACGCTTCAATGAAATCGAGGCTACGCTGCGCGTTACGACGAGTGCCGGCATTGCCCGGCATCGGCCTGGCGAGACGGTCGGAGCGTTGCTGGCGCGCGCCGACCACCTGCTCTATGCGGCAAAGCGCGCGGGGAGGAACCGGGTGGTCACTGAGCCATCAGGTCAGACGTGGGATGCTCCCGAGCTTGATATTGTGTGATCGCCCGAAAGCCGGCAAGCATTCAAACCGTACACGCAGACGGGCTTGGGGTAGGAATCCCGATAGGAGCATCGGGCGTCGTCGACGCTGCTCGCCAGTGTCGGCTTCTGCTAATCGCGATCGTCCCTTGTGGGTCGCGTTATGCCTTTTGCATGAGATGAATGCCCGGCGCGATCGCCGTCGCCTGCCGTGGGGCCAGGTGCGGCCATGAGCAGCCATTCAGGCACGGATTCGCTCGGACACTCAAACGTCAGCTACAAACCGAAACCCGCCGTCCATTCACGAACGACGAACACTCGGGAGTGGGCCTTAGCTGGCGGTCGCCGATTTGTCGATGTGCGGCAGTCGCACTCCGCTTCACCGACATTCGCAAAGGTGTGCCGGCGAAAGTCGGCCCCCGGTAGGTATCGAGACCCGAAGGGGACAGAAGCAAAGGTTTGCAATGTGAGAGTTCTCTGCGAGTCCGGGCGAGCAGGGGGAGACTCAGTCGCTAACGTTACGTTGCACGTTATTGCAAAAGCCGTTCGATCGCTTGGCGAAGCTCTGGAGCTAGCTCATGCTCCGATGGCACGGAAAATCTGTCGAGTTTTTTTTCATCATATCCATTAGTTTTAACGATGTTCTTAAGCGATTTATGAAGGGTTTTTCCGAGGATGTTTTTCGGTAGATCTTTTGCGTCGACATTCCAAAGCCTCTCTGACGCAGGCGAACCTCCGTCCTCGTAAAGGAGACGATTAATGTGTTTCCTTTTATCGAAAAATACTTTCCTGCCATCAGTACATGATTGAGCCGCAGTATCGACCCAGTCGCTGGCGATCTGTTCAGATACTCCATAAAGCGATGACAGGTACGCCGGTGTGCAAAAGTATGCTTCTGCATCTGAATCCCGCGTTACCCACACTGCTACGCCAGTGGTCGTGTATCGCTCCCCCCATCTTTCGCTTTCCTGCTCCGTCATAAAATCACGATCACGATGTATAACGACTCTAACGTCGAAAGTCTGTTCTCCTAGCAATCCCTTCAACAGCGCATTCTTCGGCAAATTGTCGACGCCAAAACAGCGGCAGATTGTGATTTGCCGATTCAGCTGTGGCCACTGCCGCAGTATCGCTCGAATTGCGTGATCGTTCTCATCTTCGACGAAGAATAGTATTTTCCGATCGAGTCCTCCCCATCCCAACAACGAGCGAATCGCCTCGTCCTGCTCTTCAACTACTTGACCGTTGTTTACCCACAGCAAGCTTGCGGCCGGAGAAGCCGCTCTAGCGATGTGGGGGCTGTGGGTAGTCAGAAGCACTTGCACATCAAATTCATCCGAGGCAAATTCCAAAGCCTCAATCAGTCGCTCTTGTTTGTCCGGATGTAGGTGCGCGTCTGGCTCATCGATCAGAATCAGTTTCGGTCGAAATAAAATGAGGTAGGCAAAAATCTGAATGATCTGGAGGACGCCAGTCGCGGCAGCCTCTAGCGGACGCTTGACCCCAGACAGCACTTGATCGTCAAACGATGCCTGAATGTGCACGTCCTCTCGCTCGTCAAAACTCACTTCGACCCGCACATTCGGATGCACCATCTGAACCAGACGGTTCAAGTTTAGTAGACGCTCTTCGGCCATGCGATTGTCTGTTTCAGCTGGCTGACGGCTGGCGATGTTAAACAGCACATTGCGCAACACGCCCCCCGCATCACCGCCAGCAGCCTGCCTTCTTAGCAGGGGTTTCACGAGAATCGTTTCCTTCTCAGACAGACCCGCCAGACCCGGAATGTACGTTGTAATTAACTCTTCACGCTGTTTGAAAGGGCTTACTGCACTTCCCCCTTCAATATGCACAGAAATTCCCCCGCGATTGCGCGCTGCCCAGATTCTAACTGTTGCAGTTGAAGACGTTTCGTCCCCGGCCCCGGCGTGCCTGAATGCAACCGAGGTTGGTTGACTGGATCGATCAGTTGATAATTCCCCTCTATGGGCGGTCGTCAAAGGCTCGCTAGATGGCGAGTAATCCAGTCTTTCGAACGAGACGACTTCTGATTGACTCTGAGGAGGTATGTAGCTTGCCGCACGCGTTGCCCAATGAATTGCCTGCAACACTGATGATTTGCCCGATCCATTCGGACCGACCAATATAGTAACGTCGGACAGCGGTACCCGAAGGTTTTTTACTGCCTTGAAGTTGGTAATCTCGACTGAAGCAAGCTTGGTCCAACGTAGCTTTTTTGCCTTCGTGTCTAGCTGCGGGCTAAGTTGATCGATGGAAATATTCGTTACTGCTGCAGGCTCTGGGATCGGCACCTGCACGGGCGGCTGACGGCTAACAAAGGTTCTTTTTTTGCGCACCTCAACCTGGATCGTGCGAGCCTTCCCGTCAGATCCTTTTTGAGAAACCTCAGAAGTATGGCGCCTGGTCAGTTTTATCTTTGAATCGGAGCTCCCACTCATTGCGCGCAAATGCCCAAGCAGCTTTGATTTGTCTGTCTCCGAGATGGCGTCGCTAGCGGATCTCTTCATCGCTCCGGCGGCCTTTAGCTGTTCGATCAGGACCTCCACAGGCATTTTCAACTCAGCAGCAAACTCCCCCACCGTATTAGCACTCATTTTTCAGCACCGTATTTTAATTTTCGGAGAATTTTTACGTTTCTCGTATTGAATGCAATGAGCGTCTGCTCTCAAAGTAATTCGCCGGTCGCATCAATTTTTGGTGGCAAGCATTATAACGGAGTCCGTTCGCCGGCGCGTTCGAGATTGGAACGGGGTCTGGATGTAAGCGCCTATCGGCAAGTGAGTCTTCGACTGGACGTTCGCCTCGGGTCGCCTTCCAACTATCGCGCCGCGGCGCTTGGACTCCGCTCCGTGGAAATCGCTCGAGGCCGCAATCGCTCACTCGGAAACATCGGGCCGAGTCACCGCTCAGCGTCGGAAAGACTCATTCGTTGACGACTGAAGCGTCATTCGCCGACGCGGCTGTACAAACGGCAGCAGAGCAATCTGCAACCGACGCACCGCCATTTGTCGCGGAACGTCCACGATGGCCGACGGCTTGCCGACCGTGATGAGCGCCGCGAAGGGCGGTTGTAGCTTCAAAGCAGTCTTTTGATTGCAGTGAGCCCAAAGGACGGCTCCGGGTGGCGTGTGTTGCCGTTCGCGCAATGATTTCGTTGATTGCACACCGATTGGCAATTAACGGCCAGTTTCTGCCACTCGCTTTAGTCATCGGTGGCCGCTTGGACGACCGATTCAGTTCGAAACCCGTCCGACGCTCAACTGAGCATATCGGCGAAAGTTGTATGCGCAAGCGGTAGAACTTGGCGAGTCTGAAATTGCGCACCTGCAACCGTACTAAGGCGACTCGATTGCGCGGCTTTGCGTTTCGTGTTCGTTCAGTGCCGGTCTACCAGTCGGACGATAGCTGCGCGCGCGTCGGTGTCGAGACGCACGGCGATGCGCGTCGATGGCGATTCAATTAAGTGATAGCGAAGCTGGCTTCACATGCCGCTTGAAAGTTGCGAAAGACTCTTCGCACTTTCTCGCCAAAAAAAGCTCCCGGACCGGTTACATCAAGTGTTGGTATGACTCGTGCATTTGAGCGCCCAGCCAGGTCTGCAAGCGTTTTGCAGAGCCGCGCGTCGACACTGATGCCAACCTAGAGAAGGAGTAAGGTCATGCACAACACGGATCGAACGCAGCAATTCATGGAGTCCGGCGAGTTCAACAACGAAGGATTCCCTCAAGGCGAATATCAAGGCGAATATCAAGGCGAGTACCAGGGCGAGTACCAGGGCGAGTATCAAGGCGAGTATCAAGGCGAGTACCAGGGCGAGTACCAGGGCGAGTACCCGCAGGAATTGCGTGGCGGTTACCCGCCCGGCGGTCAGTACGAAGTTCCGTTTCTAGGGGAACTCATCAACCCCGTATCCGGCGAGGTCAACCGCGACGCTGAGCTCGCTCTGGCCGCCGAACTGCTTTCGGTAAGCAGCGAGCAGGAACTCGATCACTTCCTCGGCGGCCTGATGCGCAACATCGGCCGAACATTCAAGAAAGTCGCCAGCAGTGGTTTCAGCCGTCTGATTGGCGGCGCGCTGCGCACCGTGGCGAAAGCCGCGCTTCCTGCCCTGGGAGGCGCGCTCGGCACCTTCATTCCGATCCCCGGCGTAGGGACGGCTGTGGGCGCGGCGGCGGCTCACGCAGCGGGCAGTGCGCTGGGGCTGGAGGGCGAAGGCCTGTCGAACGAAGACCGCCAGTTCGAGATCGCGCGACGCATCGTGCGGATCGGCATAGAAAGCGCGCGGTCACTCGAACTGGCTCCGCAGAGCGAGTTCATGGGGCAACAGGAACTCGGCTCGATCATCAGCGGCATCGCCAAAAATGTGTTGCCGTCGCTCGGCAGCGCCGTGCTTAACGGACTCACCGGCCAGGCTTCGAGCGGCGGGCAGGCGACCGGCGGTCTGTTGGGCGGCCTGCAAGTGAGAAGTCCGAGTGGATGGGATGTGCGGTTGGGCGGCCAGGCCGGTGGCCAGGCCACGGCTGGCACGGCGGTGGGCGTCAACATGCCCGCGCCCAACGTGCCATTCCAGCCTTCGCCCCCACGTCAGGTTCTGCCTTACCCGCCCGGCGGCGTGCCCTCGCGGCCCGTGATGCCGCCTCCTGACCGGCGGCTCGTGAAGGGAACGTGGGTGCGGCGCGGCCGCCACATCATCGTGTACAACGCGTACTGAAGTCACGTGCGACTGTCACCCCGAATGGGAGATGACCATGCCACAAGGTCACGCCACACGCCACCTCGCCTACGAAGCGCAGTCGCTGCTCGAACGGCTGAACGAGCAACGCCCGTTCGCGCTCACGCTGCCCATGGTGGCCGCCGCCGCTCCGTCGATTGCCGCCCAGGCCGCGATCGAGGCGTTTCTCGCGCAAGGGCGAGATCATCTGCGCCATATCGTCGGGCGGTTTCTGACGTGGCTCGAATCGCCCGCCGGCGCGATCGCGTCGGCGGCGCAGGCGCAGCGATATTTCGCAGTGCTCCGCGTGAGGTTCCTCGATCTGATCACGCAGTTCGACATGTTCTCCGATGTGCTGGCCGAGCGCAGCCAACATGGTTATGGCGAGTGGCTGGGCGGTCTAGACGTAGTCGCTGCCGACGCGCTGCGGCTCCCCGGCGGCTGGTACGCCAGCCCGCCCGTGATCTGTCATCTGGACCGCGGGCCCGGCGCCGCCATTCGGCGCGTGCGGACGCGTCTGCCCGGCGGCGGCCTGGCGCCGGTGGCGGTCATCCGCATTCCTCGCGAGCGCATGGTGGGAAGCGCGATCGCGTCGTCGCTGGTCCACGAGGTCGGTCATCAGGGCGCGGAGCTGCTCGACCTGACGGGCACGCTGCGCGATGCGCTGACAGCCATGGCGCGCGATCGGCCGGACGAACGGATCGGTTGGCAGTGCTTGCAGACGTGGATCTCGGAGATAGTCGCGGATTTCTGGAGTGTCGCGCGCGTGGGCATCACTTCGACGCTCGGCCTGATGAGCGTGGTAAGTCTGCCGCGCGCCTTCGTCACGCGTTTCACGGTCGACGAGCCGCATCCGCCGCCGTGGATCCGCGTCAAGATCAGCGCCAGTGTGGGCCAGCGCTTGTACCCCGATGCCCAATGGCAGGCGCTTGCCGAACTATGGGAAAGCCTGTACCCGCTGGATCGGACCGTCACGACGAGAGATGCGATGGCCTTCCGCTCGCTTGAGCGCCTGCTGCCGGGCTTCGTCGACTTCCTCGCGAGCTTTCGCCCGGCCAGTCTCGGCGGCTTGATGCTAGCTCAGGCATTCCCCGTGGCGGAATGCTCGCCGGCGCGGCTTCGCGTGCTGTGGCGCGGCCATCGCCGTCGGCCGGAAACGTTGGCCGCGCTGTCTCCTACCGTGGCCTGCGCCGCCATCGGACAAGCGAAATTCGATGGCTGGCTCACCGCGACGGCCGAGGTGACTTTGCTGCGGCGTCTGCTGCGCTTCTGGGCCTTGCAGGGCACGATCGACGCCCGCGAGATATGCGCCAACGCGGGCCCGGCCGCCGCGGCCCTGGTGCTTTGACTGTCGCTTACTTCATTTCTGCATGCCAAGGAGAAAGACGATGCTCAACGGATATACGGCCGTGCAACTGCAAATGCACACTCCGAACCCGGCGGATGACCCATTCATCGCGTTCTATAACGTCGTTCGACACGCCTCCGGCGCATTGGGATTCCGCCATTACTCCAACTTCATCTCGGCGCTGTTCTGCAGGAGTGAGCGCGAGGATATCGTCAACGAATGTCTGAACAACGCGCTTGTTTCCGCACGCAGTGAACTGCCTCAAAACGACTTCTGCTTCAGCGGCACCAAGGCATACGATCAGATAACGGAGGCTACGTCGCTCTTCATCGCTTGTCAGTCGGCGTTGCTGGACGATTGCTGCGGGACGCGCAGACGCAGGGAACGGGACGATCTCGAGGATCTCGAGCTCGCTCCAGCCTTGTCGGTCGCGAGTCAACCGTTGATCAATGGGCCGCTGCTGCACGATTCCACCGATTGGGATGTCATGGAAGTCAATCGACGGTTCGCGCCCGGCAGCATCACGCTGGCGCAATTGCAGGCGGCCGAGTCGCGCCTGTTCGCTCCGCCGACGGGTACCGGCGTCGTCGGCGCGGGTGTGGCGGCCGATCCACGCCCCGCCGGCGTACTCACCTTCATGCAGCAACTCGTCGAAAACCATCCCGGCGTCCCGCTGAAGGACTGCACGCTGGGTTCGGGGAATTGCATCGGCATGCTGGTGTGCAAGCTGCGCTGTCCGCCGCTGCTGGAACTGATCTGGTCGTATTGGATGGAGCAGGGAATGCTGGTGCAGGGTCTGAATGCGTTGAGCCTGCGCTTTCAGAATCGGCGCTATCCCGGTCCGGATACGCTTAGGCGCTGCGACATATCGCCGTTGCGTCCGCTCAGCAACGTCTTCTGGGGCTATGTCCAGCGAGAACAGAACCGGCTCTCGCTCGCCCGGCGCGCTTACGAATACGACCATCACTACGGGCTGCGACTGAAGGGTCCCGCCGTGCCGGAAATGCTCCCGGCCGACAGCCGGTCGCAGTTCATCGAGGCCTTCCATCGCCTGTTGCTGGAGGCAAGCCGCTACTACCGCACGGCCATGGATACCACCATGAACGCCGACGCGTTTCCCGCGCTCAATTGCCTGCGCGAGCTTCATCTGGTTCTGGCCGAAGGGGCGCATAACCAGTTCGGCGATCTGCCTACCACGGCCCGGGGCGAGATGCTGCTCCAGCAGTGGTTGCTCGCACGGCCGGAGGTGCGGGAATTTCTCGGCGGACGGCCGGGCGTTCCCTACCCGGAGGCATGGATGCCACATCTCGACACCCTGCGCCAGTTCATGGGATGGAACGACGCGTCGATCCGCCACTATCGCGACCTGGCGACGTACGGCGAACAGTTGTTGTTGAGCATTCGCTACCTGCCGTGGAGCACGGTCAACGACTCGACCATCGCGGCTGGCTGGCTGAGCGCGTGGCGTCCGGAGGTGCAGGCTTACGTGCACGCGTATCGGGCCGTGACCGGCGTGGATCTAAGCATGGCAGAACAGCCGGTGATCGCATCGGGCGGCTGGACGGCTCAGCCTTCCGATCTGATCGGCCGGCGTCTCGGTCAACCGGCGGCCCAGCAATCCACCCCATTGCCGGCGCAGCGCATCCCGGCGCGCCAATCCTGAGGAGCAGTCCGATCATGCCGAATCCACATATCTCGAGTTTCTGGCAGACGGGTGGCAGCGCGTCGGCGCAGGCGACAATGCTACACGGCGGCATTCAGTGCCGATGCGGACGTCGATGCATCTGCCCGGCCGGCCAGCCCTGTCGATGCGGCGGACGGTGTACGTGCGCCCGAGCGCCACAGGCCGGCCAGACCGCCGCAATGGGCTTTCCTGGGGCGCAAGGATTCGAAGGCGAGTTCGGTTCTGGCCGCCGGAGCGGGCGCGATCCCTATCGAGGACCGTCTGCGATCGGTGCGAACGCGCCGTTCGGCTGGAAGCAGCACTGGTTGCGCTCGCGCGCCGACAGTCTCTACGGGCGGAGGCTGTCGCTGCAACGGAACTGGCAGCGCCGCCAACAGCTCAACCGCTACTTTGCCCGGCGTTTCGGTTGGGGCCGACAGATGAGCCAGCTGGCCAGAATGATCGGTTGCCCGACCTGTCAGCCCGGCAGTCAGCGCTTCATGTTCGCGCTGGCGCGTTGGCAGCGCCTCAACGGCATGCGTGCCACCGGCGTTCTGACACCATGGATCTGGTGGAGCTTGCGCTCGCGCGGCGCTTCGGCGAGCGGAGGCGCGCCGGGCATTGATGCAGACTGGCCGCCGCAAGCCGGAGCGCCATGGCCGGCAGATGAGCCCACGCAGGCATCCGCCGCCGATGACAACGCTATGCCTTTGCCCCTCGACGAGCCCGGCCCCGATGCTTCCTCTGCGGATAAAACGCCGCCGGGCGAAGGATCGGAACTCGGCGCGCGGTTTCGTCGCCGCCGGCTGATGTATTGATCGGGCCGCACTCCTGACTGATACGACAGATGAGAGGCCGTCATGCTCGTCATCGATGCACACTGCCATGCCGGTCCCGGCGATGGCTTCACCGGCCCGTGGGACACCATCGCGCCGCTCGACGCATATGGTGTCCGCGCCGCCCGGGCGGGTATTGCGCACACCCTCATCTGGGCAGCGTTCCATAGCGACTATGCCGTCGCCAACGAAGCCGTGGCGGCCATCGTGAGGCAAGCGCCCCGGCGATACACCGGGCTTGCCTTCGTCCACGCGGCGCGTGACCGCGGGCGTATCGGCGCGATGGTCGAACGCGCCGTGCGCGTGCATGGCTTCAAGGGCATCAAGTGCCATCGCGCGGATGCGCGCATCACGCGGGAGGTGTGCGACGTCGCGGCGGCATTACGGATTCCGGTGCTCTACGACGTGCTGGGCGAGGTCGAGTCGGTGGCGTTGTTCGCCCCGCTCTATCCGGGTGTGAAGTTCATCATTCCGCATCTGGGAAGCTATGGAGACGAATGGAGTCATCAGCGCAATTTCATCGACATTCTGTCGCGCTGGCCGAATGTTTACTCCGATACGGCGGGTGTGCGCAACTGGGACTGTCTGGTCGAAGCCGTGAGGCGGGCGGGCGCTCAGAAGCTGCTGTTCGGGTCGGACGGACCGTGGTTGCATCCCGGCGTCGAACTGGCGAAGGTGCGTGAGTTAATCGCCGAACTCGGTCTCGACGCGCGTGCGAGCGCTCAACTGCTCGGTGGCAATGCTGTGTCGGTATTCATGCTGAGACCTGAAGCCGCAAGTCCTCGCGTTGCGCAGCCCCGCGGTGGTACAGCGCGCGCGGCGTGACGCCCAGCCAGTGAGCCGCCGCGGTCACCGACTTCGACTCGGCCAGGGCGATGCGAACCGCCGCCGCCTCCACCAGCCGGCCCAGTTCCTTGAGCGTCACGTTGGCATGCAGCGCGTCGCGCACGAAGTCGTCGATGCAGATCGCATGATCGGACGGACTCGCGCTATCAACGAGCGCGAGACGCCACGAGCGGATTTCCTCATCGGGCAGGCAGCCCAGCGATACGGGTCCGGCTCCCACATGGCGGCGGAGGCAAGCCAGCACGACTTGTCGTAGCTCACGCACATTGCCCGCGTAGTGGCGTGAAGTGAGATATTCCATCAGCACGGGTGAAAACGTGACCTGCGACGGATGCTCGCTCGCGGCGAAATGGCGAATGAGCCTTGGAATGTCGGCGCGACGCTCGGCTAAAGCGGGCGTGCGGCAGACGATGGCCGCGATACGGTGATACAGATCGGCGCGAAACCGGCCGGCCTCGACTTCCGCCGGCAGTTCCCGATTGGTGGCGCAGACCAGCCTGAAGTCCACTTTGCGCCAGTGAGCGCCGCCCAACCGGCGATAAGCCTTTTCCTGCAAGACCCGCAGAAGCTGCCCTTGCAATTCGAGCGGCAACTCTCCGATTTCGTCGAGAAAAAGCGTGCCGCCGTCCGCACGCGCAATCGCGCCGTCGCGCTCGCCGAAGGCGCCGGTGAAAGCGCCGCGCTCGTGACCGAATAGCTCACTACCCGACAGTTCACGCGAGAGCGTGGTGCAATCGACCGTCAGCAGTTCGCCCTTGTGCCGCTGCCGATCCAGGGTATGCAGCAGACGCGCGAGCAACTCCTTTCCGGTTCCGGTGGGACCCGTAAGCAAAAGCGGTGCATGAGAGAACAGGGCCGTTTCGGATACGCAACGAAGCGTGTCGAGCCACGTTTGGCTTCTCCCGACAAGATTGTCGGCGACGACAGGCCGGGCGAGCGTCGCGTCGATCAGCGCCCATCGAGCCGCTCTTGCACGCACCAGGGCGGCCGGCTCGTCGCAGTCGCTAATGACATCGCCCGCGCCGGTGGCCAGCAGCGCGCGCAAGGTCGCCGAACTACGGTCGTTGCATACGATCAGTGTGCGCGACGGCTCGCAATGATATTCCCCGGCGCCTGCCAGATGCTGTTTCACGCGAGCGACCAAAGCCGCGTCGTCGAGCGCTCCCGCAACAAGCACGCAAGCGATCGCTTTATCCGCGTCATCTGGAGAGACATCGAGTTCACTGGTGAGTCGTGCACATGGCGGCCCGGCCGACTCATCCAGCGCCAGCACACGAAGTGGTGCGGTCATCGTACCTCCTGGCGTAAGTGCGTTACTCCTGACTGCGTCCCGCCCCGAGTTTCATGCGATGCTCTCTATAGTCTCCCTGGCGCAAGCGTAAGGTTTGGCCATCTCGCATAAGTTTAATTGCGGCGCTATGCCTAATCGCGTCCCGTAATCCGTCCTTTGGCGACCCGTGACCGCTGGTTCGGCTATTTTGCGCTAAGTTGGGATACGCGCACTCGGCGTGTACGAACATGTTTCATTGCGGCACCCTGACTTTATATGCCCCCCCGAGCTTGCTGCAAAGTTCTCGAAACATTTCCAAAGGGCTTCGAAGCGTTGATATCCAATGAGAGCGCGGCATGGGAGGCGTCACTTAAAAACGGTCGATGATCGGTCATGGAGGGTGCACTCACTTAGCGAGAGTGCGCCGGGCAGCATAGCGTCTTAGACGATTCATCTCGGGGACGTGGCGCGGTGCTGTGAACGGTCGTCTGGCGATTTCTGTTGCTGCATCGAGGCCGATGGAACGACCGCATACGTTAGTTGAACGCTTGGCACCTCAACCGCGAATGTGCAATTTCCCTTGAAATGGCACTTCGTCGCGATATAACGTTAAGGGACGGTCAACATTGCAGTGAGGTGATGCATGTTCCAGGTGCTGCATCCGAATTCATGGGACGAAGCGTGCAAGCTGGCGACGAGATTGGGCGACGCCTGGGTGTTTCGGGGACAGGCCGATCCTTCGTGGCGACTCGAGACGACGCTGGAGCGAGCAGCGCGATTCTGGTACTGGTATTTCGAAAAGGAGGAGCGAGAGCAGTCATTTCTATGGCAGTTCAGATCGCAGGCGCATCTGTATCAGCCGATTCTTCCGCGAGAGGAGTGCTTGCTGGATTGGCTGTCGTTGCTGCAGCATTTCGGCGGTCCGACGCGGCTGCTCGACTTCACTTATTCCTTTTACGTGGCCACCTACTTTGCGCTCGAGCGTGCACGGTCCGACGTAGTGGTGTGGGCGATCAACACCCATGTCATCGACGACGACTTGCAGGACGACATTGCAGGAAAGCCCCTTCCCTCAGACTTTGTCGGCTACAGCAAAATGCGGATCGGCGTTGCCGAGGCGGCCCTTAGACAGACTGGTGAACCGAAGATCGGTGTCGTTCATTTGGTCCCCGCCTGGTTCAATCAGCGCATCTCGGTGCAGCAGGGCTGCTTCCTTTTCCCGTTGAGTTTGAAGCACTCGTTCGAAGCAAATCTCGTCAAATCCCTCTCCCCGAATCACGAGATGTTTAAAGCACGATGGACGGAAGCAGAGTCCTCAACGTTTGAAACATGGAAACCTGATCCGGCCGTCAGCGCGATCAAGATCATTCTGCCAACCCGCGCCGCCAATGTGAGAAACGAGATTTGGGGAGATCTCAGGAGAATGAATGTCACGACGGTTTCGCTCTTCCCCGACCTTGGAGGGCTGGCCAGATCTTTCCACCTCTCGATGAGCGAGCCTACTTATCCGATTTCACAAGCCGCTGCCAACTTACGATAGTTCGGCGTTGCCGCGTATAGGCTAAAGCTGGTGATGAAAACAGTGAAACTCGAGTGGGACGGGCGGGATGTTACGCGATGGTACCCACGCTCATTCGATCGTCCGTTCCCGACCCGGGAAAAGACATCGCGATAGCCTCGCTGTCAGCGGCGCCTCAGGGTTGTGTGTTGCCGTTCGCGAAATGATTTCGTTGATTGCACACCGATCGGCAATTAACGGCCATCTGCAGTCGTTCGTGTGCACGCCAAGGAGGACGTTCAGGCGTCGGCTTCGATACCGACAGCGGACTTTCGGCAGGAGTTGTGTCATCGCCACGTCAATCACCCTCTCTGGGGAGTAGTCCGTTAGCGATGGCCTGTACCAAGGATGAGCTTTCGAACCCGGGCGCGAAGCGGATTAGGCCGTCGCGAAAGCCCTTCGGACACTTGATGCTCCATACCCCGGGTGATGCGATCTCCGCTGCCACTTCACCGACGGCGATCATTTTCGTGCCACTCTGTCGAGCGCCGTCATAGTGACTTGCCAAATCATCCATTGCAGCTTGCCAATCCGGCGAGCCCACGCAATCATTCTTACGCCCTGCCGTGCCTTGTGTGTCGTCTTAACGGTTAAGGCGAGCGCGTTAGCCACTGAGTAAGCAGACAAGCCTGCCTCAGCGAGTTGCCGCACCGCTTACTCCGCGTATGACGGCGGATCTGATACGCATGTTTTGATCCGTAACTGCTACTCGTTTTCCAAACGCAGTCAGGTCATAGTACGCAACACTGAGAACGGTGCGAAAGCAACTTCATGCGATTTTTCCAACGCTGCACAGCACGAATGCGCCGGCTGCAACCGGTATTCGATGGGCATCTTGAAGTGGTAGTGACTGTCGCCGTTACGTTGAGCCTGGCTTGCTTGCTCGCGGCCAGCCTGATCACTTCTCCATACGCCGTGGCGCCGGTTGTTGCGCTATTGGGTTGCGCCGCGGCCGTGCACGTTGGTCACCTGGTTCGCCCAAAAGCAAGATTGCGGCGCGCGGCGGCCATCGGTCTTCGCCGGGGGGAGTTCCATGTCGTTTATCAGCCCATTGTGGACATGCGCACGCGACACTGCGTGGGCGTGGAAGCGCTGCTCCGGTGGGGCCATCCCAAGTTCGGAGTCGGGGGGCCGGGGCTGTTCATTGGAGAACTCGAAGGCACGCGCTTGCTCAGCGCGTTGACCTGTTTCGTGCTGCGCGAGGCGAATATTGCACTGACCCAACTGCCGTTCCCTCAACACTGGCATATATCGGTAAACATCTGCGCGCGCCATCTGATGGAGGACCGCTTCGTCGACGATATCTGCGAGTCCGCCGGTCCGATACTGGAGCGCCTCGTTCTGGAACTCACCGAGCGCAGCTGCGTCGAGCGTACGCCTCGGGTTGTCACGGCGCTTGCCCAGTTGAAGCAACGCGACGTACGCCTGTCACTCGACGATTTCGGCACCGGCTTCAGTAATTTTGACTTGCTCGCGGACTTCCGGTTCGATTACGTGAAGGTAGACCGGCGTTTTCTAGCCATGCGCGGCGAAGCGCGCAGTCAGTTTCTGAAGTCGGTAGCCGCGTTAGTGCATACACATGGTGCGAAAGTTGTGGTGGAAGGCGTCGAGAACGCTGCCGAACACGATGTGTTACAACACTCGGGAATCGACCTGGCGCAGGGTTACTGGTTTGGGAAGCCGATGGCAGTCGATCAGCTCCGGGCATTTGCGTGGGCGTCGATAAACACATAACAAGATGGCACCGGAACGGAGCTTAAAGCGTGAAAGACGAATGCATCATGGATGCGCAACAACAACCAGCCAGCGTGCCCCTGCCCACAGAAAGCGAAGACGATCAGTACTTTGAGCGCGTGACGCGGGTCGCCGCGCGCGCGCTGAATTTGCCAATATCCGTCGTATGTCTCGACCGTCTCGGTCAGCCAGAAGTCATCGGCGCAAGCGGGTGCGAACGGGACGTCGTATTCCATCTGGAGACGCACTATAGCCGGACGCTCCAATGCGAGGAACCGTTCGTCGTCAGGGATGCGCTGTCTGATGCGGAGCTTGCGCAGGGCCGACTGGCAACCGGCGAATTGGCGATCCGCTTTTTCGCAGGCATTGCGCTGCGTCTACCGTGCGGCAAACCCATCGGTATGCTATGTGTGATGCACTCGATGCCGCGGCGCTTCACGCGCCAGCAGCGTGAGATGCTGATAGACCTGGGGCAAATGATCGAGCAAGAAGTTGGCCTGCGCAAGCTGGACAGCTCTGATCGTTTGCAGGTGCTTCAGGCGATCGACCGGCTTCAGGCCCAGCATGCCCTTTACGTCGAGACGTTCCATCGGACTCCGGTCGCTATCGCGCATATCGGAAGGGACTGGGAGTGGCGGCACATGAATGATGCCTGCGTGAAATTCTTCGCGCACTCGCGCGCTCCGCTAACGAAAACGCCCATACTCGATCTGCTGGATGCGAATGACCGGACCAGGCTTGAACAGGCCGTACAGGCACTCAATCGTGGCCGAGGGGGTGAGGTCCTGACACTCGACGTAACGTTCCGGTTGCGCAACAAGCAAAGAAAGCCAGCGCGCGTGCAGGTGGCACGGAAGCAGACGACGCCGGCCCGCGACGGAGGCTGGCTGTTTGTCATTCACGATACCCAGGCGGACCAACAGGAAAAAGCCGCGCGCGATGCGCGGGAGGCTGCGTTGCATCGGGGAGCCCATGAGGCCTCGGAAGGTCTGCGCAGGGCGCATGAGCAACTGACGAGCGCCGAGCGACAATTGGGAGCCACGCGCGTAGATTTGCGCGCCATCGCTGACAATCTGCCGGTGCTGGTCGCTTATGTCGACGGTGAGCGACGTTATCGGTTCGCCAACTCAACCTATCGCGAGTGGCTGGGGTTGGACCCGGAGGAGATCGTGGGACGGCTCACCCACGAGGTTCTCGACGCTGACTTTTACGCTGCCATCGAGCCGTACGTCCAGCGCGTGCTCAACGGCGAAAGGGTCGAGTATGAGGTTGGAGCGACGCTTAACGGGAGTCAACGTGCCCTGCGGGGTGTGCTGGTGCCGCGCCTCGTCCATGATCAGGCGGCTAATGGGTACTACCTGCTGGTGCAGGACGTGACGGAGCGAACGGCGTTGCTCGATCGGCTGCGGCATCAGGCGTTCCACGACGCGCTGACCGGTCTGCCGAACAGACGCGCATTCCTCGAGAGGCTGGATGAGGCATGCGCAGCAGGCGGCGACGGTGTGGCGGCCATCATGTTTATCGACCTGGACGGCTTCAAGGCGGTCAACGATACATACGGGCATCAGTGCGGCGACGAAGTACTGGTTGAAACCGCGCGCCGGATTAGTCGCTGCGTGCGTGACGGGGATCTGGTTGCGCGGCATGCCGGGGATGAGTTCACGGTGCTGCTGACCGGCCCTGCAATCGATCGTGCTGCGTTGGAGAGAATTGCACGTGCAATCCTGCTGACACTGAGCCAGCCCATGACAATCGGGGCAAAGGCCGTCCAGTTGTCGGCAAGTATCGGCATGCTACCGCGCGACCAGGCAGCGTCATTGAGTGGCGAAGCCCTGTTACGCGCGGCGGATGCCGCGATGTATCGTGCAAAAGTCGCGGGCAAGGCGGGTATTGTCGTGCATGAGCTTCACGATTCACCGACCGGCATGTTGGGTTGAGATCGACACCCGTATCATGCCGGCCGAACCGGCCCGGCCAGCTTAGCGCCGCAACGTGATTCATCAGCGCACAGGGCACCCAGTGTCGCGACCGCTTTATCGAGCCGCACCGACCAGGGATATCCATAGTTCAGACGCACACGGCGGCGAAAGGCGCCGTCCGCAGAGAAGATAGGTCCGGGCGCGATACTGATGCCACTGCTGAGCGCAGCCTGGAAGAACTGTATCGAGTCGACGTGTTCCGGGAGCGCTACCCATGTGAAATAACCGCCGTCAGACTTGGTCGCCATCGTATCGGCCGGGAAGTACCGGCTGATAGCGTCGAGCATCTGCGATTGCTGATGGGCCAACTCGCGACGTAGTTTGTGCAGGAAACGTTCGTAGCCGCCGTGCTGCAGATAATCGGCGATTGCGCGCTGCGCCGGCGTGCTAGCCGATAGCGTGGTCATCCATTTCGCACGTTCCAGCCCGCGCGCGAACCTTCCGGCTGCCGCCCAGCCGATGCGATATCCGGGCGCAAGGCACTTCGCGAACGATCCACAATGGATGACAAGACCTTTCCGGTCAAAGAATTTGGCCGGACGCACTGGGTCCGGGCCAAAATGCAGTTCGTTGTAGACGTCATCCTCGATGAGCGGCACGTCGTGTCTGGCGAGCAGATCAACCAGTGCCTGCTTGCTGGAATCGGCCAGCGTCACCCCGGTCGGATTGTGGAACGAGGTCATGAACCAACAGGCCCGAACGGGATGTTGCTGCAGCGCCCGCGCGAGCGCATCCAGATCATGACCCTTCACCGGGTCGACAGGAATCTCCACTACGTTCAGCTTCAGACGCTCGATAGCCTGCAGCGCTGCATAGAACGTTGGCTTTTCGATCACGATCACATCGCCTGGGGCGGCAAGCAACTGGGCACTGAGCGTCAGGGCTTCGAGTGCACCGTTCGTAATGATTATCTCGTCGACGTGCACTGTCATTCCCGCCATCAGGTAACGCAACGAAATCTGCTGGCGCAATCCTTCATATCCCGGCGGCAGGCAGTCAACCATGCTGGCCAGGTCCGTTGAACGATTGACAGTCGCGCACGACTTTCCGACACGCGCCATGGGAAACAGCGCAGGGCTCAGGAACGCTGAACCAAGTGGGACAGTCTCGGGCTGCCTGATCGTCCTCAGAACCTCAAAGACAAGGTCGCTGATATTGACGATCGTCAGGTCCGTATCGGGCGAGGTCGCGGGCCTTTGCCGCGGCAATTCTCCGGCAGTCGGCGACACGAAATAGCCAGAACGCGGGCGTGCCTTGATCATACCCCGATTCTCGAGCAGGTAGTAGGCACGAAATACCGTCGCGGGGCTCACGCCCCACGCCGCGCACGCCGCGCGAACCGAAGGAATACGCGCCCCGGGTGGCAGATCACCGCGCTTGATGAGCTCACTGATTTGGTCGGCTAACCGCTCGTAGCGTTTCAACGTGTACTCCTCGCAGGACACCCCCTTGCTGTCGGGTCAGCGCCGCCAGCATACCCATCCTCCTTTAGAAGATAGCCGCTTTTCAATCTGATACGGCGTTTCTTTTGGAATCTGCTGCTATTGCGGACGCACACGCGATGGCAAAGTGCGGCGCAGACCGGTGCCACTTCTTTCGATGTTTCACCTACGTGTAGCGGTCCGATCGATAACGATTTTCAGGCCAATTTTTATAGCGATAAATCAATGGCATTCGGGTTCGCGGTAACAACAATCAGGCGCGGCACCTTCATCGCGCTCTGGCGTGCCTCGCGTCGAGGGTTCGCAATCGTCCTCGTCATCAGCGCAGGCACCTCGCTCGCTGTTGCTGGTCCGCCCGAAACTGGCTCGAGCCGCAGTCTTTCGGCTGAACGCAACGTCCGGCAGCAATTGACGGACGGGCTTGCCGGTCCACCGGCATCCCCGATTCGCTTTGGCTCAGCCTGCGTGTCCATTGCGCAGCTGCCGATCATTCCCGCCGCCCTTGCCGGACCGGTCGCCGGTCCGATGCCTCTACGGACTGATACGTGCGATTCGCTCGACGACACGCGTGCCGATGTCACCGGCGCCGCTGCTGCAACGCACAGTTCGGTGCCGAACATCGTGACGCTGCTTAGGGAAATGCGTTGGCAAATCAGCGACCACGCGGCGGCAGTTCGAGGCGGGTTTGTGGCCCCTGACGCGGTGGCCGGTACCGCTTCGCCGATCGACCGGGCGGAGCAGTCACCTGAATTACCGACGGTGTCGCCCCGGGATTGCTCACTGGGTAAGGGTTGCCAAACACAAGCGATGTCGTCTTCGATTGGCACCGACACACCCGCCTCGGTGCTGCCTTCAGCGAGCATTGCTACGCAGCCTCCCTCGGTATGGACAATATTGCGCTTTGTATTGTGGCCGATCCTGGTGGCGGTTCTGGTTGTTGTTGTCGGTTGGGCGCTCAAAAGGTGGTTCCGCTACGATAAGTCGCTGCTGCGTGCTGCGCGTGCAGGGCTGCGTCGCGGCGAGTTCCACGTTGAATACCAACCCGTCGTTGGCATCAGGCGGGCCAGGTGCGTCGGCATCGACGCATTGTTGCGGTGGGACAACCAGAAGTACGGCGCGCTGGGCCCCGCTCACTACATGAAGTTCATTGAGGACAGTAGTTTGATTGGACCGATGACGCGATTCGTCCTGTCGCGTGCCGCCCAGGAACTGCGGGAAATCGGCGCTCCGAAATCGCTCTACCTGGGCGTTACCGCTCCTGCTTCTTACCTGGTAAGTTCCGCGTTTATCGCGGACGTGGGCGACCTTGGCTCCCTCCGTCTTCCGCCGCTAATACTAAAGATCAAGGCAGGCAGCGCAAAGAAGTTCAAAAGACGTCTCATCCCGATGATGGCGCAGGCGCGCGATAAAGGAATGCGTTTTGCCCTGTCGACCGTGCGTCCCACTGACGTCGGACCTGAACTTCCGGCAGACATGAGCTTTGAGATGGTGAAGATTGACAGGGAGGTGTTGGGACTGGATCCCGATGAACGCTCCAGACAGATCAGCGCGTTGACGAGCATGGGTCATGAGATGGGCGCCGTAGTCGTTGTCGAAGGCATTGAAAACGCGGCGCACCACAACGTCGCGCGGGAGAGCCGTGCCGAGTTTGGTCAAGGGTTCTTCTATAGCCGTGCACTCGACGCCAGCAGGCTGAAGGTATTTATCGAGGCCGCCAACGCCCCGTCCTCAAAGGCGGCGGGAGCCGCAACCATGCTCGGCTGGCGGGTTCGAAATTTCTAAATGGAGCGCTCTATCCGCAATCGGAGCAGGTCACGACAGCTCCATTTAATTAGCCATGCATAGCAATGAAGCGATATTTGCAAGTGGCGGCAGAGTTCGAAAACCTGATTGCGAACGGTACGCTTGCGCCCGGTGTGCGGCTCCCGTCGGTGCGCCGGGCGAGCAGTTCGTACCGCGTGAGCCCTTCGACGATTTTCCAGGCTTACTACACTCTGGAACGACAGGGCCTGGTCGTCGCGAGACCCCGGTCGGGTTATTTCGTCGCAAGTCGGCCTGCGCCAACGAAATCACTAGCGATTGTTTCAAAGAGCAGTATTGACGAGGCTGATGGTGACAGCCTGATTATCCGCTTCATGAAGGCTCAACGTCGATGCGCGCATCCGGGGCTTGGCGCTTCGGAGCCAAGCGCCCAGCTGTTCCCGTTTGGCAGGATCTCGCGCTCGTTGATTGCGGCAACCCGGAGGATGGCGAGTTCCCGGAATGCCTTGTCGGCGAGAGAGGCGGAAGCAGACTTGCGTCGCCAGATCGCCCTGCGCTACATTGTCACAGGTGTTACGGTCCCAATCGAAGAGATTGTTGTGACGAGTGGCGCGCTCGATGCACTGATGCTCTGTCTGCAGGTTCTGACGCGGCCTGGCGACACCATTGCTATAGAACGGCCCGCTTTCCATGCTGTGCAAGATGCGATTAAGCGCCTCCGCCTGAAGGCCGTGGAAATCCCTGTCGATCCACACCGTGGACTCGACCTCGGCGTATTGGAGGCGGCGTTGCGGCAGCATCCGGTACGAGCTTGCTGGTTTATGACGACGCTGCACCAGCCTACAGGCGCGACGCTTTCCGATGAACGAAAGGAGGCGCTCGTAAGGTTGCTGGCAAAACATGACGTGCCGCTCATCGAGGACGACGTATTCCGCGAGCTGCATTTTGGCTTGACGCCGGCATATCCGGCGAAGCACTTCGATTCTAACGGTCTTGTGCTGCACTGCGGTTCGTTTTCGAAGAGCCTTGTGCCGGGTCTGCGCCTCGGTTGGGTAGCGGCGGGGCGCTATGCCGCGAGAATTGAGCACGCACGTTGGCTGACGATGACCCCGGCGTCTGTGCCCGTGCAATGCGCAATTGCGGACTACCTTGAGCATGGGGACTACGACCGGCTTCTACGTAAGCTGCGCCGCGAACTGGCGTCCCTTCAGAACCGGATGGTGGCCGCGGTCGTCAGGTACTTCCCTAAAGGGACACTAGTGGTCCGGCCGCCGGGCGGATTCTTTCTATGGGTGCAACTTCCAGAAGGAGTGGAGGCAGTGGAGTTGTTCGAAATGGCGGAAGCGCACGAAATCGCGATAGCACCCGGTGCAGTCTTTTCATGCGGCCGAGAATTTCGCCGTCACATCCGGCTTAACTATGGCCGTCCGTGGACCCCGGATGTTGAAAAGGAGATACATACTTTGGGCACGCTGGCGAGGCGAGCAATGGCTGAGCAACGGACAGCCCGGCATACAGGGCGCGAAGGAGAGAAATGGAGACAAGGGCGATGATTGATGGCGGTCCCGACTGGAGCGCGGAGGATCCGAGGCCGCCTAAACCTGCGCCTGGCGATAGTCGGCCGAGGGACTGAGGAAACGGTCTTTCTATCGCTGGAGAACGAACTCGCCAGCTCGATCAATCGAGGTCTGGGGGTGAGCCGCTTCGGTGGACGGTTAAGCAGTTGAGTTTTGAATGGGCCGATTACCATACTCCGCTGGACACTAGTCGGGCACCGATGATGCTTCGGGGTCTACATGAGCCAGGGACGAAAGCCAGAACACTGGCCCTCGTCTCGATCTCAATGGATGATTTGTGCAGACCAGCGCTGCAACCAGGCGAGCGAAAAACAAAATGTGTGCTTGGACTCGTCAATTTGATGATGGCTGAAATTGTCGGAGGTAAGCAGGGACAGGCCTGAGGGAAGGGGCGCTATCTCTTGACCGTGGCCTTTCAATGGATGACGCATTTAATGCGGTCTATCACAGGGCGGGTCGCCGTTAATGCCTTTGAAGGTGCGCTTGAATTTCGCGCGCATCGAGGGCCGAGAGATCTTCGTTGATCTCTTCGAAAATCAAGTGACGCGTCCCCTCACTCAGACGCGCGTGCAACATCCCGAGAAACTTTGGCTCGACGGCAAATCGCAATCGCTGATACCGCTGATGGAGCCGTCCCTGTTCGATGTAGTCGGCGACGGTCTTCGCGAATTTTTCACGATCCTTCTCGGTCAGCGTCCGTCTATCAGGGACGACATTGACGAGGTCTTCGATTTCCCGCAAGTCCAGTTTAAGTCCCAGTGTCTCGAAGATTCGAGCACGGCTGCCGTCGGCAACGACAACCCAGGTAGTGACAGCCATGATGCGCCTCTCAGTGTGATTGGTCGCCGGCTCGGCGGGCATCGCAAATCGTCGCGTCACGCTAGCGAGCTCGCCGGTCAACGACAGTCTATCTCCAACGCCCATCGATAATAGACCGTGGGGCCTCCCCTCGCTCCTGCGCGAGCGACGGATAGTCGGTATATCCGAGCTCGCCGCCTCCGTAGAACGTGGACGGATCCGGCGAATTGAGCGGAGCGCGCGACCGCAAGCGTTCCGGGAGGTCGGGATTGGCGATGAACAGGCGTCCGAACGCGATCAGGTCCGCGTTGCCGTCCCCGAGCCATCTTTCCGCACCGCCGCCGTCGAACCCGCCCGCTACCATCAGCACGCCACGGTAGGTGCGGCGTATCATCTCGCTCATGCGTTTCGCGCGCGCCGTGAAAGCGACATCCTCACCGGTCGCCGCCAGCGCGGGATTGACGATGTGCAAATAAGCCAGCCTGTATCGATTGAGCTTCTCGATGACATAAGAGAAGGTCGCCTCGGGATCGTCGTCATGCGTGTCGTTGAAGGTGCCGAGAGGGGACAGCCGGACGCCGACCCTTTTGGGCCCCCACGCTTCGCAAACCGTTTCGATCACCTCGAATAGCACCTTGGCCCGACGCTCGCTCGATCCGCCGTATTCGTCCATGCGGCGGTTCGTGCCGGACAACAGAAACTGATCGAGCAGATACCCGTTCGCTGCGTGCACTTCGACGCCGTCCATTCCGGCAGCCTTTGCGTTGCGCGCACCCCTGAAGTATTGGCGCACGAGATACGGCATCTCTTCGACCTGCAGGGCGCGAGGCGTGACGCAGGGCGCAACGACACCTTCGCCGCGCTCGTTCTCGATGAACGCCTCCGCTTTCGGCTGAACAGCAGAGGGCGCAACTGGCAGCATTTCATCGGGCTGCAACGAGGGGTGCGATATGCGTCCGACGTGCCACAGCTGCATGAACATCAACCCGCCCGTCTCGTGCACGGCGTCCGCCACGAGCCGCCAGCCTTCGACCTGCTCACGACTGTGGATCCCAGGCGTCCATGCATAGCCCTGTCCTTGCATCGACACCTGCGTCGCCTCGCTGATGATGAGCGCGGCCGCTGCGCGCTGCGCGTAATAGCAGGCGTTGAGCTGCGACGGAACGTTGCCTGGTCGGCTCGCGCGCGAACGCGTCAGCGGCGCCATCACGACACGATGACGCAGGTTGTAGGGCCCTACCTTCGTGGGTTCGAAGAGCTTGCGCAGCGAGACTTGCTCGTCGTGCTGTCCGGATTCTCCAGGCGCGATTTCGGTATCAGGCATATCCGCTCCTTGTGTTTTGACTCGCCCCGAAAAGTGCCGCCTTAGACGCTTCGAAGCGTCGGCCTCAAATGACATCGACAGGATCCCGCTCCCCTCGCAGTCTAGTCATAACCCGCGTGCGCTTCTTTCCGGTTTCTGCTCAGGTGTGTCACGATCTTCGTTGGGCGACAACACTTCCGACTTGTCAGGGCGCCCTCGGACAAAATCCACAGAGGAAACGCTGTTCGCCGCGCGTCGAGAACCTCCCTCTGTCGCTTTCCAGGATACCGACGACGAGTGAATTTACTTCTTCGCGGGTTGTTCGCGCTCGGGGTGAACGGCAATTGGATCGCTCGCAGGAAAGGTCTCTCCGAGCGCCTCGTCGAGTTGTTCGTCCAGGGTCATCGGCGCTTCCTGCGCCTCGACTTTCGACTTCCCGATGTCGACGCGACTTTCCTTTGTCATATAGCGCTCCATAAGGTAACCAGCGGAATCTCGCTATCGCACCGGCGTTGCGTTCATGCAGGACGGTCGTGGGAGAGGCAGATCGTCACCTCCATCATGCAGATCAAAAATCGCAGCATCGACGACATCCAGATCGACGTCACTGATCGGCCGGGTGGCGCGAGAGATCGGTGCGCGCGAAGCAGAAGGTGCTCGACGGCATCGTGCCTGACAATCTGCTCGCGAAGGTCAGGCCTGAATTGGAACCTTGTTTTACCAGCGATCTGGATCTTGGCCCCAGCGCAGACGGCTAAGTCGACTGCCACTCCCTCCGCGCGCATGGCGATTTTTTATCTGCGGGCGATTCACGTAGAGGGGTCCTGACAAGACGACCGCTGCGAGCGCCGCAATAGTGGCCTGCTTGCATACTGTCCACCACCGGACGTGCGGAACTTCATTCGAAACGGTGACCAACGGATTAAGTCATCCGTTGCTCTACCTTCGCAGCTGACGGCCCGAAAGAGACCTCGCCCGGCCGTTTGTCTCGCGTGCACCGGTGTTCTCGATGACCGCGTTGCGCCAGGAAGCACATCGAGTGCCCAAGCGTGCGCTACAGCATGCTCAGTTCGCGCAACTGCCGAATTTCGATTTTCTGTCCTTCAGATGCGGTCGTATAAGTCTTCGGAATTTTAGGCGTGAGCACTCTCCAATGTCGAACTGGGCGTCGATGTGATCGACGTTCATCCGGAATAATCCGCATAAATTGTCGGGGTGCCGATCCGGCCCAAATGCGAACTGCAGAATTCGAGTACTCACCCCTGATGCAGCGCAGGGATGCTCATGCTGTCGCACCACTGCTGTTCAGGCTCTCTAGCGCCTTCCTCAGGCGTTCCTCCTGATCGTTCGTGAGAGACGTCTTTAATACCTTTCCGCCGAAAGGCTTTAGCTCTGGCAGGACCTTGTCGAAATTCACGCGACGCACGAGGATGAAGAGCGCCGACGAACCCGGCTCAATGTTCTGGCCCGTCGAGCGCATGAAATCGTCATCGATTCCATAGTCCGAGAGCGCGCCCGACAATGCGCCCGTTCCAGCGCCAATCGCCATGCCTGTTGCCAGCCCGACGAGCGGATTGAGCAACAGCAGCCCAACCAGCGCACCAAATAGACCACCCCAGGCCGCGCCACTGAGCGCGCCGATCTTGACGAGATCGACGGCTTGCTTGAGGTGAACCTTGCCCTTCGCGCTACGGACCACGATGCAGGCATCTTCAAGGTCGATCAGATGTTCCTTTTGCATCTGCTGGAGTTTGGTCAACACCTGGTCGGCCGCCTCTTCGCCTTTGAAGCTTACAACGACTAGATCGCTCATCGATTTGCTCCATTTTCTCTGGGATATAAGCCGAGACCCTTACGCGGCAATACGGTTGAATTCATGCTCCGAGCCGGTCGACCGCGTCGCAAGGCAGCGGTGGTGCCCGCCGGCCTTGCATATCCAGCCCGGCGCGTACCCTCGGATGTTGACGGGCCGTTGACGCGATGACGATGACATCAAGACTAGGCTCTTGCCGGTTGCACTTCTTCCTCATTCCTGCGAAGACGTGTCGGATCTCTGCGCACCTGCTGCGCGGCTTTCAGATGTAAGCGTACGGCAGCATCGCGCAAAAACTGCACAGGCGTAGGGAAGAAAATCGGCCCGGCACGCCATACCGTAGACGGATGCGCGTGTGGTGCTGGGCGTGGTCCGCATGCGCGCGTTAGTCCATTCACAAACCGACGAGGAGCAGCGATGAGAACCGACGACGACATTAAGCGGGACGTGGAGTACGAACTGAAGTGGGATCCGGACATCGATCCATCAGATATCGGGGTTGCGGTCAAGGATGGCGCGGTCACATTGTCTGGATTCGCACGCAGCTTCCGGCAAAGGACAAAGGCCGAGGAGGACGCGACGCGTGTGCGAGGCGTGAAGGGGGTCGCAAACGATATCGAGGTGCGGTTGCCTCTGGTTAACAAGCGGCCCGATCCGGAGATCGTGCGCGAGATCATTGCCGAACTGAAGGCCGAGGTGCCTTATGCGGCGGAGGATATCAAGGCAGTCGTCAGGGACGGACACGTGACACTGAAGGGCGAAGTCGAATGGGACTACCTGCGCCGCCGCGCGGGCGACACGGCGCTGCGGGTGAGCGGCGTGACCGGGCTGACGAACGAGATCGAGATCAAGCCGAAGGTCAAGCCCGAAGACCTCAAGCGCAAGATCGAGGACGCGTTCAAGCGCAACGCGGAAGTCGACGCACAGCACGTCACGGTGGAAGCCGAAGGCAATAAGGTCGTCCTGCGCGGCAAGGTCCGCTCATGGGCCGAGCGCGAAGAGGCCGAGCGGGTCGCATGGCTTGCTCCCGGTGTGATGCGAGTCGACAACCGGATCACCATCGATTACTGACAGGCCACTGGAGACAGGTCGGCTCGCTTGCGTACCGAACGCCGCGCCTTATTGCCTGTTTAGGGACACAGGGGTCGAGATGCGAGATGACACTCGCTCCGCCAAAGGCGGGCAGCCCCCTTGACCCCAAGCGCGACGATCCGGATTCACAAGCCGAAGCGACCCGGCATTTCAAGACTCTGATTCAATCGCGAGCGCGGAAGTCCTGCGGTCATTGTTTTTCTCGCAACTTCCCAAGAAATGACTAGCTCCCGAGGTTTCGGTGGGCAAGCCGGAATGCGCGAGGTGTCACACCGGTATGTCGATGAAACACGTCGGTGAAATGCTGCTGAGTCTGGAACCCTGCGCGCGCGCCTACCTCAACTAAGGGACAGGTCTCCTCGCACAACAGCGTCCTGGCAAACTTCACTCGTTCGAGCGTCACGTACAGATGGGGCGGGTTACCTGTCGCTGTTTTGAAAACGCGTGCAAAGTTCGAGGTACTCATGTGCACCAGCACTGCAAGTTGCTCGACCAAAATAGTTTCGGCTATGTGCGCATGAACGAAGACTTGAATGCGAGTCAGCATTTGACGCGTAAGCGGCGTGTGTGGCTCGGCCGCTCCAGCACAGTGCCCGTAGCGCAGAGCGATGTGCACCGAGATTACATCGGCAAAAGCGTCTGCGCAGGCAGCGTCGATGAGCCCCGCGTTCTGCAAAGCACCCAATGTATCCACGGTCTCGCGTAGGAACGGATCCCAAGACGTAGACCATTTCGGGACCTCGCGAAACGCCTCTTGCGAGACTTGCCCAAGTACGCCTGATTTGAGTGCGATAACCCATCCGCTGGGTTCGCTTTCAGTGATCGTGGCCAACCTCGCCCTCGTCGGAACAACTGCGGTAAATGGGGCACCTATCAGGATGGAGTGATTCGTTCCGAGGTCGTCGCAGCCCGCAGCATGCACAACAGTGGCACCTGTCGGTACAACGAGCTGAAATCCCGGCATCAAAGTCAGCCCGCGCTCTGTGAAAGCGACGTCCATCGGTTGGCAGCGTAATCCGTGATCCGGGGTAGATCTCGTAGCCTGATGCATGACAAGCACGGCCTCCTTTCTACCTCATGGATACCCAAAGCTTAGGTCGGGTTCAAGGCTGCTTAAGACGGATTAGTGATATGGGCAGAAGCGACGCTACCTCGATTGGAGTAGTCTGACCCACAGCAACATATCCATTCAGAAAGCATTCAGTAATCTGACGCCCATGCCAAATTCAAGGCACCCCACGGTTTCAACGTCGCACGCTTTGCGAAGCATTTCTCGATGCTCGACCGCTCGCGCGAGTTGTTGCGCCAGGTCTGGGCGCGCATCACCGCATCTACGCAGCGCCCCCATCGCTGCGATCGCAAGAGAATAACTGCGGCTTTTTGGCAAAAGGGACTCCCGAGCGGCGTTTGACGCTCGTGCGGTTGTCTCCCCTCGACGCTAGACTGTAGCGAGCAGCCAGGTGCCCGCCGAGCGCGACGTTACCTGGAAAACTTGCGGGGTGCCGATGATTTCGCACGTCCAATTTTTTGAGTCGATCTTGCGCATGGTCGCGGCAGTGCTGGTGGGTTGTATCGTCGGGCTCGATCGAAACCTGCATGGCAAGCCAACCGGCGTCAAGACGCTGGGCCTCGTTGCGCTCGGCTCTTGTCTTGTCACGATGGCCGGCATGTCCTTCGAACTACACGGTTTTACTAACGGCAGCGACGCCGGTCGTGCGATTCAAGGCGTCATTACGGGCATCGGTTTTCTCGGCGCCGGGGTGATCCTGCAAAACCACGCCACCGGGAAGATCAGCGGCTTGACGACAGCGGCTTCGATCTGGGTCACCGCCGCGCTCGGCATTGTGTGCGGCATCGGCGCATGGCAGATTGCAGGTATTGCCACCGCCCTGCTCCTGCTGCTGCTCTCGGTCGGCGCCAGCATTGAACGTGCGTTGCACCGTCGCTGGCTAGGAAAGTCGCCCGAAGAGCAGGCGGCAATCACGCGGCACGACGAATAGCGCGGCGGCGCACTGATCGGCGCACTGCCCCGTGGAACGAATGTGTCGCACGTCAAATGCATCGTCCACGGACGATGCGAGACATAGGTCACTGATGCTCGCTGTAGTCGGACCTCGGCCTGGGTGTCGCGCGCAGCTTTGCGTATTGAAACTCGGGCAGCGCCTTGATCGCATCTTTCGTCGCTCCTGCAAGCACCAGTTTGCCATTGTTGAAATCTAGCTGTTCGATGGGAATGGCCACGTCGTGATGTGACACTCCCAGAAACTGGTTTGCGGCGACGATTGCAAACGATACCGACCGGTCCGGTGCCACAATGATGTCATGAATGACACGGACACGGTCACCCTTCTCGTTGAAGACCGGCTTGTCCATGACCGACTTTCTCACGCTCCAGCCTGCCACGATCGCCGCCGACTCTTCCACGCTGACACCAAGCGGGGGGTGCCGGCCACCTGGGCGTGCGCGTCTATAGGGAGTCCGACGACGACGCGAGCAGCCATAAAAGCAGATTCCTTTTCATGAGAGTCCCTTTGTGGTTTCACGGTGCGACACCGGAACAGCAGTGCACAGGCTAATGCTTGGTCGTGAGTCGCGTAAGTTCATGTTAGGAAACCTCATGGCGAGTCGCTATGATAAAAACGGTGGTGGATCGCGTTATTTCGGCGCATCTGGCAGGCCAAATCTTCACGCGGTTCAGCACGTCTCATGAATGAGCGCAGAATTGCGAAACGCCTAGCAGAAACGCGAAAGAATCGCAGATGCCCTGGGCCTAAACTCAACTTCATCACCTGACGTACCGATGGAGTCCTACATGGATGAACTGCTTGGGCGTGCTTGGTGGATGCTCATTCTGCGTGGCACCGTAGCGCTGCTGTTCGGCACTCTGGCGTTATTCTTGCCCGGTCTCACTCTTCTGCTGCTTATCATCCTCTTTTGTGCCTACGCAATCGCCGGCGGCGTTGTCGCGATTGTCGCGGCCATCCGCTACCGCGCGACGCACGGCGGCTGGTGGATGCCTTTGCTGCTCGGCATCTGCAGCATCGGCGCCGGTGTGATAGCCGCGCTGGTGCCGGGCATTACCACCCTCGTGCTGGTCGCCGTAATCGGCGCAAACGCGATTATCACTGGCGTATTCGATCTGATCGCAGCAACGCGGCTGCACAGGCGCCTGCGCAACGCGTGGATGCTGGTGTTAACTGGAGTGTTGTCAGTGCTTTTCGGCATCTTCGTGCTGCTCTTTCCGGGCGCAGGCGCACTAGCGCTCGTCTGGCTGATCGGCGTGTATGCGTTGTTCACGGGCGCGCTGCTGTTTGTACTCGGCATCACTGCCCGTGCCTGGCATCATGACGGCCTGACCGGCGAGCCACACGCGCCATTGCATCCGTAAACGCAGCGCTCATGGGGGTGCTCGTGGGTCACACGGCCAAACCTGCGGGCGATGCCGCGCGGGGCGTGCCTTGGTATCAGGAGGTCGAATGCGCCGCCCGTCATCTCCAGTGGTCCAGCCTCAGGTCTGGCACTGGCGTACCTCACGTAAGGAGAATGACATGCCTCTGGATCTCGACAAATGGAACCCGTTCCGGTTTTTACGCTCGCACGCGCACACAAGCGCATCGGGCGGCGCCGGTGCGCCGCGCACCGATCAGCAAGTCGCCCGGCAAAACGGGCCACAGACTGGCACGCAAACGGGTGACGGGACGCCGATGGAAGTCACCGCTGCGCCGGTATCACGTGCGGCTGCCAGCTGGCCGCTGCCTGATCCGATTCATCTGTTTGCCGAATTGATCCGCGATCCGTTCGGAGGACGTGGACCGCTCGGGAGCTGGTTCGGCGACTTTAGCGCGAGCGAGTTTCAACCGCGGATCGACGTCACTGATGACGGCGACGCGCTGCGTATCGTCGCTGAATTGCCGGGCATGACCCGCGACGACGTCGAACTCGAAGTGATGGACGACATGCTGATCGTGAGCGGCGAAAAGCGCTTCGAATCGTCTAGCGAAGAACAGGGGTGCTATCGGGTCGAGCGGTCGTTCGGACATTTTCAGCGCGCGGTCCCGCTGCCCGCGGGCGTTGATCTCGATCGTGCAGAGGCCAGATTTGAAAACGGCGTGCTGACGCTCCGCGTCCCCAAAGTAGCCGGAGAACCGGCAGCGAAGCGACGCATTGAGATCAAATGACACCATCCGTCAGCGAGGTGGTCAGTTTGCGGGCACGGGTTGTGAGCGACATGCTGCTCACCGGCGACGCTTATCGCGTCAAGCTGCGGTTGGTACGGTCGACCACCACGTGAGCCGCCGGGGAAGAAGCCGAACAACTGACGGCCGCGCTCAGAACTGCGGTCGACGAACCCGGACGACAACTGGCTGGAGCGTCACATCTTTCATGACGACCGAAGTGGTTGGATCGACAAAACGTTGGCGCGCGCATGTCAGCGCGCCTACGAGCATCCCGGCGTATCCATTGGAGAGGACACGTTGCATTGCCTCCTGCTGTTGGTACCGCACGATGAATCAGTGCGCCGGCCGACGCGACGAAGGACGATGGGATTCGATTGAATCGCGTTTCGAGTGCAGAGCGAACCAGCACGCAAACAAGGGGAGATCGGAACAGGTAGCGGAATAAGCAGCGGAATAGATATTTTCCACCCACCCATTACCCGCGCGGGAGGCAATGCCTGCACGGACGAAAAGGAGATCATCATGGCCGAGTGCAGCGTTTGTGGAAAGCCCGCAACCTCACAGATCACGATCACCGAAAACGGTCAACACCGTCAGCTGATGCTGTGCAATGAGCACTACATGGAGTTCATGACGCGCAATCGGCGCCACCTGTCGCCGCTCGAATCTCTCTTTCACGGCGGACTGTTCGACAGTCTGTTCGACGACATGTGGCCGCAGATGGATACCGGCCGCGGTAACCGGTCACGCATCGGACGCTTGCCCGCACAATCCGGCGGCGCGGATCAGGGTACTGGCACCGGCAATGGGCAATTGGGCGATTCAGCCGGCGCACATCCAGGCGGCCGCGCACGCCGGCATCGCCGGCCGCGCGAAGCGGTGGACCTGCAGACGTACCTGAGCCAGAGCGGTCTGGACCGACTGCAAGCCGCGGCGCAAGCAGCGGTCGAATACGGCAAGAATGAAGTCGATACGGAACACCTGTTGCTGGCGCTTGCCGATAACAATGTGGTGCAGGAAATCCTGCGTGAATTCAAGCTTGATCCCGAAGAAATCAAGAAGACCATCGACCAGACCGCGCCGCGTGGCACCCGCAAGGAGCCGAGCGACAACGAGCAGATCGGTGTGTCGCCGCGCGCCAAGAGCGCGCTGGAAAATGCGTTGAAGTCATCGCTGGAACTGGGTCACAGCTATGTCGGACCAGAGCACATCCTGATTGGGCTCGTCGAGGAAGAAGACGGCTTTGCAGGTGAATTGCTGCGCAAGCTCGGGCTGTCGCCGCAATCGCTGCGGCAAAAAGCAGTCAAGGTGGTCGGCAAAGGTGCCGAAGACGGCAAGATGGACGGCCGTTCCACCACGCCCACGCTCGACAAGTACGCGCGCGATCTCAGCGCGCTTGCGCGCCAAGGGAAGCTCGATCCGGTGATTGGCCGTGACAAGGAAATCGAAACCACCATTGAAGTGCTGGCGCGGCGCCGCAAGAACAACCCGGTGCTGATCGGCGAACCCGGTGTGGGCAAGACCGCTATTGTCGAAGGTCTGGCGCAGCGCATTGCTCAGGATCAGGTGCCGGAAGTGCTCCGCGGCAAGCGTGTGGTCGAACTCAATATCAATAGCGTCGTGGCTGGCGCGAAGTATCGCGGCGAGTTCGAGGAGCGCGTCAAGCAGGTACTGGATGAGATCATCGAGAACCAGGACCGTCTGGTTGTATTTATTGACGAACTGCATACGATTGTCGGCGCGGGCCAGGGCGGCGGCGAAGGCGGCCTCGATATCGGCAATGTCTTCAAGCCAGCGCTCGCTCGCGGTGAGTTGCACCTCGTGGGTGCGACCACATTGAACGAGTACCAGAAGTACATTGAAAAGGACTCGGCATTGGAACGGCGCTTTCAGCCCGTGACGGTGCCTGAGCCTAGCGTCGAGGAAACGATCGAGATCCTGCGTGGACTGCGTGACCGGCTTGAGGCACATCACAAGGTGAAGATTACCGAAGAGGCGATCGCCGCAGCGGCAAAGCTCTCGGATCGCTACATCGCCGCGCGCTTCTTGCCAGACAAGGCAATCGATTTGCTCGATCAGGCCGCCGCCCGCGTGCGCATTTCGTCGAATTCGCGTCCGCAGCCATTGCACGATGTCGAGGCGAGCATCCGCCGCATCAGGCAGGAACAGGACGCGGCCAGCGCTGCAAAACAATTCGATAAGGCCAAGGAACTGGAAGGACAGCTCGTCGCGGAACAAAAACGCCTGCACGAAGCCACTGAAACATGGAAGAAGGAGCGCGGCACCAGTTCGCAGGAAGTGACGGCGGAAGACATTGCGCAGATTGTTTCGTCACTTACGGGCGTACCGGTATCTGAACTCACGGCCGAGGACCGTGAAAAGCTGTTGCGACTGGAAGACCATCTGAAGGAACGCGTGGTCGGCCAGGATGAAGCCGTCTCCGCAGTCGCCAAAGCGGTGCGGCTGTCGCGTGCCGGTTTGACGGAGGCCGGCAAGCCAACTGCGAGCTTCCTCTTTCTTGGGCCAACGGGTGTGGGTAAAACCGAACTCGCGAAGGCGTTAGCCGCTTCGGTGTTCGGCGACGAGAACGCGCTGGTACGCATCGATATGAGCGAGTATTCCGAGCGTCATACGGTGGCACGTCTGGTTGGCGCGCCGCCCGGATATGTCGGCTACGAGGAGGGCGGACAACTCACCGAGCGCGTGCGGCGCAGGCCATATTGCGTGGTGTTACTCGACGAAATCGAAAAGGCGAACTCAGAGGTGCACAACCTCCTGCTGCAACTGTTCGACGAAGGGCGGCTCACCGACGGCAAGGGACGTCTGGTCGATTTCACCAACACGATCATCATCGCGACCAGCAATATCGGCTCACAACTGATTCAGGAGAACATGAAGTCCGACTCGAAGCAACTCGCCTACCCTGAACTGCGCGACCGGTTGATGGAAATGCTGCGGCATCATTTCAGGCCTGAGTTTTTAAACCGGGTCGATGAAGTCGTCGTGTTCCATGCGCTCGGCAAGGAGCAGATTCGCAGTATCGTAGATCTGCAACTTGCACGCGTACGGCGTACGGCGCTGGCCCAAAACATCGATCTGTCGTTCGACAACGGGTTGCGCGATCATCTTGCGCAGATCGGCTATGACCCCGAGTTCGGCGCGCGGATGCTCAAACGCAAGATCCGTCTTGAGGTGGAATCGCAGCTCGCCGATGCGCTGTTGCGAGGCGACGTGCGCGAGGGTGACAAGATCACAATGACCTACGACTCGGGTACGCGCTCTGTGCGTGTGCAGAAAGGAGCATCGCCCACAGAAGCGCCCAGCGAGGCGTCAAAGCAGGCACCGGCACATGCGTGACGCTGGTGCGATCAATAACGCGACGTCGCCCGCCCGTGCGGGGGCGTCGCCCTCAAGGTTCAAGTTCACCTGCGACGATCTCGTCGCGATAGCACCAGATCCACGTTTCGCCGGGTTCGATTGAACGTACCAGCGGATGACCGGTCGCGTGAAAATGCCTGCTTGCATGCCGGTTGGGCGACGAATCGCAGCAGCCGACGTGTCCGCAAGAAAGACAAAGCCTCAAATGCACCCACGGCTGGCCAAGCTTCACGCAGTCCTCGCAATAGTCGATGGACGTTTGGAGAATGCGGGCCTCGCCCAGGTGCGTGCAACCGGAGGTCATGATCGTGCTCCTCGGACAGGTATGCGCAGACGCGCGGGGATCAAGATTGCGCTCGTGCTCAACTGCTATTCAGATAGCGATGCACCAGCGCCACAGCCATTGCCCCTTCGCCGACTGCGGACGCCACGCGCTTGATCGATGCGTGACGCACGTCGCCCGCTGCGAATACGCCAGGCACACTCGTTTCCAGATGCAGCGGCGCGCGTTCGAGAGGCCAATTCAGGTTCGCGCGGTATTCCTGCAGATCGGGACCGGTTACGAGATAGCCGCCTTCATCGCGAACGATGCCGACTTCCTGTGCCCATTGCGTCTGCGGCACGCCGCCAATGCAGACGAATAGCCAATTCGTTCTTACCGTACGGGCCGTGGCGGTTCGCACATCGGTCAGCGTGATCTCCTGCAACACGTCGCTGCCTGCCAGCGCGGTAACTTCAGTGCATGTGCGCACTTCAATGTTCGATGCCGATGTGATGCGATCCACCAGGTATTGTGACAACGTGTTCTTGAGCGATGCGTCACGCACGAGCATATAGACACGGTTGGCGGACTGCGAAAAATGCATGGCGGCCTGTCCCGCCGAATTGCCGCCGCCCACCACATATACGTTTTCGCCATGTATCAGCGCGGCCTCACTGGCGCCGGCGCCGTAATAAAGACCTGCGCCGAGAAAGCGCTCTTCACCTGCCAGGCCTAGCGTGCGATATGCCACGCCGGTCGCGCAGATAGACGTGCGCGCCGTGATACGCGTGCCGTCTTCCAGATATACGATGCCCTGGCCGGGCGGGAACTCCGCGTGCACGCCGGCGCGCGCCAGCAGGATTTCGGCGCCGAACTTGACGGCCTGATCGCGCGCCCGTTCAGCAAGTTCCGCGCCGCTCACGCCCTGTGGAAAGCCCAGATAGTTCTCGATCTTCGAACTGCTACCTGCCTGTCCGCCCAGTGCCCAGCGCTCCACCAGTACGGTATGCAGTCCCTCCGATGCACCGTACACCGCGGCGCTCAATCCCGCCGGTCCTGCACCGTAAATCGCGAGATCGTAGGCCTCACGGGATGGACTCGCAAACCAGCCAAGCTTCTCGGTGATTTGCCGGATGGTCGGACTTTCGAGCCGCGTTCCGTCGTGGAAAACGCAGACGGGCAGGCGCGAATCGAAGAGATGCTGCACGCGAGCCAGTTCTTCAGCTTCCTTATCGCTGCCCAGTTCGATCCATTCGAACGGTATGTCACAGCGATGCAGGAAGTCGCGTATCGCGTAGCCATGTGCGCTGCGCATGCGTCCATAGATCCTGACCATGAATATGCTATCCACCTTTGAGGACGTCACGACTTTGTTTCGTTTTCTCGCGCTTCACGAGCAGGCGGCCGTGCCAGGATAACGGCGGTTGGCCGCATTCGTGCACCGTAAGCGTATCGGAGGGTGACGTCTTTCGCGAAACTGCCGGGTTTTGTTCGCTTTCCGCTGATGATTCCATCACATCAGGTCACGCGACTCTTCCAGCTTGCGATCGACAAAACGCGTGCCCCATTCGATGCCGTCGCGCACCGCCTCCTCCTGCGTAAGCCATTCCGGCTGAATCGTCTCCAGACGGAATTCGGCCACGGGGCTATCGGCATGGCGCACAGTCACCGTCGCCCGCCACGCGCCGTATGCATTCTGCTCCGGCTGTACCTCGATCTCGTAGCCTCGATGCTCAAACACGTGCGTTTGCATGAGCGGCTCCGGTTTCGCATCAAGGCGTCAATCTGGAAGCACGAACTCGGTGCGCATATCTTCGATCACTTTCTGGACGTGATGTGCGCAATCTACGCCGAGGTCATTGAGCGGCACCATGTTCCAGTTGCGGCCGGATGCGTCGGGCGGGTGCCGCTCTGGTAGCGGTATGCGCACCCGTAAAGCTCCCGGCACGTCAGCGGCGATTTTCGCCATGCGGTTCTGCAGTTCGTCGCGAATCTGCTCAGCGGTTCGAACGGTCTTCGGCATCGGTCTGCCTCCGTCGATTACACGTCCCAATCGTGACTGAATAGCGCATACGTGCCTCCTGCGTGAGCATGCACCGATGATACTTTAAGTCTAGTCGCTAATTCGGTGATGTACGGATTAGCGCTCGCTTTTGTGGACAGCATCAAGGGAAGGCGCGCCGAAAAGCTGCGCTTCGGAAAGATGCGCAAAAGGCCACACGGGCCCGATCCTCTCCAGGCGAGCCCGTATCGTGTCTAAGGCCGGTATCCGCAGCTGATGAGCTGCTGGCGAGCTGAGAAAGACGAAGATATTAAACCTGCTAGGCACACGCGACCGGGCCAAGCTCGAGCCAGTCGTACAAGCGCTGCTGCTTCGGTTACTCAATAGCCACAGCACGGCAGCAAGACAGCGCGTGTGCCGGGGGACTTGAAGCACGCGACACCGCCCGCGACGGGGACTGGTTGGTTGTTGTTCGAGATACGCAGGCGGGCCGGCCGCGCGTGACACGCGAGGCTTCATTGAACCGAGCGTCAAGCGAGGCCTCCTAAGACCTGCATAGACCGTATGAGCGGGTGACGGCCAGTCGGAGCACTCGGTGGGGCGAGTAGTGACGCAATCGCTGTGGCGCCGCCAAAATGGCGTAATCCATATCGCGCTCGTTGGGTTACAGTGCATGAACCTGCTGCTTTCGGCTCAGTACCTCTTCGAATACTCGACAGAAACCTCTATCAGAAGCGCGAGATAGTTCAGCCTCTGTTGTCAATAACTGAATATGTCAGTTTTGCTCTGGGCAGCTATCCACAAAGAAGCCGCGCAAACGCGGAAGACAATAGCATGTGCGTTACGCGACTGTCGAATGGACTGTGTACGACGCATGTGCAATCCATGCACGCACGGTGCGCTCGCGGCACAGCGACGGCCCTCCGGGAGTCAAATCATGGAAAGCAAGAAAAGCTGGTTACGCAAGGATCTCGATGCGTTGCGTCTGCAGTGGGACATGCTCACCCTTTATGAACGATTCGAGCAGCTTGTCGCGCATGTGCTGAGCGTCGTGATTTCCATCATTATCCTTGTGTCGCTCTGGCAGTTGATTCACGCGGTGATTTCATTGCTGGTTTCGGACGCGCTCAACCCGCTGGATCACGCGGTGTATCAGACCATCTTCGGTATGGTCATGACGCTGCTGATTGCGATGGAATTCAAACATTCGATTACGCACGTGATGGCGCGGCGCGATCACATCGTGCAGGTCAAAACGGTGCTTCTGGTTGCGCTGCTGGCTATCGCTCGCAAATTTATCATTCTCGATCCGGCCAGCGCGCCCGCCAAGATCGCGGCGCTTGCATTTGCGCTGGTTGCACTGGGGAGCGTCTACTGGCTGATGCGGCAGCGTGATGACCCGGTCGACGCGACGACCGCCGCGCAAGCAGAGCGTGATCGCGTGGTGCACGCGCAGCGACAGCAAGGGGGACCGCCCCGCGAAGGCGGCCAATCCGACAATTGACCTGAGTCGCCGCGCTCGTCACGTGGTGAGCGCGTAAGCCTTCAATCCAGCGGACGGCGTTGATGGACACGGCAAGTCAGGTCGCTTCCGGTTGCGCCCGGGACAAGAGCGTTTCAGGCGCGAGCCCCTTTCGTCTCAATGCCCATCTACCATGCCTAAAGCACCGCTATGCCGAACAGCGGCGAATGGAGCCTGAACATGCGGCCCCCGCCGAATGCCGGCAACACGAGACCGACCGCATACCGATCGGCGACGGAACGCCGGTGACGCGGACGACTTGATTGCAGTGTTTGGTAACGAATGCGTCTTTTCTTTTGATCAGGCTGCCATGCGTGCGACGGTGGCGGATCTTCACTCGACCTGCCAGCGACGGTAGTTCAGAACGCCATCTGTCATCGTCTCATTGCCCCTCGGGAGCCGTCGTTCGCAAAACCTTGAGAAGAGACGAAAGTAGGTTGACGGTCAATTGATGGCGAGATGGCGATGAAGCAGCGCTTCTTGAGCCTGTCCGCTCTTCGGCTGCTCAGTCTAACAGCTGACATTGATCTCGCGGTGCTCGAGCGACAGCAGGGTGTGGCGCGACAATCGGTATCCGAGACGCGCGACAGACGAGTTGAGATTGTCGTGGGGACATTGACAATGTCGATTTGTTGTCCGCGCGTGATACTGCCGAGCGACTGTTCGACTCTGATACCTGCCGTTGCCTCTTTGACAGCTCGAGCGTCAGAAACGGGTCGTGTGTTGCCGTTTGCGCAATGATTTCGTTGATTGCACACCTCTTTCGGCCATTCGCCAGCAGACACGCTGAGACAGTCGAACGGCCGTTTCACGGTCGGTGCCCATTCATTCGGCTCTTACTCTCCTCGCTTCACTTCGGCCGTCCGGCGCTTCCGTTTTGTCTCTCTCCCCCGCCAGGTTTCCTATACTCGATACAGGTGGGGCGTGTTGGGCTGCAGTCGCAGCGTCACCCGAGAACGCGCACTCGCCATTCCTTTTAGGCGTCGGATTTTCCTCGATCTCGTTGAAGATCCGACAGTTCGCGTTGCCGGTCGATTACCGGCGGCCTCCGCTTATAGCGGTAGCTGTTCATCGTTCGACGGATAACAGCGACGCATGCCTCTCAATCAATTGAGTTTCTTGGCAATTTTGTTCGCCAAGCCCATGAGTTAACGAAGCTTTCGCTGACCGATTGGCGGCCATGGATGGCAGCAAACCGAGGAACATCCGGTATGCGGCTAATACATCACGAGCGCCGCCGGTCGACTACATTAAGGAGTCTTGAACCATGTCCGGAATCCTTTGCGCTACCTGTGTCTTCGACCTTGCCAACTTTGTTTTCATCAACCGTGATATCACCTCACCGGACATAACCAATTGGCCCGCCTTCACATCAGTTGCGCTTCCCTTGGAAGGGGTACCTGAATTCGGCGATCGATTCGAGCCAGACGAATGCGCCTGCGCAGCGACACCCGATGGCGCAATCCATGTGTTTGGTTTGTTACGCGAAGACCAAAACGTACTCGCATATACGGCCATGCGACGGGCAACTGGGCCGGTGAACCTGGTTTGGCCCGATCCTTGGCGCTTCACTCAGTCTACTTCGAATCCCGACATTAGGCCCATCCAACATGTTGCATGCGCCGCAATGCCAAACAACGACGTTCATTTGTTGGCCCTCACGAGCACTGGATCCCTATTTCGAACGGTGTTGCACGCAGGTGACTCGTGGCAGCCGACTTGGTCGGGGGACTTTCCGCTTCCCGACATTCGGCCAATCACTGATGTCGCATGCACGGCTAACGCTAACGGTGACTTGCATGTGTGCGCGCTGGGTGGCCACGGATCGCTCTTTTATGCCACGTTTTCTAACAAGGAAAGCAAGTGGCAGGGGGAGTGGGCTTCTGATTTTCCTCCTCCGGACATCCGTCCGTTCCCTAAGAGCAGCCTGTTAGATCGGCCGATTGCATGCGCCGCGACGCCTAACGGGGACTTGCATTTCTGCGCTGTCACTCAAGAAGGGGGACTATTTCACACGATTCGATTTGGCGGTGGCACGTGGCAGCCACAAGGCTGGGGGAACGTACTGGCAGCGACCGGTGTACCGCCCTCAATTCCTGGGCCGTGCGGGACAGTTAAATGCGCTAGTGACGATGGCGGTGCGCTTCACGTTTGCGTTGTCACGCGCAATTCTGATCCCACGTTCGGTGGTCAGCTTTATTATGCATTGCGCCACGCTTCTGATCAGAGATGGGAAGGTTTCACCAACGTTGAGGCGGATGCTAAAGCATCGGGGCGAGTCATCTCTTTGGGTGCGACTTACGTACGATAGAAGCCTGCACTGCAGGTAAGGGTTGACGGGCGGCTCCAGTCGTTCCCGATAAATGTGGAGACCGTGATGTCTGAACTCATCGACGCGCTTGGAAAAGCGATTCTCGTATTGAAGTCGATTGTCGATGCTTCCGCGGCCCGGCCGCGATAAGGATTTTGGCGCCAGCGGCTCGCTGGCGCTTCGATACTGAGTCTGAGACTGCGTCGCAAAATCAGTTTTTGTCGAATTGTTTTATTGCACCCGCTCAAACGACGCCGCTGATTTCAATAAAGTCAGCCTCGAGTTTTCGAATTCTATTAAGTGCGTCCGACAAAGATTTCCGTACGGGTAGTATCTGCTTTCGCGCACTTGCGATGGTGTCATTCGCCAAATTGAGGTCGCCGTTCTCCACATGGTCAAGTACCTCACGAGCTGAGTTACCCAACCACATCGCAGACCTCTCAATCAGAAGTACGATCTCGTTGTCCCCAAAGCGCAACCTATCGAAGAGATCCTTGAGCGCCGCTCTTTCAGATTCATTAAGATGTACGACCTTCTTAAACCAGGGGTTGAGATAGACGTCGTAGATGTTGCCAATCCTGCCACAATGTCCACGAGCCGCACTTGCTCTTACTAAGGCGGCGCCTCCTTCCAAGGAATACAAGAGATTAACGTCCTTTCGGTACTGCCGTTTGAGTTCATACCGAACGGTTTCTGTAAGGTCCTGTCGTTCCTCGCCACGCTCCAAATAGATCGCAAGGTAGGGAACAACCTCAGCATCGAATGCGAGGAACGTCTTCTGCAGTTCTGCGAGTGCACCTGCGAGCTTCGTCGCTGCGACGTCGGGTTGGCTGGCGAGCTTTTTCTTTACTGCTTCAAGAATCCCGAGCTTCGATACAGTTTCCGCGAGAGCGGTACTTGCCTCGAATAGTGTCGTTGGGTCCACCATGTCCGTCTCCGTGCTTAGGTTTATCGACAGGCCCATGGGGGAGAGTCTAGTTGACGACTCGAATTCTTCAAGGGCGAGCAAGCCTGTCTAAGTGGCACGAAACGGGCCCACTCCAACTGCTTCGGTGATGTCGCCCAACGCGCGGCGGAATTGGTTAACAAGTTATTGATTAATAAGCCGGCGCAGACGACAGACACCGGTTTTCTGGCTGTGGTCGCCGGCGCATGCTGTGACCTACGGAGCGACTAAAAGGAGTGGATGACTACTGTACCCGGGAGCTGCCGGTTCGAGGCGCGTAGTCCACCGTCCGCTATCTCGAGTTGAAAGCTGACACCTTCCCGGGAAATCAACGAAGAGCCTTCCTTTTCGTCTCCGGGCTTTGGCGGCTGGCTCGCCTGTTCCGGGGGGCGCGTGTGACGCGCTTCCCATTCGGCGGCTGCCGCTAAGCGGTCGCGCTGCTCGATCGTCCCCCGAACGTCAGAGACGACCGACGGCAGCGCACAGGCCGCGTACGGTGAGAATTTGCAGGAGGCCGTCACATCTGGCGGGCTCTTTTTCCTCTTCTCGGATGTCCGTGGAGGAAGGTCGTGTACATTCGGCTGCACGTAGTTGCAGCTGGCTTCAGGGTCGTGCAAGGAAATCACGGGCAAGCGAGTTGCCGGTAATGTATGAGTCTGGGATGCTCTCATACTGCCATGCGTAGTTCGCCAGCCAAAGGCGTGCAGCATCTTTTATGCATGCAGCGCTGTCCTCGCTATTCGGCGAGACGTTCGCGCATCGGTACTTGATTAAATGCACGAACTCTTCCGCACTGTGGGTCGCAAGGTCAGCCATCGGATTGACTCGACCCACTGATGACTGGGCAAAAGCATTTGCGCCGAGCATCAGAAAGAGCGAACCAATGATGATCATGGATTGGAGACGCATAGTCGGCAGCATGTTCTTCCCGCTTTTTTGTTCGCTTGTGGTCTATTGCTCGTTCATCGCTTCGGGCGGGTCGTACAGGCTGTGGCAGGCCAGTGCAATCAGCCCTACCCGGACGCTCGGGTAGGTCATGCCGTCGAAGATTCGCGGTGCATCGGAGATTCCAGACATTTCGCGGATGACACATTCGTTGCCATCGCGATAACGGCCATGAGCCGGTCGGTACCAAGGCAACGGCACCCGGATCTTATAACTACCGAAGTGCTGCGTGCAACTCTGTGCGACGGCGGCTGCCGCAACATCGTTTTGCGCGCCAGAGATTTCTGCTAGCACGCAATCTGCGTAGCTCGTCGGGGTCGTGATCGTTTCGTAGCCACCCCACAGGAAACAGAGAACGGCAATGCCGGTAAGCCATTTGAGCAGAAACCAAGCGTTACCGCGCCAAATCATACGGTTCAGTTCATTCAAGTCCCTCGGTGCATTCATTTGTGTTCCCCGTGTTCCTATTGATTGTTCTTCGCCCATCTTCTCGGCGGCCTTTGCTCAAATTTGCGAAAGCCAGGAAAGCCCGATCTCAGATGCTTCGTGGATTGCGACTGACGCTGAATCTTTTCCCATATTGAGTAAGAGAAGAGCGAGCATCTAATTTATATTCATCTGTCGGAAACTATTTTATATACGATTGTTTGATTATCAGCTTGCAATACGTCGATTGAGAAATTTTGAAAGCGAATTCTCGATGACGCGCCGAGATCGTATTTAACGCTTTGGTAAAACGCTGGTGCGGCATATCCTCCGCGGAACTCTCTGTAAGATACGTCGATGGTATTTCCTGTTCTCCCGCCGTAGACGAGCTCTTGACGCACGTAATCTTGTGAATATACTTTCGACTCCTGCCAGCCGTTGGGCGAATTCAAGATTCCGACCCAATGCCTAACGGTAGAGATCGAGCCGTTCTGGCTTACGAGAAACGACTGTCCAATCGTGGCAGATTGTTGCACCCCTACTGAATATGATTTATAGGACTGTGATTCAAGAACCGTCGAAGCACATCCAGAAAAAACCGCAACGTGATTGCCAATAACGAGGTGTGTAGCAGAAGTGCGGCTTTTCTTTTGTTCATTTTATTCCCCGATATATGCTCAAGAAGATCACGAGCGATTTCATTACATTGCCGGATAAAGCCGTTCGTCCGGCGAGTTTTTCTGAAAAATACGCACGCAAGTTATAGGCCAACTCGCAGCTGTCAACGTGCATCACGGGACGCCAGCATTCTGTAGATCGATCGCCCGACGAAAGATCAAGAATTGTTTCAGTATCGAATCATATTTGACAAACAGATAACGTTTGCGCGTGCACCTCCGCAACGATCAAAGGATCGCCGGGGTCGATTGCACGTACATAAGAGAAAAGAACGCATTGCTTTTTTTATCTGACAAAAAGTGTTGCAAATCCGATTCATTTCCCACTGCTTATGTGGCTTCGGCGTAACGACGTGGAGCTGATAACTAAGGGCACCTGCTGGCGGATGGCTGTTGTTACTTCGAAGCTGCCAGTAAAATGACGCAGGGCTACGTGGCCGGATCGGGTCGCTTGCTGCCCGACACGGCCGATCAATGGCCGAGGACGCCGGCCGTTCTACGTCAGACCGGGTTCGGCCAAATCCGGTCATCCGACCGCGTGAGACCGATGACCGCTTTGAGAGGCGGATCTGCCGCACGTTTGTGCGTTCCTCGTTCGGAACCATCTCGTCCAGAACTACGCCTTCGGCGCCACCGACGCCCCAGCGATCCGATGCCTTCTCAGCGCATCGGCGACGAACCCTGAAGCCTTCATCTCTTCGACAAATGCATGCAGCGCCGCAGCAGCTGCTTCACCGCAGCTCTTTGGCGTGCCCATCGCCTGCTGGATCACCATGAAGCGCTCGTCGAGCAGACGAAGTCCGCCGGCCCTCTGTGCATCGGCTTCGAGCTGCTGCTTCACGCCTGCAGCGACTTCCAGATCCTGTTCGAGGAACGTCTGCACGACGGCGGGAGACGTCGGCGCGCGCACGATCTCCGCGGCCTTTAGTTCGCGCGTCAGGAGCAGGTCATATGCGCTGCCCTTGCCGACAGCGACGCGGTTGTGCGGCTGATCGACATCGGCATTCGTCCTGACGGGCGAGTCGTCGCGCACCAGATAGAAGCCTTCGATTAACACATACGGCGCAGTGAATGTAATCATTTCGCCGCGTAACGGATCGATGGCGAAAAAGCCGAAGTCCGCGCGCTCTTCGTTAATCGCTTGAACCGATTTCCCTGCCGCATCGAAGACGACCAGTTCCAGTTCGACACCGAGTCTTTCGGCGAACGCGCGCGCCAGATCGATGGACACGCCGAACGGTTCGCCCGTTTCGGCGTGCCTGTTGGCGAGAATCGGATTGCCGAGATTGATCGACGCGCGCACCTTGCCGGTGGGCGTGAACGCGGTGACGACGGATGAATCGATAGTCATGGATGCTCCGTGGCGGCCGCGTTATCGGGTGGTCGCGGCCTTAAGGTTCAAGAATCTCACTGATGCGCGAGAGCGCGTCGAGCGTATGCAGCAAGTGCTCGCGCATCGCCTCCGAGGCCTCTTCGTTGCGCTCGCGTTCGAGCAGTTCCAGCAGATGCAGATGCTGCTTCGCGTGTTCGACATAGCGCTCGCGATGCTGCATCGAGCGATACGACAGCAGCCGTCGCACGCGATTGACGCGTCTGATCGTGTCGATGAAAAAACTGTTTCCTGAAGCTTCGACCAGCGATTCGTGAAAGCGCACGCCGCGATCGTGCAACTGGTCCGCCGTATCGGTTTCGATACCGCCCGCCAGCAGATGCTTCTCGACATCGCGACACCGTTCGAGCACCTTGCGCTCCAGGCGGTAACCCGGCTCCAGCAACGCAGCGGGTTCGAGTGCGAGACGCAGACGGTACGACTTGAGCAGACTGTCGGGCGTGGTCAGCATCGGCGAGAACTGCCAGCCGTAGCCGGGCTTGCGCTCGGCCCAGCCTTCCTGCGCGATGCGTCCAAGCACGGTCGTCAGCTGCGCGCTCGTCAAGCTGTAGCGGTTGCGGATCAGTTGCTCGGAAAACTCATCCGGCAATTCGCCTTTCAGTCGGTCATCTGCGATCTGGAAATACACGCTCGTCACGAGATCGGTTTCCGCGAGGCCCAACTCGCCGACGACATCCGCCAGAGGCTCGACAACAGGCTTGGCAACGAAGAAGCCGCGATTCTTCTCGCGCGTCAGGATGCCTTTTTCGTGCAGCAGTGCAAGCGCTTCGTTGACGGGCGAGCGTGAAACGCGCAGACGGTCGGCCAGCATCTGCGCGGGCAGATGCGCGCCGGCGTCGAGTCCTTCTGTCTTGATCAGTTCAACAATCTGGGTCGCAATGGATCTGTCGATCATCTGAGTCGTGCCTTCTGCTTTCGGCCTTTAGCGCCAGGCGCACACAGCGGCGCCAATAAAAACGCAAGTGCGGCAGCAGAGGCCCGGTCTCAAGCCTCCTGTGCCTGCAAACTTTTCTGCAATATCAGCGGGATGACGCCGCCTGAACGCAACAGCGTGCATTCGAGTTGCGTCTCGACGGCCGCCGTCGCTTCGATGGGCTGCACGCTGCCGTTTGCGCGGACCACGCGCACGGCCACCCTGCAACGAGGCGACAGAGTATCACTCACGGCGTCGACTTCGAGCTTATCACCGGGCTGCAATTCGAGCGTGTTGGGATTGGCGCCGCCGGCAAAGCGCAGCGGCAGAATGCCCATGCCGATCAGGTTCGACCGATGGATACGCTCGAAGCTCACGGCCAGCACCGCGCGAATGCCGAGGAGCCGCTGTCCCTTGGCTGCCCAGTCGCGCGACGACCCTGTGCCGTAGCGCTCGCCTGCGACGAGCACGACGGAGTCGCCATCATCCCGGTAACGCTGCGCGGCTTCGAAGATCGGCATCACGTCGCCGCTCGGTACATGCAACGTGTGCGCGACGGGCATGCCAGCGCGCAGGCTGTTGACCAGCGTTCGGTTGTAGAAGGCGGCGCGCATCATCACTTCCCAGTTGCCGCGTCGCGAGGCGAATACGTTGAGATCGTCGCGATCGTCACCGCGCGAGACGAGGAAGTCCGCGACGAAACTGTCTTTCGGAATCGCGCTTGCGGGCGAAATGTGGTCGGTCGTCACGTCGTCGCCGAGCACGAGTAGCGGATACGCGCTATAGCGGCCGAGCTGGCTGCCCTGCGTCGCCGATGCGAACGGCGGACGTCGCAGCGCAGTCGATGCCGGATTCCACGGAAACCTCGCGTTGTCAGGCGCGTCGAGATCGTGCCACGCCGGGTTTTGGCTGGCGAGCGCGAAGGCGCGTGGATAGTCTTGTGGATCGGCGGCCGCGCGTACGAGTGCGTCGACTTCATCGCGTGTGGGCCAGAGGTCGCGCAGATACACGGGCTTGCCGTCCGAAGTTTGCTGGATCGGATCGACACTCAGGTCTTTTTCCGCGTCGGCAGCGAGGGCAAAGGCAATCACCAGCGGCGGCGACATGATGAAGCCGAGATCGAGATCGGGATGAATGCGGCCGGGGAAATTGCGATTGCCCGACAGCATCGCGACGGGATAGATGCTCTTTTGCGCGAGCGCTGCGCGGATCGGCTCCGTCAACGGCCCGGAGTTGCCGATGCACGTCGTACACCCATAGCCGACGATATCGAAGCCGACCGCCGAGAGATCGTCGATCAACCCGGCGCGTTCGAGATACGCAGCGGCGGCGGGCGAACCCGGACCGAGTGACGTCTTCACCCACGACGGCACGCTCAATCCCAACGCGCGAGCTTTGCGCGCAAGCAGACCGGCTGCGATCAGCAAAGCCGGATCGGATGTGTTTGTGCAACTCGTAATCGCGGCAATGGCGACGGGATGCTTCGGCATCGACCGATGCGGTTGCGCAGACTGAAAGTCGAGCTTGGCCAGCGTAGTTGCTGTCTGCGAGTAATCGATCAGATCCTGCGGACGGCGCGGCCCGGCGATATGCATGCCGATACTGGCGAGATCGATATCGATGGTTCGCGTGTAGCGCGGCTCGGCTTGCGGCTCGAACCACGTCCCAGTGCGTCGCGCGAACGCTTCGACCAGTTTGATCGATGTTTCCGCCCGGTTGGTTGAGCGCAGATAATCGAGTGTGTGCTGATCAATCGGGAAAAAACCCGTCGATGCGCCGTATTCCGGCGCCATGTTCGCCACCACCGCGCGGTCTCCCGCGCTGAGCGTGGTCACGCCGGGACCGAAGAATTCGACGAACTCGCCCGAGACACCGATTGCGCGCAGGCGCTGCGTGACCGTCAACGCGAGATCAGTGGCGAGCACGCCGGGCTGCATCGCGCCCGTCAGACGCACGCCGATCACATCGGGAATGCGCTGCATCACAGGCATGCCGAACATCACCGTCTGCGCTTCGAGTCCGCCCACGCCCCAGCCCAGCACGCCGATGCCGTTGATCATCGGCGTGTGGCTATCTGTGCCGATCAGCGTGTCGGGCACGGCCCACTTCTCGCCATCGCGCTCGACCGAGGTAACCACGGTGGCGAGCTGCTCCAGGTTGATCGTATGCATGATCCCCGTGCCCGGCGGATGAATGCGCACACCCTTCAACGCCTTCGACGCCCAGCGCAGGAAGCGGTAACGCTCGGCATTGCGCCTCAATTCCAGCTTGAGGTTTAACGGGGCTGCGTCCCGTTGCGCGAAGTACTCGACGGCCAGCGAATGATCGACGGATGAATCGACGGGCAGCACCGGGTTCAGCGTCGCCGGATCGGCGCCCGCTTCCGCGAGCGCATCGCGCATGCCGGCGATATCGACGAGCGCGGGTGTGCTGGTCGTGTCGTGCATCAGCACGCGGTTGGGCTGAAACGCGATTTCGGCTTCGCTGGTGGCGCGCGCCGTCCACGCGAGGATGCCTTCCACGGCCTGCCGCCGCTCTTCGCCCTGCGTGTTGCGGATGACGTTTTCCAGCAGCAGACGCAGCACGACGGGCAATTCACGCAGCTTGTCGCCGAACAGACCCGGCAGATCGACATAGCGATGCGACACGCCATCGACGCTCAAACGGGCTTCAGTGGGGGAGTAAGTGTTTTCCATGACTGTATTTTTGCACTTTGACAGGTAAAAATGCAATCTAGTGCAAACCCCAGATACAACATTGCGGAGACATCACGTGAAGAAAACCGGCTACGACTGGCGCGCACCGCCAGAAAAAACGGGCCCGAACGATGCGCGGCGGCGCTTCGTTCAGCAAGCCGCGGCGCTTGGCGCATTGGCCGCGATCGGCGCGGTCGCCGGGCCGGTTTTCGCGGAGGACCAGGCGTTGCGCCAGACAGATCTCAAAGGAAAGAAACCCATGTTTGCTTATGTCGGATCGCGGACGACCCGCGAGCGGAATGCCCACGGCGAGGGCATCAGCGTCTATCAGGTCGATACGGAAACGGGCGCGCTCGAACTCGTCCAGCTCGTGAAGGACCTCGTCAACCCGTCATTTCTCGCGCTGAGCCGCAACGGCGAGCGCCTTTACACCGTGCATGGCGACGCGAGCGATATCAGCGCGTTCAAGGTCGACAAGGCGTCGGGCAAGCTCACGTTTCTGAACCGTCAGAGCACGCAGGGCAAGAACCCCGTGCATCTCGCGATCGATCCGTTGGGGCGCTACATCGTCGTGTCGAACCATATCGGCGCGAGCCTCGCCGTGCTGCCGATCGCGGCTGACGGTTCGCTGCAGGAATTGACCCAACTGGTGCATCTCGAAGGCCCGGTCGGGCCGCATCGCGTCGAACAGAAGCAGGCCAAGCCGCACTTCAATCCGTTCGACCCGACGGGCGAGTTCGTGATCGTGCCGGACAAGGGACTGGACCGCGTTTTCACGTTCCGCTTCAAGGACGGCCAACTGACACCTGCCACGCCGGGCTTCGTCGTGTCGCGCGAAACGGCGGGGCCGAGGCACGTCGCGTTTCATCCGAAGGGCGCATATGCGTATGTCGTCAACGAACTCGATTCGACCGTGACGACCTACCGCTATTCGTCGGGCAATGGCGCGCTGACGCCGGTGCAGATCGTGTCGTCGCTGCCCGATACCTATACGGGCAATAGCCGTGCGTCGGAGATCGAAGTCGATCCTTCGGGGCGCTTCGTCTATGCGTCGAATCGCGGTTTCGACAGCATCGCCGTGTTTCGTATCGACCAGGCGACAGGCCATCTGACGTTCATCGACGCCGAGCCGACCTTGGGCCGCACGCCGCGCTTCATGACGGGCACGCCCGACGGCCGCTTCATGTATGCGCTCAACGAAGACAGCGACACGATCGTCGCATTCGCCGTGAATGCCGCGACGGGCCAGCTAAAGCCAACGGGCTTTTCCGTGGATTCGGGCAGCCCCGTGTGCATGGTGTTCTCGCCGCAGCACGCGTAACTCGCGCCGTACCGATTTCAAAAGAACCTGGCGGGCGCGCCCGCCAGTGGAGAGACACATGCAAGCCAATCAAGCCACACAGGCCATCGACGAGCGCGCGCTTGTGCGCAAGATCGCCTGGCGGATCATTCCGTTCGTTTTCATTCTCTACATCATTTCGTATCTGGACCGCGCGAATATCGGTTACGCGGCGTTGCAGATGAATCGCGATCTCGCGTTGAGCAGCGAGGCGTTTGGGTTCGCGTCGGGCATCTTCTTTATCGGCTACTTTATTTTCGAAGTGCCCAGCAACGTGATGCTCAACAAGTACGGTGCGCGTGTGTGGATCGCTCGCATCCTCGTGACGTGGGGCATGGTTTCCGTCGGTTCTGCGTTCGTGCAGAACGCTACCCAGCTTTATGTATTGCGCTTTCTGCTGGGCGTTGCCGAGGCGGGCTTTTTCCCCGGCATCATCGTCTATCTGACGTACTGGTTCCGCTCGAAAGAACTCGCGACGACGGTTGCACTGTTCACGGCGGCGATCCCCGTGTCGTACATCATCGGCGCGCCGCTCAGCACGTGGATCATGGATAGCGTCCACTGGCTGAACTGGAGCGGCTGGCGCTGGATGCTGGTGCTCGAAGGCGCACCTGCGCTGGTCGGCGGCATTCTGTGCTTCCTCTATCTGACCGACCGTCCCGCCGACGCGAAGTGGCTCAAGCCCGCGGAACGGGAATGGCTGCTGAACGAACTGGCCAATGACCGCAAGGCGCGGCCCGATGCGAAGCACTTCGGCTCGCTCAAGGCGATGACCAATCCGAAAGTGCTGTATCTGTCGTTCATTTACTTCGTGTATCAGTGCGGCAGTCTCGGCGTGGGTTACTGGATGCCGCAGATCATCAAGGGTTTTTCGAAGACGCTGAGCCACACGCAAGTCGGCCTCATCGCGATGATTCCGTATATCTTCGCGACGATCGTGATGGTGCTGTGGTCGCGCAGTTCCGACCGTCATAGCGAACGGCGCCTGCATTCGGCGATTCCGCTCGCGGTCGCCGCGCTCGCGCTGCTCGGCGCCGGACTCACGAATAACCCCTATGTATCGATTACGCTCATCAGCGTGAGCCTCGCCGGCCTGTACGCATTCAAGTCGCCGTTCTGGGCTCTGCCGACGCTGTTCCTGACGCGCTCGACGGCGGCGGTATCGATTGCGGTGATCAATTCCGTCGGCAATCTGGGCGGCTTTGTCGGGCCGTTTGCGATTGGCTATATCAAAGGCTCTGGTCAGAGCGCGACGCCTGGTTTGCTGTTCCTCGCCGCATTGCTCGTTGCATCGTTCTTCATGACGTTCTTTATTCGCGTGCATGAACAGCGTGATGCCGACACGCATGGCGCTGTCGCCAATCAGAGTCACTAGACAAAAAATTGTTACCTGGAGGAGATCTTTTCAATGAAGAAGTCGCTATTGTCATTAGTCATACTAAGTGGATCAACGGGGTTCGCTTATGCGCAAAGCAATGTCACGCTATACGGTCTTATCGATAGCGGCTTGAACTACACGAACAACGTGCAGACGGCGAAGACTTCGCGGGGACTCGTTGGCGGACATCAGATTGCGATGATCGAAGGCGGATCGGCCGGTTTGCAAGGCAGTCGTTGGGGCCTGAGAGGTAGCGAGGACCTCGGCAGCGGGCTCAAGGCGATCTTCGTGCTGGAAAGTGGCTTTTATAGCAACAACGGCGTGGCCAATCAGGGCGGCGCGCTGTTCGGACGTCAGGCGTATGTCGGTCTGAGCAATCCGATCGGGTCGGTAACCTTGGGTCGTCAGTACGACCCGGTCGTCGATCTGTACGGGCCGTTTCTCGCAGCGCCACAGTGGGGCGGCTACATGAGTTCGCATCCCAGCGATCTCGACAACGCCCTCAACACGCGCCGCATCAACAACTCGATCAAGTTCCGCAGCGCGAGTTATCGCGGGCTGACCGTCGAAGCGATGATGAATCTCGGCGGCACGCCCGGTTCGTTTTCCAGCAACTGGATCTGGGGCGCGGGTGCTGCGTACGCCAATGGTCCGTTTTCGATCGGTGCAGGGTATCTGAACATCCGCAATCCGAACACATCGTTCTTCGGCGCGAATCCAAATGCGGGCCCGGCGACGACGAATAACCTGGGGAGCTTCGGCAGCGCGACCAGTCCCGAGAGCAATCCCGTGTTTGCCGGATACGCATCGGCAAATCGCCTTGAGATTGCGGGTGTCGGCGCTGGCGTGACGCTCGGCGGACTCAACGTGAATCTCGCCTATTCGAATACGCGTTTCGGGGACATGGGTTCGGCGTCGGGACCGAATCCGCTGGGCTATAAGGGTACTGCAGCGTTCAACAACGCGGAGATCAACGCGAAGTATCAGTTCACGCCTTCGCTGCTCGCCGGCATCGCATACGATTACACGCGTAATGGCGGCGCCGGCGGCAAAGGCGGCGCGAACTACAACCTGTTCAGCGCAGGCGTGGACTATTTCCTGTCGAAGCGCACCGACGTCTATACGATCGCGGTGTATGAAAAGGCGAGCGGCACAGACTCGCTGGGACAAAGCGCTGTGGCACAGATCACCGGTCTGACGCCATCGACCACCAACAAGCAAGTCTCGCTGCGAGTCGGAATTCGCCACAAATTCTGACGATCCGGCGCAACGCAGAGCAACGTGCATGATCTCACTCGAATGACTGTTTTGACGTCAGATTGAGCCGTTCGAGTGATTCAGTCCATCGACTGCTGAGGGTCGTGTGTTGCCGATCGCGCAATGATTTCGTTGATTGCACACCGATTGGCAATTAACGGCCGAGGCCGTGTGAAAACGCAAAAGTACTCGGTTTTCGGGTGTCACTTTACCCTTCCCGAGTCGTCACCAAGCCAATACGCGTCGTTCTGAAGAGTCGATTTTTGAAAAGGCTTCGCGGGCAGCGCGTTTTCACACGGCCTCGGCCATGAGCGGCCATCCAAGCGCTGTTTGCGGGTGACCATAACGCAGCATACATTCGCCCTTCGGTCCCACGCGAGCCGGCAGCGTTGCATCAGACAACAGGAATGCGGTCAACTATAACCATTGCGTATATTGCCTCAGAGAAAGCTTGCAAGTTGTGAAACTTGACGCCGCTTCACACGAAGGCAACGATTCTCCTAAAAAAGCAGGCCCTCGGAAAAGCTCATAATGGCACCACCACACTTCTAACGTTTGAGCGACGATAATGGCAACGCGCGGCGCCAGATTGTTTCGGATGTTTGTTGTCGGTATGTACGCAATTGTCGTTACATTGGCAATGTTGCACGATTTAACGCGTTGGCATTCCGGTGAACTACGCTTGTTCGATGTTGGGATCGCCGGCTTCGGTTTTTTTGCCATCGGTCTCATCGGCGTTTCTTTCTGGATGGTCGGAAGGTTGGGTTGGGCCAAGGCGCTAGGCTTGATAACCGCCGTCACGCTCGTGATCCTAACGGCGTCCGCTGTGATCCGATGGTCGTCGGAAGCCACGACGTTGTTCCCAACGCCCTTTCCCTCACAAACTGAACTCGGCGGAACACCGGACGTTATTGTCATCCTGATTCACGGGACTTTTAGTACAGATGCGGAGTGGATGCGTCCGAATTCACCTTTTATCAAAACCGTTGCCCAGCGCTTCGGAAACGTTCGAGTGATGTTTCAGCCTTTTATCTGGACAGGCATATCAGGCGGCAGATACAACAATACAAATTTTTATCGCGTAACGGCCGCAGTTCACTTAGCGCGACTCCAGAAAGATTTGCGTCAACATTATCCAGCCGCCAAGATCTTTGTGATCGCTCATAGCCACGGAGGTAACGTGGCGCTCTATGCTCAGCGAGAGTTCGACTCAAAAGGAATCGCAGACGCAATCGTCACATTGGGAACCCCTTTTATCGTGATCGAAAAAAGGGATGTTGAGAACGATGACTTAGCGAAATTGGTCGTTGGCGAAATCGGCTTTGTCACATGGTTCGCTTTACTTTGTTCGGTAATGTTAGCCATTTCCGCAGTTGGTCTTTTGGGGTCTCTATTACTGAAGTTTGATTTCGTGATTTCCAGAGCAGTGGGGACTCTGTTAATAGCTACTGCCGGCGTTTGCGGTTACATTGTTGGAAATTGGGCGCTTGTGGTGGACGGAACGGACTACGCTAGCGATGGATCGGTACACTCTCGTTATAAGGAAAGCCCGGCGGCCCGAGAGGCTAGGGAGAAATGGGAAGCAATGGTGACACGGGTTGTCTTCGACAAGGTAAGAGACGAACAAACAAGACTCACGGTTACCTTGCAAGCGGAAATACCAATGAATCTGCATTTGGCCATTGTTCGGGCTAAAGGAGACGACGAAGCTGTCAGAGGAATCGAGGCTTTCGATGGATCCGCAGGGCTTATCGCCAAACTGTTATCGGCTGAGATTCTGAATGCGACTGTAAGCCTATTAGGTGTAACGCTTGCGCTAATTGCTTTTGCCATTTTTCTTGGTACTGCGGTGGTGGTTGGATGGCATGAGAAATGGAAGGAAGGCCGATCAAGTATGCAGGCGATACTCCGCAGTTTAGGCGCTGGCGTCATTAGCTCGGCTGCATTCGTCCTTTACACCGTTACATATGGCACTTTAGCGGCCATTGTTTTGTCCCCGTTAATAATATTGCTTAGAATCCCTGCAGCACTTCCGACGATGCTCGTCTTTGGAGACACGAGCATCGCTACGGAATTGGTTGTTCATGAAAATGTCGACGTCGCGCCTCCGGGCTGGGCGGGGGTTACGTTCATCTGCAAATGTCCTCGAATTGGGACAGAACTGCTTCGCCACTCGCAATACTATGTCGATGATTCAACCACAAAAGACGTTTCCGACTGGCTGTATGGACGTTATATTGCCAAGTAATGATTCCGCGCAGACTTGAGCTCAGTTCGAAGAGCGTTCACGTTCTCGTCACGCGTCTCAACTCAGCTTGGGAACGGCCACTTGGAAGTAAAGCGTGAGCGGCAGAGAAGGGTCGTATTCGTACTCACGGCCTCGCGCCGGAGCGTTGGCGGAACCAACTGGCGGAATCGGCGCATGTGCAATCAAGCACGGCCCATCGGCCGCTCTGTCCATTCTCGCGTCGCGAGACAGTTGTCATGAAGGTGGGGCACGAGAACTTCGCGCAGTACTCCGCGACGACACTGAGCCTCGAGAGGTGGAGTTCCAACAGGCGACGGGGCATGGGCGTCCGCTGAACTTGGCCAAGTTTTGTCGCGCATGCTATTGGCAAGTTTCCATCTCCAACTGAATCCCTCGTTCGGAAAGCTCCTGCATCAATTGTTGCGCCAATTCATTCAACGGATCGCCACCCATTGCCTCGGCTTCCTCGACGGTCTTTCTGAGTTGAAAAAGCTCCGTCGCCTGGTGGACTTCCAATTCTTCCTGCGCCTCCGTCAAGCGGCGGCGGAGTTGCGCGATCCGTCGGATGGCTCTCACGATGCGTGAGGCTATGTCGGCACCAGCAATCGCTTCGGGGTCGTGCCCGTACTCCAGAATCAGCTTTTCAATGGCTTCCTTATCGCCGCGCTCATATGCCCGGTTCACCTGCGCCATCAGCGTGGTTCGACGTTGACGTTCGCGGTCCGTGGTAGCGCGGTCGGGATGAATCAGCTTGGCCGCCTGCCGGTATGCCTGCTTAAGTTCAGGGGTAATCGCGGGTGGCGGTCCGGGGCAAACCTCGATCAGACCCGCCTCCTCCGCTGACTTTCTGGCTTGCTCATGCGCCGCCTGTGCATCGGCTCGAGCAGCCGCATCGCCAGGAATTCGCGCCGCCTGAGCGTCGGCAAATTTAGCGTCCAGTTCATCCAACTCCGCATACAACCGCCCCACGGTCTGGTAATACCGCCTCTGAAACCGTGCAGTCTCAGTTTTGATGGTTTCCAATGAAAGTTCGGCCGACGCGACCCGTTCTTCAAGTTCCCCTTGTTCGGTCTCCAGGCGGGTCAGCTCTTGTTCTTCTGGGAGCATGTTATTCCCATCCTCAAGCTGTCAAAGTTGGCGGCCGAGTTTATGAAGCCGCGAAAATTGCAACTGTTCTTCTGCGTGCAACTCGCAACATCCGACGGACGTATCCATACATCGCGTTGAGTCCCGCACCGGTTGATTGTCATCTCAATTTTTGTAAACGTCCCCGGCCTCCGCGTCAGCTCCGGCAGGCAGGGCCGCCGTTACCGCCGCGTTCCTAAACTAAGCGCCTTGTAGGATATGGGCGATTTCAACGGCCAAATCCTCGAGAGCTCGCACGGCTTCAGCCGCTTCATCAGGGTCGAGCCAGCACGAGGCGCTGAACAGCAGCTTCGGATACGGTACACGTCGATCGAACTTCACGCGCGTCTCGATCGCTGCCGTGTGCTTCGCGCCCCGGGCACGCAGCATGTCGAGGTACTGATCCCACGCGTACCATCCCTGCGCCTCGTTGGCCGCGTTGTCCTTGTCCCACACCGACGTCTGCGCAAGACGCAGGAGCATCACCGGGTGGGCGTTGATCTGGCCAGCTGGCACGACAGCGATGCGCTTGAACGGCGCGCACGCCATCACTACCTTACCCGTCTCCGTGATCTTTGAACCCTTGACCGCGTTCGGGCATGTGGCGCACGTCGGCGAGCAGGGCTCCTTCACGCCTGCGTCCGGCTTCACACCGTCCATCGACGAGCACGTGGGTGCCTTGTTCGCGCCGTCCTCGAACGCGCCCTCGTAGTACACACGGCTGCGACCCTTGTTGTGGTCCAGCACGACGAGCGAGACGATCGGCACCGGCTCGATGTCGCCCGAGTCAGCATTCTCGCGCGTGAGCTGCGTTTCTTCGCCGTTGACGATGCGGCCCCATACCTTGTTGCGATACGACAGTTGGTTGAGGGTGGCGCGCGGTTGGAGATTGCCGTTGTCGGCCGCTGCTGCTGCTGCCGCTGCTGCCGCTGCTGCTGCCGCTGCCGCTGCTGCTGCCGCTGCTGCTGCCGCTGTAATCGCCTCATCAGCAGCTGCATCGTCCAGTGCCGAGCCCTCGCTCGGGATGTCCGGCGAGCCCGCGACGCCATCGTGGGCCGCGTCGCCAATCAGAATCTTCGTGATGGCGTCCGCATCGTTCTTGAGCTTGGCCCCCGCAGCGGCGGCTTCATCGGGATCGAGCCAGCACGAGGCGCTGAACAGCAGCTTCGGATACGGTACACGTCGATCGAACTTCACGCGCGTCTCGACCGCTGCCGCGTGCTTCGCGCCCCGAGCACGCAGCATGTCGAGGTACTGATCCCATGCGTACCAGCCCTGCGCCTCGTTGGCCGCGTTGTCCTTGTCCCACACCGACGTCTGCGCAAGACGCAGGAGCATCACCGGGTGGGCGTTGATCTGGCCAGCTGGCACGACAGCGATGCGCTTGAACGGCGCGCACGCCATCACTAGCTTACCCGTTTCCGTGAACTTTGAACCCTTGACCGCGTTCGGGCATGTGGCGCACGTCGGCGAGCAGGGCTCCTTCACGCCTGCCTCCGGTTTCACGCCGTCCATCGACGAGCACGTGGGTGCCTTGTTCGCGCCGTCCTCGAACGCGCCCCCGTAGTACGCACGGCTGCGACCCTTGTTGTGGTCCAGCACGACGAGCGAGACGATCGGCACCGGCTCGATGTCGCCCGAGTCAGCATTCTCGCGCGTGAGTTGCGTTTCTTCGCCGTTGACGATGCGGCGCCATACCTTGTTGCGATACGACAGTTGATTGATCGCTTCCGGCGCATTGAATGCGCCTCTAACGGACACTGATGAAGCCGGAATTCTGCTGTTGTGTAATGCCGCAATTCCACGCGCGATAAGGCTTCCACTCTTATTTGACGACGCATCAAGATGTCCCGATCCAGGCTTGACGGGCAGGTTTTGTCGATCAAACATACGCGATCCCCGTTTTATGATGCGACGTTTTTGACCTAAGCGCTAACCGATTTTGCTGCGTATTGCGCGATGAGTTTTGCGATGGCGCCTCGGTCTATCAGCGACACGCCTGACCGTGCCGCCAGTTCCAAAGCGTTCGGAGTGAATTTGCCGGTACTGACGACCCACGCGCAATCACACTTGTAGTAGGCGCGGCCAGACAGCGCTTCCTGAACGGCCTGCACGCCCACGCTCCCGGTATAGCGCTTAGCCTGTACGGCGATCCGACGTCCGTGCTTGATGAGGATAAGGTCGGCGCCATAGTCGCCAGTGACAGCCGTGAGCTCCACTGCATAGCCTTGTTGCCCAAACAAGCCGGCCAGATATGCTTCGAACCTTTCGCCGCTGAGTCGGTCCAGCTCGGCGAGCTTTGCTTGTCCATATTCCCTATGCCAGGTGTCCTCCTTGAGTTGCTTTGCCGCAAGCGTGTCACGCCGCGTCCTAGCGAATTGCAACGCGTCCTGTACGTGCCGAAGTTGAGGATCCGTTTGGGACGTTCGATCGTCGACCGGAGCGGGTGGAGCAGGCTTCGCTGCCAGTGCGCTCCAGAGCATCCATACGATGCCTGCCAATAACGCGACCAACAGCAGCTCTTTCATAGGAGGCGATCCCCTGTCGCGGACATAAAGCGTTTTTTGATTGTTTGCTTGCTCTCTAAACTCGCTCGAGCGATCGTCTGGCAAAAAATAACAGAACTGATGACGTGCTTTTCGTTCGACCGATCACACAACGAAATATTCTTGCCAATCGATGCTCGGCCCTCTGATGCCCGCTGGAATCTGCAATTCGATTGCAAAATCGCCGCGTGTTGCAAATTGCAGTTGTCCAACACATGATACATGTGATCGGCAGATCGGCGCGTCGTGGCGTCGATAACGGACCATCGTAGTATGCAGATGCTGAAGCGATATACGCACCTCAAACCAGAAAACCTTTTAGCGCGCCTCGGCTAGGTCGCGTAGACCAGCCCTAGCTCAACGCCAACAAGCTTGCACGATTGATCTGCACTTGTAGCAGCGAGCGATTCTCACGCCCCGAGGCGAACGGACTAATCGCAGATTGCCAGTTCCGTCGGTTTCGGCTGGTCGCCTGAGACTCTAGTCGGCCAATAGCTGCCCGTCGCCCCATTCACAAATCCGTCACTCCAATGGCCGGTGTTGCTTTCATATCGGCGGATAGACTCCTAAAACTGGTTATTGCAAAACAAGGCGGGCGGTTGCCACAGTGTGTCAAGTAGCGCGCGACGCGCATGCCGCCGCCCAGAGGGCCGCACACGTAAAGCAGCGGCGACAGCACGCCTTGCCGCCCTGGGACTATCCCTACAAAGCCATCTGAAAGGCGCCGGCACGCCGTCGATCGACGTGACCGCGGCGGTTCACTTGCATAGCCCGCAAACCCTCGTCCTGTCTAGGTGCGCGGGCTTCGTCCGCAGCGCACACGTGCGCCGCTCGCCCGACACGCAGCGGCTTCCATTACCAAAGGTATGGGAAAGAGCTCAGAAAATGTAGCTGGATGAAGCAAATTGGCTTGATACGCTGCAGTTCATGCATTAACCCCGATGTTCACTTCATCTGACGCATATCCTTCTGCCAGCCGGAAGAAAGGCGCCATATTTTGCGAACAAATGCCGGGTTCGCAGTCGAGTGCCGCCGCGCAATGACAAACGCGGGTTATACCCGACGCGCGATGCCAATTTCCTGAACTTGCCAGCTGGGACGACAAATGACCCCAAACCTGACATTTGCGCCGGACAGCGTGCTTCATCCGGGCGCGATCGGCGCGGACGATGTTGCCGCCGCGGCGAAACCTGTCGCGATCTCCGGGACCGATATCCTCACGGTCAGGAACCTGTCGAAGATTTTCGGACCGAAGCCCGAGCGCGCCGCCGAGCTGGTCCGGCAAGGCCTCGGACGCAACGAGATTTTCGAGCAAACGGGCAACATGGTCGCCGTCAACGACGTGAGCCTGAGCGTGAAGGCGGGCGAGATTTTCGTCGTGATGGGCCTGTCCGGTTCCGGCAAATCGACGCTCGTGCGCCTGCTCAACCGCCTGATCGAACCGACTTCGGGCCAGGTGATTCTGGAAGAACGCGACATCGCGCCGATGTCCACGCTCGAATTGCGCGAAGTGCGCCGCAAGAAAATGGCGATGGTGTTCCAGTCGTTCGCGCTGCTGCCGAACCGCACGGTACTCGACAACATTGCCTACGGACTCGAAGTCGCGGGGCTGAAGAAGGCGCAACGCTACGAGATTGCGCGCGCCGCGTTGACGCGCGTCGGTCTCGGCTCCTATGAAAAGCTGCTGCCGGGCGAACTGTCGGGCGGTATGCAGCAGCGTGTCGGTCTTGCCCGCGCGCTCGCCGTGAACCCTTCCGTGCTGCTGATGGACGAAGCGTTTTCGGCGCTCGATCCGTTGATCCGCTTTGAAATGCAAAACGAACTGCTGCGCCTTCAGAAAGAAGAGCAGCGCACCATCGTGTTCATCTCTCACGATATCGAAGAAGCGATCAAGATCGGCGGCCGCATCGGCATCATGAAAGATGGCTGTCTGATTCAGGTCGGCACGCCCGCCGAACTGATCCAGTCGCCCGCCGATGCCTACGTGCGCGACTTCTTCCGCAACGTCGACGTGTCGCGCTTCCTGAGGGCGTCGAGCCTGATGACGACGGTCGGGCGTGGCCTGATTTCGTGCGACGTCGCGGCGCCCTCCGAGCGCTACCTGAATCAGCTGATCGATAGCGGCGTCGAATGCGGCTATGTCTGCGACGAAGCGGGCCGCTATCAGGGCTGCGTGACACCCGCATCGCTGCACAAGACGGGCGCGCAGCCCATCCGCGATGCGTTCGTGAAGGACATGAACGCAGTCCCGCTCGACGCGGATCTGCATCAACTGGCCACGATTGCGCTGAGTCAGGAACACGACGTCCCCGTCACCGATACCACCGGCAAGCTCGCCGGCGTCGTGTCCTGCCGGACGATTCTCAAGCAGGTCATGGAACGGAGAGCAGCATGAACTCGTCAGTCATCGGCAAGTTTGCGGAAGACGCCGTCAACTTTCTCTTTCAACATTTTCGCGGCGGCTTCGACGCGTTTTCGGCCGCACTGGGCGCTGTCATCAAATTGCTGGAAGACGGACTCGCCGCCGTTCCGTTCGTTGCGATGCTCGTATTTCTCGTGGCCTTTGCGCTGTGGCGGCGCGGTGTCGTGTTCTCGATCTTCGTCGGCCTTGCGCTGCTCGCGATTCACTATATGGGCCTGTGGGCGCAGACGGTGTCGACGCTTGCGCTGGTGATCGCCGCGACGGTGTTCAGTCTCGTGATCGGCGTGCCGTTGGGCATCTGGGGCGCACGCAACAAACGCGTCGAAATGGTGCTGCGCTCACTGCTCGATTTCATGCAGACGATGCCTGCATTCGTCTACCTGATCCCCGCCGTCATTCTGTTCGGGCTGGGCCGGGTGCCTGCCGTTATCGCCACCATCGTGTTCGCGATGCCGCCTGTGGTGCGTCTCACCACGCTCGGCATTCGCCAGGTGCGCGAAGAACTGCTGGAGGCAGGCCGCTCGTTCGGCAGCACGGATGCGCAACTGCTGTGGAAAGTCCAGTTGCCGAATGCGCTGCCGTCGATCATGGCGGGTGTGAACCAGACCATCATGATGGCGCTGTCGATGGTCGTAGTCGCTTCGATGATCGGCGCGGGCGGTCTCGGCGAATACGTGCTGAGCGGTATACAGCGGCTCGATATCGGCATCGGTTTCGAAGGCGGGCTTGGCGTCGTGCTGCTGGCCATCGTGCTCGACCGGCTGACGGAGAGCTTCGGCGTGAAAGCGAAGAAGTCGAAGCGCAGCACGGTGCGCGCCGCCAAGGCCGGCCCGAGTGCGGCGGCGAGAACCTGAGCATCATCATGTAAAGCCGGGAAGTCAAGCAATACACCACATCGCTATGTCGTTCCATTTTCGAAAATTTTCATAGTCGCGTAGGAGTACTATATGAAAACCAATCTGTTCAAATCGCTGGTTGCGAAGCTGGCTGTGTCGACGGTCGTCGCGATGAGCGCCGGCGCGGGCCACGCGCTCGCAGCCGAGCCGATCAAGATGGCAGTGACCAACTGGGCCGACGTGCTCGCCGTCGCCAACGTCGCCAAGTACGCGCTCGAAACCAGTCTCAAGCAACCTGTCCAGTTCGTGCAGGCAGATATCGGCATCCAGTACCAGGGCGTGGCGCGCGGCGATCTCGACATCATGGTCGGCGGCTGGCTTCCCGTGACGCACGGCGCGTACTACGCGCGATACAAGAACGACATGGAAGATGTCGGCGTGATCTATACGGGCGGCAAGAATGGCTGGGCCGTGCCCGCCTACATTCCCGAGTCGCAGGTCGCAACCATTTCCGACCTCGAAAAACCGGACGTGAAGAGCAAGCTGAACGGCACGATCCAGGGCATCGAGCCCGGCGGCGGTCTGATGCAGGCCTCCGAAAAGGCCATCAAGGCATATGACCTGAACGGCTACAACCTGCAATCGTCGAGCGAGGCGGGGATGCTCGCCGGTGTGTCGCGCGCCTATCAGTCGAAGCAGTGGATCGTCGCGACGGTGTGGAGCCCGCATTGGCTGTTCCAGAAGTGGCAGATGCGTTATCTGAAGGACCCGAAAGGCACGCTGGGCGGCGAAGAGCAGGTGCACGCTTTCGCGTCGAAGCAGTTCGCGACGAAGTTCCCGCGCGCCGACGTGTTCTTCAAGCATTTCAAGCTGACGCTCGCCGACGTCGAAGCGATCGAATTCGAAGGCAACAGCACGAACGACTATGCAACCGCCGCGAAGAAATTCGTCGATGCGCACCCGGAAAAGCTGAAGGCCTGGTTGCAGCAATAAGCGTCATTGCAGGCATCGCATCGAAAGGCATTCGCCGTCCCGCACTACATGCTTCACGATTTTTTCCCGGAGTGACCACGTGAACGAGAACTCGCGCTTTTTCGCAGAAACGCTTCAGAGCCGCGACCCTGTCATCGCATCGGAGATCGCGCTGGAATTGCGCCGCCAACAAACCCAGATCGAACTGATAGCTTCCGAAAACATCGTCTCGGCGGCGGTGATGGAGGCGCAGGGCACGGTGCTGACCAACAAGTACGCGGAAGGCTATCCGTCGAAGCGCTACTACGGCGGCTGCGAACATGCGGATCGCGTCGAGGCGCTCGCCATCGACCGCGTGAAGGCGCTGTTCGACGCGGAGTTCGCCAACGTGCAGCCGCATTCGGGTGCGCAGGCGAACGGCGCGGTGATGCTCGCGCTCGTCAAACCCGGCGACACGGTGATGGGCATGTCGCTCGATGCGGGCGGCCACCTGACGCACGGCGCGCGCCCCGCGCTGTCCGGCAAGTGGTTCAACGCGGTGCAATACGGCGTGAGCCCGGACACGTACCGCATCGACTATGACCAGGTGCGCCGCCTTGCCGAAGCACATCGGCCGAAGCTCATCATCGCCGGCTATTCGGCCTATCCGCGCGCGCTCGACTTCGCGGCGTTCCGCGACATCGCCGATAGCGTCGGCGCGCTGCTGATGGTGGACATGGCACATATCGCGGGCATCGTCGCAGCGGGACGGCACGAAAACCCGGTGCAGTACGCGGACGTCGTGACGTCCACCACGCACAAGACGCTGCGCGGCCCGCGCGGCGGCTTCATCCTCACCAACAACGGCGACATCGCGAAGAAGATCAACTCGGCGGTGTTCCCCGGCTTGCAGGGCGGGCCGCTGATGCATGTGATAGCGGGCAAGGCCGTTGCGTTCGGCGAAGCGCTGCGTCCCGAGTTCACCGCCTATATCGACCAGGTGCTGCGCAATGCGCAGGCGCTCGGCAACGTGTTGAAGTCCGGCGGACTGAGCCTCGTGACGGGCGGAACCGACAACCATCTGCTGCTCGTCGATCTGCGCTCGAAGCACCTGACGGGCACGCAGGCCGAGAAGGCGCTGGAGCGGGCGGGCATCACCTGCAACAAGAACGGCATTCCGTTCGATACGGAGAACCCCACGGTCACGTCGGGCATCCGTCTCGGCACGCCGGCGGGCACGACGCGCGGGTTCGGTACGGCGCAGTTCGAGCAGATCGGCGAGATGATTCTAGAAGTGCTGTCGGCGCTCGAACACGAGCCCGGCGGCGACGAACAGGTGGAACGCGCGGTGCGCAGCCGCGTGCGCGACCTGTGCAACCAGTTCCCCATCTACTCGCATACAGAAGCACTCGTATGACGCGGGCGGCTGATCTCATCCACTACAGCGCGCCGCAATCTTAACCATTCAAGAGAGAACCGACATGAGCTTCGAGGGAGTCCACACACCGCTCGTCACACCGTTCAAGGCCGACGGCGAGATCGATCACGCACTGCTCGGCAAGCGCGCCGCGAATCTGGCGAGCCGCGTCGCGGGTCTTGGCATTGGCGGGACCACGGGCGAATACTACGCGTTGAGTTTCGATGAACGCGTGCAGACCTTCAACACCGTCGCCGAAGCCGCAGGCGGCAAGACGTATCTGACTGCGGGCATCAACGCGACCACTACGAAAGAAGTGATCCGCCTCGGTCACGAAGCGAAGCGGGCCGGCCTGAACGCGCTGTTGCTCGCTGCGCCGTACTACGCACAACCGACTCAGGAAGAACTGCTGACCCATCTGCTGAAGGTCGACGACAGCCTCGACATGCCCGTCATGCTGTACAACTTCCCGGCGCGCACGGGGACGGCAATCGGCGACGAAGTGCTGTCGTCGCTGCTCGAACGCCCCAATTTCATTGCGATGAAGGAAAGCACGGGCGACATTGCGCATCTGCATCATCTCGCGACGCACTTCAAGGACCGCCTGGTGCTCAGCTGCGGGATGGACGATCAGGCGCTGGAATTCTTCGTGTGGGGCGCGAAAAGCTGGGTGGGCGGCGCGTCCAACTTCCTGCCGGAAGCGCACACGGCGCTGTTCGACGCCTGCGTGAAGCAAGGCGATTTCACCACGGGCCGCAAGCTGATGGCGCAACTGTTGCCCGTGCTCGAACTGCTGGAGCGCAGCGGCAAATTCATCCAGTACGTGCGTTACGGCTGCGAACTGGCGGGCACGCCCGTGGGCGCTGCACGCGCGCCGCTCGGCACGCTCACTGAAGCAGAACGCAGCGAGTTTGCCCAGCTCGTTCGTCCGTTGTTGCGCAACGCTCAGTAAATCTGCATGGCCTCGAAACTGGAATTCGCGCGCTTTCCCGCTCCCGATGGCGTCAACGGATGGTGGGAAAGCCTGCCGCCGCCCAGGCCTGCCGTTGCCGTGTCGTCGGAACGGCGCTACGACTGGGTCGTGGTCGGCGGCGGGATCACGGGCCTGTGCGCGGCCCGGCGGCTCGCCGAGCTTGCGCCGGATGCGTCGATCGCGCTGGTCGAGGCGGATCGCATCGGGCGCACGACGGCTGGCCGCAATTCCGGCTTCTTTGTCGATCTGCCGCACGACATCAGCAGCGAAAGTTATTCGCGCAGCGTGGAAGCGGACAAGGCGGACGTGCGCTTCCAGCGCCACGGCATCGACTATGTGCGCTCGGTCGTGAAGCAGCATCGCATCGATTGCGACTGGCGCGACGACGGCAAATTTCATGCGTCGGTGAATCGAAAGGGACACGCGGCGCTTGCGCACTTCGCGGAAGGACTCGAACGTATCGACGAAGCATTCGAGTGGCTGGACCAGGCCGCGATCGCAAAGGTAACGGGCACGGACTTCTACGAGGGCGCGCTCTTCACGCCCGGTTGCAGCACCGTGCAGCCTGCCGCGTTGATGCGCGGGCTCGCCGCGACCTTGCCGGAGAACGTGCAGGTTTTCGAACTCAGCGCAGTGAAGCGGATCGAGGACGACGGCTTGTCGAAGGTGCTGAGCTTTGCGGGCGGCCGGATCGTCGCCGAACGCGTGATCCTGTGCACGAATGCCTATGCCGCGACGTTCGGCGGCCATCCGAACGGCCTGCTGCCCGTGTACACGTTCGCCTCGATGACGCGCGTGATGCGCCCCGAAGAAGTCGAACGGCTGGGCGGCACGCGTTCATGGTCGCTGATTCCTGCCGACCCGATGGGCTCGACGGTGCGCCGCCTGATGACCGACCGCATCTGCGTGCGCAATCACTTTGCGTTCCGGCCGAACCTCGAAGTGTCGCAAGCCGATCTGGCGAAAGCGAAGAGCCTGCATCGACGCTCGTTCGACCGGCGCTTCCCGATGCTGAAGGACGTCGAACTCGAGTACACGTGGGGCGGTCCGCTGTGCCTGTCGGCGAACAACGGCGCGCTGTTCGGGCGCAGGGCCGACGGCGTGTTCGAAGCGGTTGGCTGCAACGGTCTGGGTCTGAGCCGCGGCTCGGCGTCCGGCAAGCTGATAGCCGAATATGCGCTCGGTCAATCGAGCGATCTCGTGCGCCAGCTTTTGAACCAACCGCATCCGCGCTCGCTGCCTGTGCGGCCTATTGCCGACGTCGCGGTGTCGGCAGCCATCTGGGTCAAGGAATTTTCGGCAGGGGCCGAGCTTTAAATCTGTGAGGACAGGACATGACAACGTACCAGCAATGGCAGCAGAAAGCGCAAGCCTTGTCGCTCGATGGCCGGGCGTTTATCGCGGGAGAGCGCGCGAATGCGGCGTCGAATGAGACCTTCGCGACGCTCAACCCTTCGACGGGAAAAGTACTCGCCGATATCGCGAAGTGCGATACGAAGGATATCGACCGCGCGGTCGCGGCCGCACGCGAGGCTTTCGAATCCGGCGTGTGGTCGAAGGCCGCGCCCGCGCAGCGCAAGGCGGTACTGCTGCGGCTCGCGCAACTGATCGAAGACAACACGGAAGAACTGGCGCTGCTCGAAGCGCTCGAAGCGGGCAAGCCGATCAGCGAATGTCTCGGGCTGGACATTCCCGAATCGGCGGCGTGCATCCGCTGGCATGCGGAAGTCACCGACAAGCGTTATGACGCGCTGTCGCCGTCGGGCGCGGGCGTCGTCAGCATGATTACGCGCGAGCCGATCGGCGTAGTGGGCGCGGTGCTGCCGTGGAATTTTCCGGCGCTGATGCTCGCATGGAAAATCGGCCCGGCGCTGTCGGTCGGCAATAGCGTGATCGTGAAGCCTGCCGAGCAGACTTCGCTGTCGACGCTGCGCATCGCCGACCTCGCGCTGCAAGCGGGCGTGCCGGCAGGCGTGTTCAGCGTGGTGACGGGTTTCGGCGAAAGCGCGGGCCAGGCGTTGGGCCGTCATGCCGATGTCGATCTCGTCGCCTTCACGGGTTCGACGGAAACGGGCAAGCGCTTCCTGCGCTATTCGGCGGATACGAACCTGAAGCGCGTGGTGCTCGAATGCGGCGGCAAGAATCCGCAAGTCGTGCTGCCCGATGTCGCGAATCTCGATGCCGTTGCCGAGCAGGCTGTCGCCGCTGCGTTCTGGAACATGGGCGAGAACTGCAGCGCGGGCTCGCGTATCCTGGTGCCGTCGTCGCTGAAGGCGAGCCTGCTGGAAAAAGTGCAGGCAGTGCTCGAAGGCTGGAAGACGGGCGATCCGCTCGACCCCGACGTCAAGCTCGGCTCGCTGATCGAGCAGAAGCATTTCGACAAGGTGCTCGGCCACATCGAACAGGCGAAGGCGGAAGGCGCGCGCGTGGTGTGCGGCGGCAAGGCGGCGCGCACGGATAGCGGCGGCTGGTTCGTCGAGCCGACCATCTTCGACAACGTGACGCCGGACATGAGCATCGCGCGCGACGAAGTGTTCGGCCCGGTGGTCTGTTTCATCGAATATGCGGATATCGACGACGCGGTGCGGATCGCCAACGACACCTGCTACGGTCTCGCCGCATCGCTGTGGACCGACAACGTGAACCACGCGCACAAGGTGGCGGCGCGGATTCGCGCGGGCACCGTGACGGTCAACTGCTTCGGCGAGGGCGATCTGTCCACGCCGTTCGGCGGGTTCAAGCAATCGGGCTTCGGCGGGCGCGACAAATCCGTCTATGCGCACGACCAGTATTGTGAACTGAAGACCACCTGGCTCAAGCTGGACTGAGCCTGTTCGACACACGCGCAAGTGCGGCTTCATCGCCGCGCTTGCGCGCTATTCATGCGAGAACTCATGCGACTAGGTTTTATCGGCACGGGCACGATCACACAGGCCGTCGTGAGCGGCATGCTCAGCCTCGGCGTGCCCTTCGAGCGGATTGCGCTGTCGCCGCGCAATGAAAAAACGGCGGCGGCATTGGCCGCGCGCGATGCGCGTATCCGCGTTTGCGCGAGCAATCAGGCGGTGCTGGACGACTCAGGCGTCGTTTGCCTCGCAGTGGTGCCGCAAATCGCGCAAGACGTGCTGGGCGCGCTCACCTTCGATGCGCGGCATCACGTGATCAGTTTCATGGCGGGCGTCTCGCTGGAGCAGTTGCGCGCGCTCACCCGCACGGGCGGCAAAGTCGTGCGCACGGTGCCGCTGCCTGCCGTTGCGCAGGGCAAGGGCAGCACGGCGATCTGCCCGGCCGACGAGGTCGCCAGAGCGATCTTCGCGCCGCTCGGCGAAGCCGTCGAAGTGGATAGCGAAGCGAAGTTCGACGCGCTGTCGGCCGTGACGGCGACGATGGCGAGCTTCTACGCGGTGCTCGAAGCGCAGGCGTCGTGGCTCGTCGAGCAAGGCCTCGACTATGCCGACGCGCGGGCGTTTTTGTCCGGCTATTGTGTTGGGCTCGCCAACGACACGACGCGCACGGCCGAGGCGTTTTCAGCGATGTTGGCGCACAGCATGACGCCGGGCGGCATCAACGAGCAGTTGCACAACGCGTTGTCGCGCCAGGGCGCGTATGCGCTGTACCACGACGCGCTGGACCGCGTGTTGCGGCGGATCAGCGGGCGCGCCAGCGGCGGATAATCGTCAGATGCAGGCCACGGGGCGCATGCCGCACTGCACTGGGGTTGCCCGCCATTGCCAGCCGCCGCGAACAATCGCAGACTATTTTTTGCGCGGCAGCCGTAGCCCGGCGCGTCACCGCCGCATTGCGCATCCGCTTCACAGGTGAAAGCCATGCAAAAGAAACAGATGTTCGCCGACCGCCTGCTCGCACAGATGCCCTCGCTGCGCGCGCTGCGCTGCTTCGTCACGGCGGCGCGGTACGAAAGCTTCACGCAGGCCGCGGAAGTGCTGTGCGTCACGCAGGCTGCCATCAGCCGGCAGATCAAGGAACTGGAAGACTCGCTGGAAGTGGCGCTGTTCGAGCGCACAGGCCGGCATATTGCGCTCACGGACGCCGGACGCATTCTGTACAACGCGTCGTATCTGTCTATCATGAATATCGCCGAAGCGGCGGAAGCCGTGCGCCGCACCGACCGTCATGCACTGACAATCTGCGTGTCGCATACGTTCTCGGCTCTGTGGCTGTCGTTCCGGCTGCCGTCGTTCCGCAAGCGTTTTCCGGATATCCGTTTGCACGTGATGGTGACCGAGCATTTCATGGAACTGGACGACCTGATGCAGCCCGACGTCATCATCACGAAGAATCCGCCGCGCGAGCCGGAATACGAAATCGAGCCGCTCTTTCATGATGTCGTGTATCCCGTGTGCAGCACGTCGTTTCATGAGCGGCACTTTCACGCCCGGTCGATGAAGCCGCTCGATCTGCTGTCGCATCCGACCTTGAATCTGTCGCTGCTGGGGCGCGCGCAGGTTTGCGAGCATGTCGACTGGCGCGTGTGGCGCAACTGGTTCCAGCAGGGCGACGGTTCGGACCGGCTGGTCGAGAACGAGCATCTGGAGAGCAACGACTATCGGCTGCTCGTCGCGCAGGCGGAAGCGGGCGAAGGCACGCTGCTCGGCTGGCATCATCTCGTGCATCGTCAGGTCGAGCAGGGGCGCCTCGTGCGGCCCGTGCAGGATGCGCTCGAATTCAACGACCGCTACCACTATCTGATCACGCACAAGAACGCGAAGCTGCGGCCCGAGTATCTGCAGTTCCGCGAATGGCTCGGCGAAGAAGTGGGCGCGATGATGGGCGAGTGGCGCGGCGTCGAAAACGAGGCGGAAAAATAGCGTTCGGCACACACAGCATGAACGGGCACGCGTCCCACAGCATCGATGCAGGCAGCACCATGTCGAGCGACACACTTCATTTCAAAGCGGGCACTTCGGCCAATTCAGCGACATCGCGGCCATTGCGCTTTGGCATCGTGCTGTTGCCGAACTTCACGCTGACGGCGTTCTCCGGTTTCGTCGATCTGCTCAGGCTCGCCAGCGACGAAGGCGACATGAGCCGGCCCGTGCGCTGTTCGTGGACTATCGTTGGCGAATCGCTGGTGCCCGTTAGGGCGAGTTGCGGCATTCAGGTCGCGCCGTGGACGACCTTCGACGAAGCGGGCGAGTTCGATTATGTCGTGGTGGTGGGCGGCCTGTTGCACTCGGGGCCGTCGGCGAGTCGCGCCACGCTCCAGTTCATCCAGCACGCGGCGACGACGCCCGCAACGCTGGTTGGCATCTGCACGGGCGTATTCGCGTTGATGCGCGCCGACGTGATGGACGGCTATCGCATCTGCGTGAGCTGGTTTCACTATTGGGATTTCGTCGAGCGCTTTCCGGGCGTCGATGAACGCAATCTGGTTGCGGACCGGCTGTTCGTGATCGACCGGCGGCGTATTACCTGTTCGGGCGGACGCGCGTCGATCGATGTCGCCGCGGCGATACTGCTGCGCCATGTCGAGGCGACCATCGTGCAGAAGGCGCTGCGCATCATGCTGGTCGACGACGCACAAAAGGGTAACGCGCCGCAGCCACATCCACCGGGACTCGAACCGGCAACGCATCCGAAGGTGCGCCGCGCGATCCTGCTGATGGAGCAGCACATCGGCCAGCCGTTGAGCCTCGCCGACCTTGCGCAGCGGCTGGAGATGTCGGTCAGGCAACTGGAGCGTCTGTTCGCCGCAGAGACGGGCAAGTCGCCGCATGCGTATGGCCGGCAGATCCGCATCCGGATGGCGTCGTGGCTGCTGACGAGTTCGGACCGCACGGTCGCGGATATCGCGACGTCTTGCGGCTTTTCCGACGCTTCGCATCTTGGCCGCGAGTTCAGGAAGGAATTCGGCGAATCGCCCGTCGCGTATCGCGTGGCGCGTCCGCAAAGCCATGCATCGGCATTGGCTGCAGGCTGACGGGTCCAACGCAACGTACAGACAACGCTCACGACAGGAACCACACGACAGGAACCACACGACATGACCACCGCACAGCTACGCGATGAAATGGTGCTCTTCGGGCTGAACGTCAACGGCCCGCGCCGCTGGTACTCGATCGACGAACGCGACTGGCGGCCGATGAAGATCGGCGAGACCGCGCTGCCCGGCTTTTTCTGGATTCCCGTCGCCGAAGACGAATGCGGCGCGTGGACCAGCTACTGGATGCGTCTGGAGCCAGGTGCGCGCTCGCTGGCGCACCGGCACGACTCGACGGAACTGATCCTGATACTCGATGGCGTATTCACGGACGACGACGGCACCGATTTCCTTCCCGGACAAACGGTGTGCTACGCGGCGGGCTCGCGGCATAGCACGTCGTCGGCGCAAGGATGCACGGTGCTGGTCGTCGCGCATAGCGGCTCGACGGTTGTCTCTCGCGAGCAGGGCTGAGGTTCGCAACAGGAGTGAAATCATGTCTCACATCTCACGCAGATCTTGTATCGCCACGCTGACGGCGCTGGCGTTGGCGCTGGCCAGTCATGCGGGCTTCGCGCAGCAGGTCGTGAAGATCGGCGTATCCGCGCCGTTGACAGGCCTCGGCGCGCCCAACGGCAAGGACATCGAGAACGGCGTGCGGCTCGCCGTCGAGGAAGCGAACACGCAGCACATCAAGCTGGGTGGACAGGACGTCACCTTCGAACTCGATTCCGTCGACGATCAGGGCGACCCGCGCGTGGGCGTGCAGGTCGCGCAGAAACTGGTCGACGACGGCGTCGTGGCTGTGGTCGGCTACTACAACTCCGGCGTCGCGTTGCCCTCGTCGCCGATCTTCGCCAAAGCGGGCATTCCGCTGATCGATCCCGCCGCGACCAATCCCGCCATTACGCGGCAAGGGCTGAAGAACGTGTTCCGCATCATTGCCACCGATGCGCAGAACTCCGGCAGCGCGGGCAAGTACGCCGTCACGGTGACGAAGGCGCAGCGCATCGCCGTGATGGACGACCGCACGGCGTTCGGCCAGGGCGCGGTGGACGAATTCAAGAAGGCGGTCGTGGCGGCGGGCGGCCAGATTGTCGCGGCGGAATACACGCAGGACAAGGCCGTCGAATTCAATGCGCAGCTCACGAACATCAAGGCCGCCAACGCCGATCTGCTGTACTTCGGCGGCCTCGACAATCAGGCGGCGCTGCTGACCAAGCGCATGAGGCAGCTTGGCATGCGCGCGCAATTCGTCGGCAGCGGCGGCATTGCCGACAGCATCTTCATCAGAGTGGCGGGCAGCGCGGCGGAAGGCGCGATGGCGTGGGAGTATGGACGGCCCGTCGAGTCCTTGCCGCGCGGCAAGGCATTCGCTGAGAAGTTCAAGAAGCGCTTCGGCGCGGACACGCTGACCTACGCGCCATTCGCGTATGACTGCGCGTGGGTGGCGATCCACGCGATGCGGCAGGCGAACTCCGCGAAGCCCGACGTGTTCATGCCCGCGCTGCGCGCGACGCAGTACGACGGCATCACGGGCAAGATCGAGTTCGACGCATACGGCGATCTCAAGCATCCGACCTCGACGCTGTATCAGGTGAAGAACGGCAAATGGGTGCCCGTGACGACGGTCAGCGCCGAATAGGTGGAACCATGAAGGACCGGACTCGAGCGTCGACATGAAACCGCCCATTGCAGGGAAAGGCTACCGCCGGCTCATTCCGTCGATGACGGCGCTAGTGGAGTTCGAATCGGTTGCCCGGTTTGGCAGCTTTACCGTGGCGGCGAATGAGCTTGGCGTCACACAGGCGGCCGTCAGCCGGCAGGTCAAATTCCTCGAGGACACGCTCGGTGTTCGCCTCTTTCATCGACTCCATCGTTCCATCGAGCTGACGGAAGAAGGGGAGGCGCTCTATCTGGTCGTCGCCGAATCGATGCAGAAAATCGCGGGCGTGTTCGACCGGCTCGCCAGCGGACCGCTGCAGCAGGAGCTGGTGCTGGCGGCGACATCGGCGTTTTCGCATTTCCGGCTGCTGCCGCGTCTTGCATCGCTCAAGCATGCGCACCCGAACCTTCAGCTGCGCCTGTCCACGCAGATGTTCACTGCCGACCTGCGGCATAAGGAGATCGACGTCGCCGTGCGCTTCGGCGACGGTAGATGGGGCGACGGCACGGCGAGCCTGCTGTTCGACGAAGAGGTGTTTCCCGTGTGCTCGCCCGAGTGGGTGAAATCGCGCGGCATGCCCACATCGTTGCAGGACGTCGCGAACGAAGCGCTGATCGAATCGGATTCCACCTCGGAAGGCTGGATGGGGTGGGAGGAATGGTTCGGCGCCGTGGGCCTGCGCGCGCTGCGCCTGAACTTCGCGCTGCGCTGCAGTTTGTACACGGACGCAATTCAGGCGGCGCGCTACGGCCAGGGCATCGCGCTCGGCTGGGGAAGGCTGGTCCACGATCTGGTCGATGCGGGGGAACTGGTGAGGCTGCCCGTCGCATCGCTCAAAACCAACGATGCGTACTTCATCGTCGTGCCGCATGGGCGGACTGTCACGCCCGCCATCCACGGTCTGATCGACTGGCTGCGCAACGATACGCTCGCATAATCCAAAGTCATGCGAGGCCGAAAATAAAGCGCGTTGACGCAGTTTTTCGTCAATCCAATACTGGGTTCATCGCGGGAACAATCGAAGTTCCAGCATCCCCTGAACGTTGGAGAAGACGATGTCCGAGGTACAACGCAAAACGCATGGCGACCTGATTCGCAGCCGTCGCTCCGGTCATGGCATGCCTGGAGAGCTGTTCGGGCGCCAGGATGTGTTCGAGACCGATCTCGATGTCTTCTTTCACCGGCACTGGATACTCGCCGGCGTCACGGCAGATGTTCCCGAGCCGGGCGACGTCAGCGTCGTCGATATCGGCAACGCGTCGATCATCATCGTGCGTGATGATGACGAGAACGTCCGCACCTACCGGAACGTGTGCCGCCATCGCGGCGCACGTCTGAAGGAGCCGGGCAAGTCGACGGTCGGCATGCTGGTTTGCCCGTATCACCAGTGGACTTACGATCTCGACGGCAGCCTGCGGCACGCATCGCACATGGGCAAGGACTTCGATGCCACGTGCCGCAGCCTGCTGCCTGTGCATACGAAGATTATCGGCACGCATATTTTCGTGTGTCTCGCCGACGATCCGCCCTCAGACATCGCGAGGCTCGAAGCAACGATGACGCCGCGTTTCGCGCCGTATGACCTGCAGAACACGAAGATTGCGTTCGAGCAGGAAATCATTGAAAACGGTAACTGGAAACTCGTGATCGAAAATAACCGCGAGTGTTATCACTGCGCGGGCACGCATCCGGAATTGACCGCGTCTTTTCTACCCGAGGACTTTGGCTTTTGTCCTGACAATCTCAGTGAAGAATCACTGCGCGCGCTCGAAGCCTACAAGGCGCGCAACGCAGCATGTCAGGCGAGTTGGGAGCGGGACGGCTTCACGAGTGCTGCCGTCGAATGGCTCGACGAAGATGCCGTCACGCAGTTCAGGACGCAACAACTGGTGATTGCGGGCAACGGCGAGTCGCAAACGCTCAGCACGCAGGTGGCGAGCAGGCGGCTGTTCGGCAATCTGCAGCGCCGTGATCTCGGCGATACGCATCTCTGGACGCATAACTCATGGACCCATGTGATGAGCGATCATGCGGTGATCAGCTACATCATTCCGCTTGCACCGGACAAGACGCTGGTGCGCTCGAAGTGGCTCGTGCATGCCGATGCCGTTGAAGGCGTCGACTATCAGGTGCCGGACCTGACGGAAGTGTGGATCGCGACCAACACGCAGGACAAGCACCTGGTCGAAATCACGCATGAAGGGACGCAGGACCCAGCCTATACGCCGGGCACGTTCTCGCCGTTCACGGAAACCTACGTGGATCAGTTTTCGCGCTGGTACGCAGCGCGTTTGCGCGCCCACGGCATCTGAAGAAGGTCATGGACATGAATGCCATCGAACGGACAGCCGCCGCGATGCTGGATGCACCGGACCGGTTCGCGGATACCGCCTTCTGGGAGCGCGGCGGCGTGCCGTGGCCGAGCAACGAGCGGCAGACGTTGACCTGCTGCCGTGTCATCGACGAAACGTGTGATGTGAAGAGCTTCGAGTTTCGCACCGGCGAAGGCCTGCCCGTGTGCTTCGAGCCGGGGCAGTTTTTGACGGTATCGGCGAACGTGAAAGGGCAGGCGGTCGAGCGCTGCTACACGATCTCGTCGCCGCCGACGCGCCCCTGGCTGCTGTCGATCACGGTCAAGCGCGTGCCGGGCGGCATGATGTCGAACTGGCTCCACGACAACATGAAGCCGGGAAACCCGCTGCTCGCCTATGGACCTTCCGGCGCTTTCACGCCGACGGGTTCGCGCGCGGCGAAGTCGCTGTATCTGTCGGCGGGGTCTGGCGTGACGCCGCTGATGTCGATGACGCGTGCAAGCGTCGATCTCGGTCTCGATCGCGATATCGCGTTCGTGCACAGCGCGAGAACGCCCGCCGATATTATCTTTCGCGATGAAATGAAGCGGCTCGCGCGGCTGTCCCCGCGTCTTCGCCTGTTCTTCATTTGCGAAGGCGTTGGCGACGCGGCCGCGTGGACGGGCGAGACGGGCGAGACGGGCCGGCTCAGTCTGCCGCTACTGGCGAGATGGATTCCCGACTTCGCCGAGCGCGAGGTTTACACCTGTGGGCCTGCGGGTTACATGAGCGCCGTGCGGGCGCTACTTCGCGAAGGCGGTCACGACCCGGCACGCTATCACCAGGAAAGTTTCGACATTGGCGCCGATGCTGGCGCCGTGCAGCCGGCCGCACAGGCTACGGACGCCGTGAGCCAGCAGACGTACACGGTCAGGCTGTCCCGGTCCGGCAGAGCGTTCACGATGAACGCGACGGAAACGGTGCTCGCCGCCGCGAAAAAAGCGGGCGTGGCCGTGCCTTCGTCATGCAGCCAGGGCGTGTGCGGCACCTGCAAGACGAAACTGCTCGAAGGCAGCGTCGACATGCAACACAACGGCGGCATACGTGACAGGGAAGTCGTCAAAGGGCTGAGACTGCTGTGTTGCAGCCGTCCTACGTCCGATCTGGTGCTGGAGCTTTGACACACGCATGGAGTGATTGGATGACCGCTTCGGACGTCAGGGACTACCGCCTGCACCGCGTGCAGGAGCAGTTACAAAAGGCGGGTTGTCCCGCGATCCTCCTTTATGACCCCGTCAATATCCGCTACGCGACGGATACGTCGAACATGCAGATATGGACGGGCTCGCCATGCATGCGTTCGATGCCTTTCTCGCATGCGCGGATTGACTGCTGCATTAGCGCATCACCTCGCCCGGCGATTTGATGCCACGCCTGCTCGCTTCTGGCGAGCGGACCAATCCGTGGATGCACGAATGTGTTCCGCACGCGTATTGCAGCAGGGGGAACTCCTCGCGTTCGACACCGATATGGTCGGGCCAATCGGCTATTGCGCCGATATCTCCCGGACCTGGACGGTCGGGCATGTCCGGCCGACGGACGAACAGCGCAAGCTATATGAAGCAGCGTATTCGCAAGTGCATTTCAACATGGATCTGCTGAGTCCCGGCATGACGTTTCGCGAGTTCTCGGAGAAGGCGTGGAAGATCCCCGACGTGTATCTGAAGAACCGGTATAGCTGCATCGCGCACGGCATCGGCATGGTGGACGAATATCCGTCTGTCGCACATCAGGTGGACTGGGCGAGTGGCGGCTATGGCGGACGTTTCGAAGCGGGCATGACGCTCTGTGTCGAAAGTTATATCGGCGCCGACGGTGGGGCGCAGGGAGTTAAACTGGAACAGCAGGTCGTGCTGACGGAAAACGGCTGTATGCCGCTGACGTCGTCCGCGTTTGAAACGGACTGGCTGTGAGGCAAGCGCGTCATGCGGACGAGTCTTGGCGCACGTGGGAAAGCAACGGCGGTTCTCTTCACTGGCGCGCGAAGTACTCAGCGACATAACGCGCATGTCGCCCATATCGCGCCATTCGCGGGAACGCCCTGCTGGACGAGCAGCATCAGGCTGGCCGTGCTCGTGTACTTGACGTCGCTCTTCAAAGGTTGTGTCGCGAGGTTTGCTCTCCACGGACTCTCGTAGTGGATGCGGCGCTCGAACTCACTCTGTTGATGCGCACTCGCTCTTACTTACAGAACGACGGGGGAGCCTGCCCCCGGATGTCCGCTTTTCCCCTTTGAACGGACTTTTGAATGGGTGGCTGCCGAACGTCTCATTCGGGTCGGCTGCTGCCCCAGGGCGGGTCGTCTTGTCACGCACCGGCGCCCAACTCAAACTTCGTTTTCTTTCAATCCCGGGGACACTCACGATTTTCGTTTTCCCGGTCTCGCGTAAAGCCCCCCGTCTCGCCAGTTGGGGTTCCCTACAATCTCGTAACAGCGTGCATGTAGGGAAACGGAGCAGGAGGGTGCCTGCTTGGATCAGAACGCGCTCGATTGCGCGAAGGCAGCTTCGGTGATAGCTTGCGCGTCAGCGGAAAAGTGATCCTCACTGGCGGGCGCGTATGCCATCGGTGACCTGTACGATGCCAACTCGCATTGACTGTAAGGACGATTCGCCGGTTTCTCGTGAAGAAGATGGAAGCATCCCGCGAGGAGTTGCAGGCGCCTGAAGAGTTCTGACCTGCAAATGGCAGCGAATGTCCGTCGTTTGCAACTGGAAGTTTCCTCTGGCACCAAGGTTTTGGGCCGTGAGCGCGAACCCTTATATTTGAAAGCGACTATCCGCGACCCATCTTATTTCAAAAAGTTCCTAGGAAAAATCTCTGTGAGCCGCTGATAGTTTTCAATCTGGCCATCGGTCACCGGTTAATCCGGCTACTAGAACAGGACCAATTGGACCCACGGCGTGTTATACCTGTCTTGTCACACGTCGACTGCGCGCAAAGCCACCGGCGTTAGGGCCGCCTCTTCCAACTGAAGAGCTTCGGTGGTGACCGCTAGTGCGGACGGGTTGGGACCGGTGGCGTGCTAGAGAAATCCGTACCACGGGGATGGGTCCTGAGATAACGGACGCGCTGGCGAAGCTAGAGGCGCGGGACCTGAAAATAGTCTGGCGGAGCTATTGCAGTAAGCGATAGTGGAAGGACCCTTGGCTTTGGCCCCGGGGCCATCGGCTATTCCTTTGATATGCTTGATCAAGCATATCTACGCTATACCCTAAGGGAGAATATGTTTGCTAAAGCATATGCTCAATCTTTTGGGCGATACGCGCGCGCACGTTTTGCTTCTTTGCTTACCAGGAGAGGCGTTGTGGAGGCGAACTTTTTCGAGTGGTGTGGGAGCCGGGCGCGTGCGCCCTGGTAAGCGGTTTTGCACTGCTGAGTATTGACCTCTTATGTTCGGGCCGCAGCACGTGTCTGCTACGCGTCGGAGCCGCGTTCCTTACTTTTGGGGGGCGTGTTGTTCCTGTCCGCCTTGTGCGTAGACAAGCATCGTGGTTATCGTCTGCAGCAACATGCTGCCCCCGATCTGCGGACAACGATTCTCGTCGCCCCCGTGACGGGAGCGCAACCGGTCGTTGCCCCTCGTTGCTGTCATCTTTTTTGCTGTGAGCGGACTACGTGTCTTTAGGCATCTCGGCTATTCGGAGCATTGGATGAGGAGCGGCAAATCTGGGAGCACATCGACCGTTTCGAACTAGCAGACGAAGTCGATGGAAGGGGGCTTTTTAAGCGTCTGCTCAGTATGCAGCTTTCGCTCCGCCGCCCGCCAATCTTTCACCCCAGTGGACCAACCAAGATGATGGTTGTCGATCTTGGATGCCAAGCGGGTCGTCGCTGTTCGCGATGAGCGTCTTTCCGCTAACCGCTTAGTTCGTAAATAGCGATCGCAATGCTATTGATGAACGATCTTCATAGGTCCTAGCTGGGCCTGCTACTTAATCGTATCGACAGGTTACTGTAAAGTTCGGTCGTGGAAGCGGGCTTGCACCGCGTGCGCTCAACGTGCGCATGCTGTCGTATCCCGGCAAGTCGACCCGGCAGGCTGCACTCATCCAATCAGTAATAAGGAATACTAGGTGAATAAGATATTAGCGTTTCTAACTTTTGTTTTTCTCGCTTTATCGGCTTCGGCCGCAGACATGTCCAACGGAGCAGACAATTTCTACAAAAGCGACAGAGTGGTCAGTCAGAAAGTTACCTTTAAAAACCAGTATGAAATGAAAGTCGTTGGGAACCTCTACATTCCCAAGGGCCTTGATCGCAACACGAAGCACCCGGCGATTGTTGTCGGCCATCCGATGGGTGCTGTCAAGGAACAGAGTGCTAACCTTTACGCTCAGAAGTTGGCTGACCAGGGCTTCGTTACCCTGTCGTTGGATCTCTCGTTCTGGGGCGAAAGCGAGGGGCGACCGCGTAACGCTGTATCACCCGACATCTACGCAGAGGATTTCAGCGCGGCCGTGGACTTCCTCGGGACCCGGCCGTTCGCCGATCGAGACCGCATTGGCGTACTCGGAATCTGCGGAAGCGGAAGCTTCGTCATCAGCGCAGCGAAGATTGATCCACGGATGAAGGCGATAGCGACGGTCAGCATGTACGACATGGGCGCTGCCAACCGCAATGGCCTCAAACACTCCGTGACGCTGGACCAGCGAAAGAAGGTCCTCGACGATGCGGCACAGCAGCGCTATGCAGAGTTTGCAGGCGGCCCGGCCAGATACACCAGTGGAACTCCGGAAAAACTGGACGAGAATTCGAACTCCATCGAACGGGAATTCTACGACTTCTACCGTACGCCAAGAGGTTCTAGCCCGAACACGACAACTCATCCGACGCTCACCAGTAATGTAAAGTTTATGAACTTCTATCCGTTCACGGACATTGAGACGATCTCGCCTCGCCCAATGCTATTCATTACGGGTGCAAACGCTCATTCGAGAGAGTTCAGCGAAGAAGCATACAAACTGGCTGGCGAACCGAAGGAACTGGTGGTCGTCCCGAATGCGGGCCACGTCGATCTTTACGACCGCGTCGGTCTCATTCCATTCGCAAAGTTGACCGCGTTCTTCCGCGATAACCTGAAGTGATCTGGGCAGAAATCCGATGCTGAAAACCACCCGTCTTAAAGCGGGTGGTTTTTGTTTTCTGCCACGATGCATGCGAACTCGATGGCTCCGATTGCGCGCTGGAGTTGACTTTCGCATGGCAGGCGACAGCGGTCCTGGCAAGTACTCCTGACGAGGTAGCCGTAACAAATCGCTCCGGACTTTTGCGACGACTTTCGCAGTTACTGAGCCCGAACGGTGGCAGCGATGTCGGCGTAAGTCGTCGTGCGAGATTCTGTGTTGTTCGCTCAGCAGTCAAGGTTGCCTATCCCCTCTGGTTGGCTACTGTCGGCGCGCTCTGCGCATCCCAGCCCCACAGTCTGCTCGCAGACTTCGGGTTTCTACGTATTGGAACGGAGAATTTTTCACCCCTACGGGGTGGAATCGGTTAGCTTAGCTTACGCAAAAAGAAGAATAATCAACTGTACGCAGCCGAGCTCACGGCGCAAACTAACCTTACAAGATGGCCATTAGCCGAATAAGTAGGGAGACGACGTTCTATCAATCTGTCCACTCCAACTCCGCGATGCTGGCGCGACCCGTTCTACGCGGAGGCAGCGCTGTGGACACGAATCACTGCACCAACGCATTTCCCCTAGGCGGCGACGTATCGGAAAGGCTTACGGATTCACGGGAGCGCGTGGGAGAGCGGCGGTCGTTTCATTCGCCAGTAACAGGCGGATTCTTGTTCGTTCCTGATGGACTCTTCGGCAGCGGCATACCGCAGCTTGGATGAATTAATGAGGCGCACCCAGGGAGAATGCAACAGAGCTTCCCTGTGCGTTGCAATGCTGAGCTTCGATGCGAGTGACTAGTGAGACGGTCTTACAGGGGACTTCGGATGAGTAATAGAGTAAATGCTGGCGCGCGACTCGATCGCCTCCCAATCGGACCTTTCCATACGCGTGTCCTATGGTTAGTCGGATTGGGTATGTTCTTTGACTCATTCGACAACACGCTGTCGAGTTCGGTTCTAGCTGCGATGCTCAAGAGTGGTTGGTCGACGCTGCAGATGAATTCCATTTTCATGTCTGCCACGTTTATCGGCTTGACGATTGGCGCCGCGCTTGCAGGTTGGTTGAGTGACAAATTTGGGCGCCGGTTTGCGTACCAGTTCAACCTCGCAATTTTCGGCGGAATGGCACTTTTGTCCTCCCTTGCCCCGTCAATGCCCTGGCTCATCGCGGCGCGCTTCATTATGGGGATTGGGATGGGAGCGGAATATGTCATGGGCTACGGGCTCATTATTGAGTTCGTACCGCCGTCGCATCGCGGCAGATACTTGGGGAAGTTGGCGCTGATCGGAGGCTCGGGCGTGTTCGTAACAGCGGTCGTCGCTACCTTCATCATTCCAAGGATCGGTTGGCGCCCGATGTTTGTGATTGGTGGCATCGGCACCCTTTGGGTCTGGTGGATGCGCCGTCATCTTCCCGAGTCGCCTCGTTGGTTGGAACGCGTGGGGCGCCATGCGGAAGCAGAACAGATCATGCAGGCAATCGAGAGAGACGCGGGCGTCACCGCACCGCTTCCCTCCGCAGCGCAAGCGGCACCCAAGGAGCCGCACTGGGTGCCGCTCTCTACGCTCTTCTCGCGAACGGTAATTCGACGTACTTTGCTTGCGATTGTCGTCAACGTGGTCTGTCTGTTTGGATCGTATAGCCTCACCGGCTGGATGCCTACGTTCTTTATCAAACAAGGCATGAGCGTTACCCACTCGCTGGGTTTCAGTGCGGCAATGATGGGTGGCTGGATCGCAGGACCGCTGTTCCTCTCCTATGTCTCTGACCGGATGGGCCGGCGTACCGCAATCATGTTGTTTGCTGCTATTTGCGCGTGTCTCGGAGCGGTCTACCCGTTCCTCACATCGGCAACAACCATCGTCTTGTGTGGCTTCCTGCTTGTATCGGCCGTGGCGATTTTCCTGACGCTCGGATTGGGCATGACGCCCGAAATGTTCCCAACGGAATATAGGTTCCGCGGCGGTGGTGTGGCGCAGATGTTTGGGAGGCTTGGGCTCATCGGTTCGCCGTTCATCGTGCTCGAGCTTTTCAATAACTTCGGAATCACCGGTGTTGTGTTTGCAATCTCGGGCGCCTACATCGTCATTGCGATCCTGATCATGGTTGCGGGTATCGAAACCAACCAGCAGTCGCTTGAGGCACTGGAGCCTGAAGAGATATCTGACGCGGAGGGCGTGCTGCCGCAAACCGCGCCACGACGATAAACATCGAAGGACGTCGGCAGTTGATGTGCCGAAGAGGGGCGCCCGCGAGGGCGCCGACATTGCTTGCTTGTGCCTGTCGAAGCGCGGTTCGCAATCGATGGATTAACACAGAAGAGGAAATTCGGAGATGCGCGGTATTGTGTTTCGCGGTGACTGTACTCTCGAACTCGCAACGTTCCCTGACCCCACTCCCGGCGTCGGGGAAGTTGTACTTGAAATCAAGGCTTCCGGCATGTGCGGAAGCGATCTCCACTTTTACCGTCGTCCGGCCGGTTCATCGGTTCCTCCGGTCATCGCCGGGCATGAGCCGTGCGGCATAGTGGTCGCGGTCGGTCCGGGTACAGTCGGGCCGCACGCGCACGTGGGTGCACGTGTGATGGTGCATCACTACAGCGGTTGCATGGGTTGTCCGGATTGCCGTTCGGGATGGCCGCAGATGTGCCGAACCGCACCCATTACGGTTTATGGAACTGACGCTCACGGCGGGCATGCGCCCTTCATGAAAGTTCCTGCCGATACACTGGTGCCGTTGGATGAACGGCTCAGCTTTGAAGCAGGCGCGGCCATTTCGTGTGGAACCGGCACAGCGTGGGGCGCATTCGAACGGATCGGACTGACCGGACGTGACACCCTCGCAGTGTTTGGGCAAGGGCCGGTAGGTCTATCAGCAACGATGCTAGCTAAGGCACAAGGGGCTCGTGTCATCGCGCTTGATATCGATGAAAGTCGTCGCAAAACAGCGAAAGAATTCGGCGCCGACGCGGTGATCAACCCGCTCGATGGGTCGGTTGCAGAGGCGATTCGGGATTTGACGGGAGGAAAAGGCGCAAGCGTTTCCGTGGAGACTTCGGGTGCCGCGGCGGCAAATCGGGACGCCCTTGATTCAGTCAGTCCTTGGGGCACTGTTTGTCTGGTGGGTATCGGCTCGGAATTCAGCCTGACGCTGGCCAAGTACCTACGCACTCAGGTGCGAATTTTGACATCGTGGACGATGTCCGTACAAGGGCAGCGCGCATGTGCTGACTTCGTGGTCGAGCGTGGCCTTAATCTTGACGCACTGTTCACCGACCGTTGGCGTCTCGACCAGGCAGAGCAAGCTTATCAAGCCTTTAACCGTCAAAGCGGCGGGAAAGGCGTTTTCTTGATGTAAAGCTACGTTGCTTCACGGAATCAGGACCAGGGAACCAGATGAGCACTACGAGAGCAGAAGCGGCCAAACGATATCCGGAACTAGGCCAACTCATTGCAGGAGAGATGCGGTACGACGGTGGCCGGTCGGCCATGGACGTCATCGATCCCACGACTGGCCTCGCCCTTGGCAAAGTTTCGATGGCGACGGAGGCCGATGTAGATGAAGCATTGGCAGCGGCGAGCAAGGGATTCGATATCTGGCGAAACACTTCGGCTTTCGAGCGCAGCAAACTTATGCGCAGGGTCGCGGATCGTATGCGCGAGAGGGCGGAAGCCCTTGCCGAGTTGTTGGTACTCGAACTTGGCAAGCCATGGAGCGAAGCACTTGGGGAGGTGGAAGTGGCTGCCGGTATGTGGGAGTGGGCGGCCGAGGAGGGCAGGCGCGCCTACGGACGCATTATTCCCTCCAGAGAATTAAACGCCCGCCAGGTGGTGCTCATGGAGCCAGTGGGCCCTGTCGCCGCCTTCGTCACGTGGAACGGACCACTGGTTACGCCATCACGAAAGATGTCAGGTGCGCTAGGCGCGGGTTGTTCCATCGTGCTTCGGGCTTCCGAAGAAGTACCGGCATGCGCGTTCGCGTTGGCGCAAATTGTGTACGATTGTGGCCTGCCCACCGGTGTGCTCTCGGTCTTGGCTGGTGAGCCCATGATGATGTCCAAGAAGTTGCTGGAAAGTCCAGTGACGCGCGCCGTTACGTTCACAGGTTCGACGACCGTTGGCAAGCTCCTGTCGCAGCAGGCGGTCGCGCACATGAAGCGTCCAATCATGGAACTCGGTGGTCATGGGCCGGTGTTGGCTTTCGAAGGGATCAACGTCCAGACCTTCGCCAAGCGAGCCGTTGCTGCTAAGTTCGCCAATGCCGGACAGGTATGTTTCGCGCCGACGCGCTTCTATGTGCAGCGATCGATCTATGCGGACGTGGTCGAGGCCATGACGGCCGAAGCAAAGAAGATCGTCGTAGGGTGCGGGTTTGATTCCAAAACGCAGATGGGGCCCCTCAAGAGCGAGAGGCGTCTGAAGGCAATTGAGGACCTCATTGCCGATGCAAAGCAGTGCGGGTTGCGTATCACGACCGGAGGCAAGAGGTATGACCGCCCAGGTTTCTTTTACGAACCCACTATCGTTGCCGATGCGACAGTTGAAGCGAAGCTGTCGAACGCTGAGCCTTTTGGTCCGATCGCGGCATTGACGCCCTTTGATGAGTACGAGCAAGCGATCGCGCTGTCGAACCGATTGCCCTATGGCCTGGGCGCCTACGTGCACGCTCCTGATTTCGCGACCCTCCATCGTGCGACTAACGACCTGGAAGCTGGTAACGTGATCTGCAACGGTTGGCGGGCCACCTATCCGGAGACGCCCTTCGGCGGTCACAAAGAAAGTGGCATGTTCTCGGAAGGCGGAATCGAAGGCTTGCGTGCTTTCCAGAACGTGAAGTATGCGTCGTTTTCTTGATGTCCATAGGCCTTAAGAGAGTGCCGCAACAACCTGCAACGTCCAACCCGGCGCGACGGCCGGCTCTCGACCAGCTGATTTGGTCAGTCGCCGGCCGTGGTCAGGTGACAGCGATTCGCGGTGCGGGTATCCCTTCCTGTTCCAAAGGGAAGCGCAAGCGATGCAGACGCCGATGAAGGCAAGTGGCGGCGCAAAGGTGGCCCAGTCCGCGTCGACACCTATTATCATGCTCGTCGCAGCGGCCTTCTTCATGGAGAACCTCGACGGCTCGATCATCGCAACAGCGATTCCCCAGATGGCTCAAAGTTTTGGTACGCACGTTGCCGACATGAGCCTTGGGATCACGGCGTACCTTCTGACGCTTGCGGTATTTATTCCCATCAGCGGCTGGACTGCCGATCGCTTCGGCGTTCGGACCGTTTTCACAAGCGCGATTGTTCTTTTCACGGTTGCTTCAATACTATGCGGCATCACAGATACGTTCGGCGAGTTCGTGGCGGCGCGCGTTTTTCAGGGCATCGGTGGTGCCATGATGGTGCCGGTGGGGCGACTTGCTGTGCTGCGGAGCACTCCAAAAGCAGGGCTGATGCGCGCCATCGCCATTGTGACGTGGCCGGGCCTGATAGCGCCGGTGCTAGGTCCCCCGCTAGGCGGTTTTCTTACAACCTACTTCTCATGGCGGTGGATCTTCTACCTCAATGTTCCATTGGGCGTCGTCGGTGTCTTTGTCTCTATGCGTCTGCTCGATAACCGGCGAGAGCAGGATTTACGTTCGTTTGATATCGTTGGCTTTATCCTATGTGGCATTGGTTGCGCAACTCTACTCTACGCAATGGAGTTAATCGGGAGGGGTGACGTTTCCTTAAACAGGCTCGGACTTTTCCTCACGATCAGCATTAGCTGTCTGGGTTGCGCCTGGCTGCACCTTAAGCGCGTAAAGAACGGAGCTATTGACCTTTCAACGCTGAAAATCAGGACTTTCGCCGTCGTCATGGGAGGTGGTTCGCTATTCCGTATTTCCATAAGCGCCGTGCCATTTCTTTTGCCTTTGATGTTTCAGGTGGGTTTCGGAATGGACGCGTTCCGATCGGGTCTTTTGACGCTTGCAGTATTTGTCGGCAATCTGTTAATGAAAGTTTTCACGACTCGGATCGTCCGACGCTTTGGGTTTCGCTCCGTGCTGCTGGTAAATGGAGTCATTGCATCAATGACATTGGGTATGACGAGCCTCATATCAGCCGGGACCCCGACGGCAATAGTTTTCTTCGTTCTTTTCGTGGGTGGTCTTGCGCGCTCGCTGCAGTTCACGGCACTAAACACTCTTAGTTTCGCTGATGTTCCGAAGTCGAACATGAGCGCTGCCACGTCGTTTTCGAGCACCGTTCAGCAATTGAGTGTTGGGATCGGCGTTGCTGCGGGCGCGATGTCGCTCCAGCTTTCCCGTTGGATGTCCGGTCACGGGTCCGACGCGATGACTGCGGGTGATTTCCAAATGGCGTTTCTGTTCGTGGCTGCCATCGGTCTTCTGGGAGTCGTCGACGTGCTGGGGCTTCCCCGGGACGCTGGAGCAGTGGTGAGCGGACATCGAACGGCCGAAAGCACTCTGCGCAGTGGGCGCCCCTAAGCGGCCGTGAGGCAGTCCGTCGGCTTGCAGGGGCACGCGAGCACTAGGGTTAACGAGCCCAATACGTCCCCCTACGCGTTTCGGATCCGGATAGCGAGGCTCAGCTGGCAGCTGCGCCATTTTCGCGGCCTGTTTCCTCCCAGTTCGCGGAGATGGTGCTCACCTATGCCATCAGTCAGTCCGATCCGCGCGGCATCTCGAGTAATGGACAGGCTGGCGTTAGCGCAGCTTACCAGGTTGGGGATGAAAACGAACTGTACTTAAACAGGCGTCACGCGCAAAATCAATGAACGATATAGGCGAGCAACAGAGCGAGCTTGTCGTCGAAAGGCGTCGAGACGCGAGAGGTATTCTGGCCTTCTACGACTCTAAAACAAGGTTCCACGCAACTGCGGTATGCGCAATAGGGAACGTGTTTTCTGTTTTTGAATCCGTTGAGCAACTTCTTCATGAATGACAACTTGGATCTTTGCCATCACTTCGCAGATTTCGTCGCTCGCACGCGCTACGACGATTTGCCCGGAGACGCAATTGAAGGGGCCAAGAAGACCATCCTCGACACGTTGGGCGTGACGTTGGCCGCAAGTGGAATGGAGCCTGCTGTGCGAGCCTTGGTCGGCCTCCTGCAACAGGGTGGTGGAAGCGCAGAAAGTACGGTTCTTGGATTCGGCGGTAAGTTGCCTGCCATCTCGGCGGCATTCGCGAACGGCTCGATGGCGCATTGCCTCGACTTTGACGACCAAACACCATGGGGAGCGCACGCGGCGAGTTCCATCGTCCCGTCCGTCTTCGCAATCGCCGAACGAATGGGCGGCGTTTCTGGGAAAAAGCTAATCACGGCGGTGGCAGTCGGACAAGATCTGTTCGCGCGCATTCGTTGCAATGTCGGCTGGAACCAGAACTGGAATCTTTCGTCGATGGTTGGCGCGTTTTCCGCAACAGCGTCGGCTGCCCACTTGCTCGGCCTTTCTGCGGAACAGACGAGTCATGCGCTTGGAATTGCCAGCCAGCAGTCCTGCGGAACGATGGAGGTGATCTTCGCGACCGGTAGCGACCTCCGCGGAATGTATGCAGGCTTTACTGCAAAGGGCGCGGTAATCGCCGCTTTACTGGCGCAGAAGGGCATTACCGGAATCAACACGTTGTTTGAAGGGAAAGCGGGAATCTTCAAAGTCTATTTCGGCGGGAAATACGACCGAGAGAAGATGCTTCAAGGGTTAGGCGAGCAATTCCTTGGGGCGACGACGCTCTACAAGGCGTGGCCGGCAGTCGGCAATTCGCATACGTACATTCACGCCACCATCGAATTGATGAAGGAGGCGAGAATCGCTGCCACGGATATCGAGACAATCCGGGCATTTGTTGGCGACTTTACCAACACTATGTGCACCCCGATTGAAGTGCGGCGCGCACCAGCTACGATCGTAGACGCGAAGATGAGCTTGCCGTTCATTATCGGGGTAGCTGCGAGCAAAGGGCGGATGGGGATCGCAGACTTCAGCGAAGCTGCCTTGAAGGATCCTGAGGTGCTCGCCATGGCAGCGAAAGTGGTACCTGTCGAGGATCCAGGTCAAAACTGGACCTTTAAGCTACCGGACGGCCGTATTGAAATCGTAACCCGCGATGGTCGCACCTTCGAAAGACTCGGAGACAACATTCCTGGCAGCCCGGAGGCACCGCTGACCTGGTCTCAACTCAACGAGAAGTTTTCAAGTTGCGCGGCTGTCGCTGCGAAACCGCCCACAGAGGCTGCTGTTCGAAAGGCGCGAGAATTGGTGCAACAACTTGAGAGCGTCGATGACGCTACCGACGTGATTGGAGCGCTCAGCTAACTGCCTATACGCCGCAAGATTGGATGAATTGCCCATGGAATATAGGACGGTGATTCATAGGGCATGCGATATCGTCGGGCGGCATTCGATTGGTGGCTGAGCCGAAAGGACCGACAGTTTCTTGCTTTGAAAAGAATACAGCAAGTTAAACGCAGGATACCTAAGTAGATGGTGGTGAATTTGTCTTGCGCCGTTATGCGTTTCCGAAAGAGCGGGCGGCCATATAGTGACCAAAGGAGGGTCAAATGCGAGTTTCAGAAGCGTCGTCGACCGATTTCGGCAGGATTGGCAGCAACATGCGAGAAGGCGTCCTTGAGCAGAAATTTCTGCTCCAAGGGAAGCCGGGCTCCCCGAACAACTATTTGATCAATGTCGGCCGCACGGGCGCGGGCGGTTGGGTCGCACCCAGCCACCGTCACAACTTTGATCAGGTCCGCTACGTCATAAAGGGTAGTTTTCCTTACGGCCAAGGCAAGACGTTGCCTGAAGGATGGGTGGGCTATTTCCCCGAGAGCGTGTACTACGGACCGCAAGACCGTCCCGAAGGTCTGGAGATGATGGTTTGCCAATTCGGGGGGGCGAATGGGTACGGCTTTGTGAGCGTTGAAGAGCGTGAAGCTGCAAATCAGGCGCTGAAGCAAAAGGGTGAATTCAAGGACGGCATCTACACGTGGTACGACGAGGCGGGTAAGAAGCACAATCAAGACGGCTTCGAGGCTTGCTTTGAAGCTGTGAAAGGTCACAAGCTCGAATACGCGCCGCCGCGCTATAGCGACCTGGTACTCATGAATCCGGCCAGCTATGCATGGGTCCCTGAAGGCACACCTGGCGTTTCTTCCAAGTGGCTCGGCTCGTTTACGGAGCGCAACACGCGTCTCGGCTTCGTGAAGATCGAGGCGGGCGCATCATTCGCCGCGGGTACGCAGTCATCGATTGAATTGCTGTTCCTGAGCAAAGGAAAGGTCAATTTCGAAGGAAAAGAGTACGGTCTGCATACCGCGTTCGAGTTCGAGGCGAACGAAGGCCCGGTACCGCTCCGAGCCATCGAGGAGACTGAGTTTTTCCGCATTGTGCTCCCGACGTTCTGATGCCTTCGGGGTGTGCGTTGAAGACGCGCCCCCGATGTTTCTGTCCCAACAAAGCTCTTATTACGTAGGCGAATGAAGCTATGACTACGATTGCTGTGGTTCACACCGGGCCCGTCACTGTACAGCCCATCAAGGAGCAGATCAACGAACAGATCCCGGAGGCGCGTGTCATCAACATCATCGATGACAGTCTGCTTGCCGACGTTCGAACTGCCGGCCATCTGACTCCCGAAGTAGCGAGCAGAATTCACTCGTACATGTCAAACGCACAGGCGATGCACGTCGACATCATCCTGAACGCGTGTTCGTCGGTTGGGGAGGCAGTTGACTCCGTCCGCAAGTTCGTGACGACGCCGATTGTGAAGATCGACGAGGCGATGGCGGAAGAGGCGAGCTCCATTGGGCCGCGGGTTGGCGTCGTCGCTACGGTCTCCACGACTCTCGAACCTACGGTTCGCTTGATTAAAAGGAAGGCCGGTGAGCTGGGTCGCACCATCGAAGTGACCGAACGAATTGCCGAGGGTGCGTTTGAGGCTCTTCTCAGTGGTGACGCGACGAAGCACGATGAGATCGTGAAAAACGCGATCTCCGCGCTCGCGGAGCAGGTTGATGTAGTCGTACTCGCTCAGGCGTCCATGGCCCGACTTGTTCCGCAGTTGCAGTCCTTGCGCGTTCCCGTGCTCTCCAGCCCGCGGAGTGGCGTCGCAGCCCTGAAGCGAGCGCTGGGTAACGTCCGCTAAGCGCGATGGGTGGTCTAGCGAAGGCATGTAGCGCCTGACTATGTCCAGGCTTCATGTCCGTAGTCAACGGTGTCAGAAAGTGCAGTTGATCTTCCCAGACGCAGATGAATGCGAAGCACGAAGAGAGTTCGTGTGATTCGTTCGTATCCGGAACGACCACCTTGGTTCGTGCTCGATATATCTGCGCCTGGGATTGAGGAGACAAAATGAAAGTAGCCGCACGGGATTTGGTTCACAACGTTGTAAAGGAAAAGTTGGCGCGCGATGAAGTGGCGTTGTCCATGACTGTCCGTCTGGTCAGAACGGCCGAGATTGTCACCATCGCAAAGACAGCCGGTTTTGACACGTTTTACATCGACCTTGAGCACAGCACTCTGTCGATTGAGACCGCTTCCCAGATTTGTATGACGGCTATGAACGCGGGCGTCGCTCCGTTCGTGAGGCTGTCGAACCTTAATTCGGACGTCATCGCCCGCATCCTGGATGGCGGCGCTCTTGGTGTGATTGCCCCGCACGTCGAGTCCGCCGAACAGGCAAAGCATGTTGTACGCGCCGCAAAGTTCCCGCCGCTGGGGGAACGTTCTCATGGTGGCGTCATGCCGCACATGGGCTTTCGCTCGTTCCCGACCTCTGAAGTGGGCGAAGCGGTGAACAATGCGACGATGGTTGTCATCATGATCGAGACGAAAGAGGCGCTCGACGCGGTCGACGAGATCGCAGCAATTGAAGGGGTCGATCTGCTCTTCATCGGGACGAACGACCTTTGCGCATCGCTTGGCATCGCTGGCCAGTTCGAACACGAGTTGGTTCGGGACGCCTATTCGAAGGCGATGGCAGCCTGCCGCAAGCATGGCAAGCATCTCGGGGTCGGCGGTCTCAATGCCCATCCGAAGCTGGTCGCCCAATTCGTTGAAATGGGTGCTCGATACGTCTCCACGGGCACTGACATTTCGTTCCTGGTCAGCGGAGCGACTGCAAAGGCAGCCGTGATGCGCGATCTCTAAGCGCCCGAGGATTTCGCCCCGGGGCCGGCGTATTGCAACGATACCTGAGAGCGGACGCGTGGCAGTTCGTCAGAATTGAGTCATTCAGGGTAACTGGGGCGGGTCGCAGCGCTGCAGCAGCGTAAGGATATTGAGATGAACAAGATTGTAGTTTACAAGCCACTGCCTGAAGAAACGATCGAATATCTGCGCTCGCACGCGCAAGTTACTATCGTCGATCCGAAGCAGCCGGGCGCGCTTATCGAAGCGCTTAAGGACGCCGACGGTGCGATTGGAACCGGCGTGAAGATGAACGCCGAGACTCTCGCAGACGCAAGCAGACTCAAGGTCCTTTCGACCGTTTCGGTCGGCTTCGACGCCTTCGACGTCGACTACTTGAACAAGCGAGGTATCCTGCTGACGAACACGCCGGATGTCCTGACCGAGTCCACTGCCGACACGGCATTTTCGCTGATTCTTTTGACGGCACGACGCTTGGCCGAGCTGGCGGCCTTCGTGAAGGCAGGCAAGTGGACGAAGAAGATTGCTGAAGACAGGTTCGGCGTGGATGTGCATCACAAGACCTTGGGCATCGTTGGGCTCGGCCGGATCGGTACGTCGGTGGCTCGACGGGCCGCGTTGGGCTTCCAAATGAACGTTCTCTATGTCGACCAAGGTGTCAACGAGAAAGCCGAACGTGAGTACGGAGCGAAAAGGGTGAGTTTCGACGAATTGCTCAAAACTTCCGATTTCGTCTTGCTACAAGCCCCGTTGACCCCGGAGACCCGCAACCTCATCAGCACGCCGCAATTGCAGGCGATGAAGCGCAGCGCCTTCCTGATCAATGCGTCGCGTGGCCCCATCGTCGACGAGCCCGCTCTGGTCAAGGCACTTCAGGATGGCGTCATCGCGGGTGCTGGACTTGACGTGTACCAGGAAGAACCGCTTTCTGTCGAATCGCCTCTGCTGAAGATGGAGAACGTCGTGACGCTGCCTCATATCGGATCAGCCACGCATGAGACGCGACAGGCGATGAATAAGAACGCTGCTGAAAACCTCATCGAGGCCCTGAACGGCACTCTCAAGGCAAACATGGTGAATCCGCAAGTGCTGAAGCACTAGCGCCGACGAGGCCCGCGCCGAGAGGAGACGCGCGTTGCAGTCGCCGTCCGGCGTCGTCTACGCACGTTACAAAATGCGCCTCTGAGACGTTCCTGCTCAGAGGCGCATTGCGTGAGGTCGGCGTTACTTCGACAGGCTCTTCACGATCTCGATCATATTCTCGAGAATCGGATCATTCTGCCTGCGTACCCATCCAAATATGAATCGGGTCGAATAGTTGAGATTGGCCAAAGGTATAACGGTCAGATCGCTCGGGTACTGAAAGTTTTTACCCATTACTGCCAGCCCAATCCCCATGCCTACTGAGATCAGGTTCAGCTGAGACGCGATCGTACTGACCTCTTGGACGATGTTCGGCTCGAATCCGGCTGCCTGACACAGAGAATAAAGTTGGCCGTAGCTCAAGCTACTGCTGGACTTAGGGTCTACAACAAGTGGTTCGTCTGCCAGATCCTCGAGCGTAAGAGATTTTCTTCGTGCAAATCGGTGGTCATTGGGCACGGCGACGCCCACGCTACCCGTCTGAATGCATATCGAATCGAGGACTATCCCTTCACGCTCCATGTTGATCTCGGTTCGCCGCTTCCCGGGATGGGGACTCGGTCCTAGATGCATGAAGCCGGCGTCGATCTTTCCTTCCGCGAGCGCCTTCGGCTGTAGGGAGGTGGAGAGTTCGACGAGCGAGAGATTTATTTCAGGATAGGTCGCACGGAAAAGCTTCACCGCCGCCTTGAATATCGAGTGCATCAAAGTGAGCGACCCGTAGCCGATCCGAAGCGTTCCGGTCATGCCCTGTCCGACGCGCTTCGTAAGGATTATCGCTTCGTTCAGATCGTCCATTACTCGGACCAGTTGAGGCAGTAGCGTGCGCCCAGCCGCTGTGAGCTTGACAGTATGGGCAAGACGTTCGAACAAGGGCGTCCCAAGTTCCCCTTCGAGATCGGCGATTATCTGCGAGACGGCAGGTCGAGTGATGTGTAAACGTACCGCTGCTCGTCCGAAGTGCTCTTCTTCTGCTGCGGCGATAAAGTATCGAAGATGTCGAAGTTCCATCTTTTTCTGTGTCTCCTCACAACAAGCGCCGGGTCGTCAAAAGCCGCCCGTTTTTACAGCGTTCGGACACCAAGCACCAAGCTTCCTCGGTCGGTTAGCGCCGCTTACCAGTGCACCATAATAGCTGACTTGACCCTACGGCGGTGCGATTTCAAACTTCTATCATTGTCGCAGCTAACGCTGGCGCGACTGGCTAGTGTCCGGATAGGCCCGGGACGTCGCCTCATCTAGCCGAGACGCCATTGCTGCCGGTGCATTCAAGCGATAGGTCTATCTCTCGATACCGGGCGGGTAGTCTGTGCGCTAATTGGCGGGACGCACATGTATCAGCAGGAGACTTCAGTGAGCCTTTCGGGAACGTCATTGCGCACCCTTGTTGACAAATGGATTGGAGGAGCGGGTGGCATACGCATTACGCAATTCATTCACGGTATCGAAGAGCAGTACAGGTTTGTGCGCATCGAGAGCGCGTCAGACGAGTCGTCAATAGCCTTTATCTTCTTCCGCCACGATGACGGGAGCTGGTGTGTCTTCCCGCCGGAGCGCCGGCGGCCGGCGATGAGGATCGGTTTCTAGGCGTTAGCGATGCCGATCCGGTGGCCGGAAACGCCACTTCGGGCGGCCACTGGCAAATGACCAAACGTGGCTCCTAGGGCGAGAGCGCAGCAGCCAGAAGCAGCCCAACGAGCATTCGTCCGAGAGGCTGTTTTCTTGCCGCAACGAATACATTGCTTTCCGGCCTAGTGAGCGCCAGAGCTGCCATTGGGCAATTTTTGGCCGGTTGAATTAACAGGGACTGATATGCAGTTGTACGAGAAGTGTTACATCTACGGAGAATGGGTTTCGCCGCTGAGCCGTAAGGATTGGACGCTGGTCAATCCGGCGACAGAAGAAGCCTTTGCAACTGTCGCGCTCGCTGGTGCAGAAGACGTCGACGTAGCTGTGAAGGCGGCTCGGAGCGCGTTCGCCTCCTACAGTAAAACCTCGAAGGCTGAGCGTATCGAGTTGCTGGAAGGGGTGATCGACCGCTTCGTGCGTCACGAACAAAAGCTTGCGGAGATCGTGACGCTCGAGCTCGGGACACCTGTTTCGCAGAAGATCCACGCGCCGGCGGCGCTCGGATCCTTCAAGCAGGCGTTGGCAAGCCTTCGAGAATACGAATTCGAATACCATCTGGGTCCCAATCTGGTTCGTCGAGAGCCGATCGGAGTCTGCGGGCTCATAACAGCATGGAACTGGCCGCTTCAACTTCTTGCAACGAAACTCGCCTACGCGCTGGCGGTTGGCTGCACCATCGTTCTGAAACCAAGTGAATTCACGCCGCTGAGTGCGATCCACCTCACGGAAGTGCTTCATGAGGCTGGCGTGCCAAAGGGCGTGTTCAACCTGGTTCTCGGCGATGGTCCTACAGTGGGCAATGCGATCAGCAAGCACATGGACATCGACATGGTCTCGTTCACCGGGTCAACCAGAGCAGGTGTACTGATTGCCGAGGCGGCGGCGCCTTCTGTCAAGCGAGTCGCGCAAGAGCTGGGTGGCAAGTCGGCTAACGTAATCCTTGACGACGCCGACCTCAGAGCCGCGGCGAAGTGGAACGTCACACGGGCGTTCTCGAACACGGGCCAGTCCTGTCATGCGCCGACGCGAATCCTCGTGCACGAAAGCCAGATGGAAGAAGTGCTGGCAATGCTGGAGGAAGAAGCAAAGGCGGTCAAAGTGGGCAATCCCCTTGACCCTCAGGTGACCATGGGGCCGGTGGTTAACAAGCTTCAGTTTGACCGGGTTCAGGAATATATCAAGATCGGCATTGAGGAAGGCGCCATCGTTCGCGTGGGCGGCCCCGGTCGCCCCGAAGGGCTCGAGAAAGGGTACTTCGTGAAGCCGACCATTTTCTCTAATGTGACGCCTGAAATGCGCATCGCGCAGGAAGAGATTTTCGGGCCGGTACTGGCGGTGATTCCGTATCGCACGGAAGAAGAGGCGATTGAGATCGCAAACGGCACACCCTACGGCTTGGGCGCTTACGTGTTCTCATCTAATCGAGAACGAGGCGTGTCGGTTGGCCGGCGCCTGCAAGCAGGCCGCGTCTTCCTGAATGGCGCTGCGAGTAATACCGAGGCGCCGATGGGCGGGTACAAGCGCTCAGGGAATGGACGGGAAATGGGAGTCTTTGGCCTCGAGGAATATCTCGAGGTGAAGGCAATGATCGGGTTCGATGCATAAGCCTTAGGCTGTTGCTTCCTGGCTCTCAGGGGCGCGTGTTTGTTCTGACGCGTCTGTAGTTCGTCGTGGGGTGCATCGGGTCGTCCAGCCGTAGGTCTCGAGCGAGCATAACTAGCCGCTCCGTTAACTTTTCCTTGATTGAATTCTGTACGAGAAGACGTGACCCGGCGATGCACATCTGGCCACCGTCAGGTAGGCCCGCTTCTTTGGCGAGAGCCGCGAACTCGAGTGAGCTCGCGGACGCGGATTCAGATGGTCTGACGACGGCAGCACATTCGGCTGCCAGCGCGGGAGCACACTTCAACGCCTGGAATTGAAGGGGCGAATTCCAGGCAGTCAGTGCCGCTACGACGCCCACGACCTCATGAGTGTTGAATGCGAAGACATCTGCCTTCTCGACTGGCATGACCGAACCTTCAATCTTGTCCGCCAGGTCGCCGTAGTAGCACCGGTACTCAGGATTGACCTTCAACTGCTCCTGCATCTCCAAGAGAACCTTACCGTTGTCGCGGGTTTCAATCTCCGCCAGGTTTTTGGCGTTCTGAGCGACCGCCAATGCAACGCGTGATCTTGAGGCGCTCCGTGGCGGTCATCTTGCTCCATGGGACAACGGTCATTGCCCGCTTCGCAACTGCTACGGCACGCGCAGAATCTTCGACGGTGCCGCAAGGAATTCTCGCCCACGTCTCACCGGTATATGGGTTAGCCGTGTCAATCCATTCCTTCGACTGAATTGTGAACATACCACGTCAATGTTCGGTGGGACTCCGGTCAGTGGGCTAGTTCGGGCAAACCAGCGGCCTTCTTAGCTAGTCCATACACCGATTTGATCTCGAGGTATTCCTCGAGTCCGAAGACGCCCATCGAACGGCCGATGCCTGACTGCTTATAGCCGCCCATCGGAGTGACCGAATTGGTTGCGGCTCCATTAACGCAGATCCTTCCAGCGCGCAAGCTATTGGCGAACTCATAGCCTCTCTCAAGGTCACCCGCGAACACGTAGCCGCCCAACCCGTAGATCGAGTCGTTGGCGATCTTTAGCGCCTCATCCTCATGTCGATAAGGGATCACCGCCAGGACTGGGCCAAAGATTTCTTCTCTTGCGATGGTCATGTCGGGCGTGACGTCACTGAACACGGTCGGCTGAACGAAGAAACCTTGATCCAAACCAGGAGGAGGTTCAAGCCCACCGCAGACCAGCCTCGCACCCTCGTCGATGGCGGACTGGATGTAGCGTCTAATGCTTTCATACTGTGCACGATTGATCACCGGTCCCATCGTCGTTGCGAGGTCGCGGGGATCGCCTAAGCGAAACTTGTTGCATTCGTCTACCAAGTACGACAGCGCCTTCTCCACCTGGTCCTCGTGGATCAGCATTCGGCTGGGCGCGTGGCAGCTCTGGCCAGTGTTGAAGAAACAGCGCGCGATATTCCAGCGCGCGGCAGCCTCTAGGTCGGCGTCTTTCAGCACGATGTTGGCAGACTTGCCACCGAGTTCCAGCGAAACACGCTTGATTGTGCGGGCCGCTGCTTCGCCGACCTTGATGCCGGCGGCCGTCGACCCGGTAAAGGAGACCAAGTCCACATCGGGATGTCGCGACAGCGCTTCGCCCACCACGCTGCCGCGGCCAAGAATAAGGTTGAAGACCCCGGGGGGCAGCGCCGCCTTGTCAATGACCTCCGCCAACAGAATGCTGCTGAGTGGAGATGCATCTGAGCCTTTCATGACCGATGTGCAGCCAGCCGCAAGTGCATAGATAAACTTGATCACTGGCGTCTGGATCGGCCAGTTCCAGGGTGAGATGAGCGCGCAAACGCCGATGGGCTCGCGGCGAACGATGGTGTCCTCGATGCGAGTCTCGAATCGGTACGACTGCAGCAGATCGCGAGCAACCTTCATGTGTGCGATGGGGCCAGTGACCTGCGCCCGCGCCGAGCGTGGCACGCCCACTTCGCGGGCAAGAATATCGGAGAAATCGTCCAGACGCTGCTCGTAGGCGGAAATGATGCGGTCGATCATGGCAACCCGCGCGGCAATGCTGGTCTGCGAAAAGGTCTCAAATGCGCGGCGCGCGGCGACCACGGCACGATCTACGTCCTCAGCCGTGCCCCCGTTGGCGGCGGTCGCGAACACGACTCCGGTGTTAGGGTCCACCATTTCGCGCTTGTCGGATCCGGATGGAGCCACCCAAGCGCCGTCGATGTAATGGTACGGATAGTTCGTCATGGTTCACCTTACGAAAGCAAATTGAGCATAGCTCGCACAGTTGGTCGTCACGGGCGGCGCTGGCTAAAAGAATGTTTGACTGCTATGGTGAGTCCACTGCCCCTTGCGATGGTCTTGCCGGTCAACAACGACTCCGGGGACATGCACTCAATTATCCGGGCGCGCAGGACCGCCGTGACCAGCCCAGCGGCCGTCATTCTCGACGGGCGCACACTGCGGTCGACCTCCGAGAGTAGGCCTCACACAGGTTGCGACGGTTATAAGGGCAAACAAGGCAGCAACGTTCACTTGGCAATTGAGAGCTTGGGACAGTTGCTTGCTGTGAGTGTGAGGCCGGCCAATGAACGGCAGCGCGCGCAAGTCGGGGAACTGGCGCGTCAGGTCCCACTGGCCACGGGTCAAACGGTTAAGGTGGCGTTCTCCGAACAGGGATATACCGGCGAGGAGCCGGCGCAGCCGGCACTTGATGAGGGAATCCAGCTTCAGACAATCAGCTCGGCGAAGGCGAAGAAAGGTCTCGTGCTCTCGCCACGTCGCTGGGTAGTGGAGCGCTGCGTCGGCTGGCTGAACCGCTTTCGGCTGCTTGCTCGATACTACGAGCGCTTGTCTAAGACCCTTGCCGGACTGCACTTTGTGGTCGTCTCCGTACTGATGCAGATTCATTTCGTAACCGTAAGAATAGGACCCGACGCGCTCCAGGACCAAGCTGGTTCGCGGCTTCGGGACTATTCGGAATGCGCACGCGTGAGACGTGGCCTTATGAGGGAAGCTGCATTCTTATCATTTTGCATAGGCACTAGCGGAGCGTCGAGTCGGATTTGCTTGTCAAATGGAAAGCAGGGCTTACCACGGCCGAGGTTCCCGGAACGCTTTAGTTGGCATACGAACCTCAAGACCAGAAAAGGCTAGAAGCACGAATATCGTCGTGCGGAAAAAACGTGAGGCATGTGACGCCTCACGTTTTCCGACGTATCTTGGTGCAGACGCGCTTTAGAAGCGGTGGATCATGCCAGCGCCAGCCGCAAACATGCTCTGCGAAGAGGAGGGCGCCGATTGGAAACCATCGCCGATCGACGCGGTCGCGTCAATCTGACGATTGACCGGACCCGTCGGCGTGAAAGTCGGTGTGCCGAGGGTGCGGCCGTTGGCGCGCTGGAACGCTTCGAGCAAATAGAATCCAGTGCGCTTCGATACCGCGTAGTACTGCGAAAGGTTGAACTGATGGTAAGTCGCTGGATCGCTGATGCCGTTCACCTTGCTGGCCCACGTATAGCTGTAACCGGCCGCTAGATCCCATGCAGCCGCCGGCTTCCAGTGAAGGACCGTTCCGGCCGTATTGAAGACGGCTTCGTCGGTGAACTTCGAATTGATCCCGGGAATGTACTGGACGTTGGTGTACGTCGCCGAGATGTCCCAGGCGCTGTTGAACGTGTAACCCAGAGCCACCGCGAATCGTTGCTGTGCCTGCGCGCCTTGATAGCCGTTCGTGACAGCGGAAACGCCCACTTGTCCGCCCGAACTCGTCGTAGAGTCAGCGCCCCATGCGCCTCCTCCGTTGGTCGAATTGTTCGTGCACAAAAGGCGACCGTTCCACCAATCGGACCTTGGGCATATTGCAGCGCTGCTGACCACGTAGACCCCTGGTACGCGCTTCCGGGAACACCTGCAAGTGAGTACGAGCCGCTCGCGGTGAACCCATAGAGCTTGGGCGTCGTCAAAACGATTGAATTGTTGGCGCGGTACAGTGTATCGAGTGAATCCAGATCGCCCGGAAACTCAAACGGCTCTATCCCGGTCAATCCGACTTGAACGTCTCTCACGAAACCATCTACCACGCCATCTATGCCGCGCCGCGCGGCGCATTGCGGCGCGAACTGGTCAGCCTGCTGCGGCAGGGCCGTGGCGCGCGCAAGCCACGCACGCGCGGACAGGACCGACGCGGCAAACTGGTGGACATGGTGAGCATCCATGTGCGTCCGCCTGAAGCCAACGACCGCCTCATCCCCGGACACTGGGAAGGCGACCTGATCAAGGGGGCAGGCAACCGTTCGGCGGTGGGGACGCTAATCGATCGCAGCACGCTGTTCCTGATGCTGGTGAAGATCGATGGCGCCACCGCTCAGGCTGCGCTCGAGGCCTACAGCGCAGCCTTCGCGCCACTGCCGGAAGAACTGCGCAAGACCCTGACCTACGATCAGGGCAAGGAGATGGCACTGCATAAGGAACTGGCCAAAGCGACGGGTATCCGCATCTACTTCTGCGATCCTCACAGCCCATGGCAGCGCGGCATCTGCGAGAACACCAATGGTCTGTTGCGCCAGTACCTGCCCAAAGGCGCAGATCTGTCGGTGCTCTCACAACGTCAGCTCGACCTGATCGCGATGGAGATGAACATTCGTCCGCGAAAGACACTCGACTGGCGAACGCCCGCCGAAGTCTTCATGGAGAACTGCAAGCAACACGGCATCGAAATCAACCCCACTGTTGCACTTGGTGTTTGAAACCACCGTGGATTGATACCTACGTCTTATTGCTCTCCAGAAGCCGAGCGTTAGAACTCGCTCATTTGTGTTTGTCCGTCCAACGCCTTGAGGGCTTTGGTAAAGAAGTCGACGGTTCCGAAGTTGCCAGACTTCAATGCGAGTCCGAGTGGAAGTTCACACTCCCGGCCGATCGATTGAGTCGCCGGCACGCCGGGGTCTATCTGCGGCCCAATACGGAGGGAACGCACGTTGAGCGCTTGGACGACCGCCCCGGATGTCTCACCCCCAGCGACGATGAACTTGCGCACCCCCCCTTTATCGCGTAGGCCACGAGCGATTGATGCGAGTGCGTCTTCGACAAGACGTCCAGCCTTTGCGGCGCCCAATTCCTTCTGAACCGCCTTCACCTCGTCGGGCGCAGAGGTCGCGTAAATCAGTACTGTCTCATCGTTTTTAAGCGTGAAATCGATAGCCCTTTCCACGACCGGTTCACCGCGGGACAACGCCAACGGATCGATTCGAAAACTGGGCTTAGAAGCGCGCCAATCGGCGACTTGCGCGTTTGTGGCCTTCGACGTGCTACCTGCCAGCACGATAGATCGCCCATCAATCTCCTGAAGATCGGCGGCGTCCCCCGCGTATACAAGCAGGTCTGCCGAGTGGAAGTTTTGCGGCAATCCAAGCGCGATGCCTGATCCACCGGTTACAAGCGGCAGGTTGCGACATGCTTTGCCGAGCATGTAAAGGTCAGAGTCGCTCAGCGCGTCTGCAATTGCAATTCGCACGCCGTCCTCTTTCAACTCCTCGATACGCGCCCGGATTGCTTCTGCGCCTTTTGCAATGGTGTCATACCGGATAAGACCGACCTTAGATTTGGTCTGTCGCTGCAGGACCCGCACCAGGTTAGGGTCCGACATCGGAGTCAGCGGATGAGCCTCCATGCCGGACTCGCTAAGCAGCACATCCCCGACGAACAGATTGCCTCGAAAAATGGTGCGACCATTTTCAGGAAAGGCCGGGCAGGCGATCGTGAAATCGTCCTTCAATGCATCAAGCAACGCGTCTGCGACTGGACCGATGTTACCCTTGTTAGTCGAGTCGAACGTCGAGCAATACTTGAAGAAAAATTGACGACAGCCCTGCGCACGTAGCCATTCCAGCGCGTGTAGGGATTGACGCACAGCCTCTCTAGCGGGTGCCGTGCGCGATTTCAGCGCGACGACGAGCGCGTCAGCGTCAATCCTAATGTTGGCATCCGGTACACCGATGGTTTGAACGGTTCGCATGCCACCACGCACCAGCATGTTGGCGAGATCTGTCGCGCCGGTGAAATCGTCGGCGATACAGCCGAGCAGTGCCTGCGCCATTCCTTCGCTCCTTCGGGACTTCAACACCCGGAAAAGTTCGTTGACTGCTTTACTCACTCGTCGCCTTCAATAGACGGTGAGCTTCCATCGCGACCGCGTCCCCCTTATCAGGACGCTGTGCGTATCGTCGTGCTTGCTCAGCACTTATTCTTTGCGCTTGCTGAGTTCCATTCTTGCGAAGCTCGCTTCTCCACGGGAAGACATCCGCGTTTGTAAAACGCTTGTTTTGAAATCGTTGCGTGAATCAAGCGACCGAAACTTAGTTTTTTGGTATCGCTTTACTTGCTAGGAGGGCCGCCAATGCGATTGTTGTGGTCCGCCGGAGCAGCTTCGACCGGCGAAACTTCAACGCTGCTGCGCGACTACGCCCACACCGAGCGGGCTCGGCGCAGTCGCGCCGCCACCTTTTTTCATGCACCTTCGATCAACCCGCCTTCGAGGCCGGAAGACCGGAATCGATCTCCCAAATCTCCGCTAGACGATCTACGGTGGCCGACTCCCCGAGGCGATTCGAGGCGGCGTCGAGCGTAGAGCGGGCCATGGTTGCAATCAGCATCGGTGCTCCGAGTCGCATGGCGACTGACGAGGCCTTCCGCAGGTCGTCGGCCCAAGCGCCCAGCGTTACGTTGGCTGTACGCTTGTTTGCCGTCATTGCCGGAAGAACCCGTGCGGAGGCACTGTTGTAACCTGAGCTCTTGTTCAAAACGGTGGCCATGTCGCCAATAGTCAGCCCATTCCGCGCGCCCATGGCCGCACATTCGTAAGTGATGAGGCGATTACAGGCGGCAATCGCGGCTACGACAAGGCGCATCGCGTGACCGCTACCGGCGTCTCCACAGTGAATGATGGTCGGGCAGACGTTTTCCAAGATTTCACGCGTAGAAGCGAGGACGGAGGAGGGCCCTCCAAAGAAAATCGCTGACGTTTCCGGAGCGGTCGCCGTATTCTCAGTGTGCAGGGGGGCGTCGACAAGAGTGATTCCAAGTTCGCGCAGGTTCTCAGCACGCGATCTTGCATCGTCAGGATCGCTCTGGCCCATGTCGATAACAATTCGCTCCCGTTCGGTGCTTCCCTTGAGCCATTCTGTGCTTCTAAGCAGGACGTCTCGCGCTTCGTCGGAGTCTGTGCAGAGCACGAGAATGTCGGCACCCTCCGCCAGATGGGTCGCGTTCTCTACTTCTGCGGCTCCATCGCAACACAACGAGCCATTTCCTAAGTCGAGAATACGTACGGAATATTTGTTCGCCAGTTGGCGCGATACATATGCGGCGATTTCGCCGCTGCCAGCTAATCCGATGGTCGTCATGCAACCTCCTTCGATGCCGAGGCCGATGGCGCGCCGACGAACTTCGTATCCGCCATCGACTCGATGACGCCAATCATCTGCTCCAGTTGTGCGTCCTTACCGAGAGAATTCAGACCAATCTGCAAGATTGAACGTGCGACAGCGCCAATTGGCATCGGAACCTTCTGCTCCGCCGCGAGCGTGATGGCTTGATGGATGTCTTTAACCTGAAGCGCAAGCCAGAACTTCGTCGACTGACGGCCTTCTGCGATGGCAGGAAGCATTCCTTGAGACGTGTAATTCCGTGCTGTCGTTGCGTTGATTGCCTCAGTCATGAGTTCGAGCGGAAGTCCGAATTTTCGACCCATAGCGACAACCTCGAGGGTTGCCAGACGGCAGCTAACGTTCATCATGTTGTTGACCGTCTTCATGGTCTGACCGTTTCCAACGCGCTCGCCGCAATGAAAGACATTTGGGCTGATCGATTGCAATACCGGAAGAGTCTTTTCGAAAGCGTCTTTCGGCCCCGACGCAATGATTGAGATTGTTCCAGCGATAGCCGTAGCCATCGCACCGGAAACAGGAGCGTCAAACAATGCGACGCCGATATCGGCTAGCTGACGCGCAAAATCTCTGGTTTCTGCCGGGACGCCGCTGGTCTGGTCGATGACGATCTTTCCGTCTGAGAGGCCCTCTACAGCGCCGTCAGGGCCAAAAAGCACCGAATGGACGTCGGAACTCCTAGGCAAGCAAAGTAAGACCACATCGCTGTTACGTGCAAGCTCCGCGGGCGTAGCCGCTGCGGTTGCACCGAGTTCGACGAAGGCTTCTACAGCCTTCCTGTTCAAATCGAATACGCTCAGCGGATACTTGCCAATCAGATGACGGGCGAGCGCGCCACCCATGGCGCCCAACCCGATATACCCGATGCGCATTTATCTCCTCCTGACTTCTACTGCCGATGCTGTCCTCGGCGGACTGCCGCACCAAGAAGCGACATTACCGTATCGTGCGCTTTGTCGCGATCTGCGTCGAGTCGCATTTTCTCGAGGTGCCGGTAAGTCGACCTTACCGCTGGACGAACGCGCTCGAATGCGTGTGTGTGGTTGCTTCTCACGTAGTCGGGATCAACACCGCGGTTAAGCGGATTCACATACCAAGTGCAGGAGAATGGCGCCCCAGAGAGGAGGCCATTTGGAGGCGAAGGCGAGCTCGGGAAGGCCGCCGCCGTAGCACGTAGACGGAGACTATCCGCCTGTGCGCTGACCCCGAAGCAGTTGTAGAGCCACCCCCGTGGTGCAGAGGACGACCACGGCGGCGACCAGGAAGACGGTTGCGACGCTGACGTGCCCTCCGACCCAACCGAGAGCTGGGCTGCCGACAACCATCGCCACATCGAGAAAGGCAGTATAAATTCCCATCGCGAGACCCCGATTCTTGGGCGTTGTCCCCCTGACAGCCTCAACGCCGAGCCCCGGGTAAACAAGCGAATAGCCCACGCCCGCGAGTGCTGCTCCTGCAGAGGCGAGCCACGCGCTGTCGGCGAGCCACATCAGCAAGAGACCCGCTGCCTGGACGATCACAAACGTCAGAGCGACCTTGGCACCTCCAAGCCGGTCCGGAAGGTGGCCCGCGAGTGTGCGCGCGACGATCAGTGCGGCGCCAAAGGCGCTGAATGCCATCCATACTGGACGCCATTGCATTTCAGCGTAGAAGAGAGATCCAAACGCGAGAATTGAACAGTAGCCGATGCTGGCGAGCGCCGCGCCCAACCCTGGTAGCCAAACGGCGGCCATTACGGCTTTGATAGAGGAATGCTCTCCGTGAGCATGAGGAACTGGAGCGGGAAGTCGAAAGAGCATCGCCAAGACACACAGAGGAATCAGCGTTGTCATCAGCGCGATCGCAGCGCTCAAGGACCCGGTGTCATTCATGACCGTCGCGCGCGAGTGCAGCTTCACGCGGGCAGCTGCGCAGCTTCGAATCTCTCAGTCTGCCTTGAGCCGCACGGTACCCGCCTAGTAAGACTGATTCGGCCCACCGTTATTGAAGCGCACGACTCCAGCTTGAATCTCTCGGCGCAGTGACGGACCGGCCCGCGGGAACCTTGCGGATTACAACAACCGACTACGCGGCAAACACCTAAGTTCGGCTCCGGCTAGTCGAACGTGGTACATGCACTGAAGTGCGGCTATCGACGCAGGTTGTTGAATCTCCCAATAAAAAAACGCCCGCACGGATGCGGGCGAACCCAGGAGAAAAATCATGCGATACGTCGCTATGCCGGCCGTGGACATCCGCCAACTAGGTCAAACGACGATTTCCTACCGTTGCGCGAACGGGTTTGCAGGAGGCTTATCCGACGTTGACAGAAACACGCTCTTGGTTTCAAGGAATTCGTGGACTGCTTCGATTCCATTCTCACGACCGAGACCCGACATCTTCATGCCGCCAAAAGGCATCATGAAGCTGTACGCGCGGTAAGTGTTGACCCAGACCGTTCCGGCCTTCAGCGCCTTAGTCATCCGCATTGCGCGGCCAATGTTTCCTGTCCAGACACCAGCAACTAATCCATAGATCACGCTGTTACCCAGTTCGACAGCGTGCTTTTCGTCGTCGAACCCGATGATGGAAAGCACGGGTCCGAAGACCTCTTCCTGCGCGATCCGCATGTCATTCGTCACATCCGTGAAGATAGTGGGCTCAACGAACTGCCCCCCTGTTAATCCAGCTCCGACAGCCGGCTTACCTCCGAGGATGCAACGAGCACCGTCGCCGCGTGCGATCTCAATGTAATCCATGACCTTGGCGAACTGGGGAGGGGTCGCAATAGGCCCGACGTTCGTGGCGGGCTGCATCGGATCGCCCAGCCGCACTTCTCGAGCGAGAGCAACCAGCCGTTCCGTGAACTTCTCCTTGATTGAATTCTGTACAAGAAGACGTGACCCGGCGATGCACATCTGGCCTGCGGCCCCGAAAATCCCGGATACAACTCCGATCGCCGCAGATTCGAGGTCCGCATCTTCGAAGACGATGTTCGGAGACTTGCCTCCGAGCTCCATCGCAACCCGTTTCATACCTCGTGCCGCGGTCTCGTAAATTCGCGCGCCCGTGACATCAGAGCCAGTAAACGTGATCATAGCCACGTCGTCATGTTCGACCAATGGTGCGCCGACCTCATTGCCGTAGCCTGTCACGACGTTGAGGACGCCGTGGGGCAGCCCCGCTTCCTTGGTAAGCGCCGCGAATTCAAGCGAGCTCACGGACGCGAATTCCGACGGTTTAATGACGACTGCGCATCCGGCAGCCAGCGCGGGCGCACATTTCAGCGACAAGAACTGAAGCGGCGAATTCCACGCTGTCAGTGCCGCTACAACACCCACGGGTTCGTGCGTCGTGAACGCAAAGACATCCGCCTTCTCGACCGGCATTACTGAGCCTTCGATCTTGTCCGCCAGTCCACCGTAGTAGTACCAGTATTCAGGGATCGTCTTGAGTTGGCCCTGCATTTCCGTGAGGACTTTGCCATTATCACGGGTCTCTATCTCGGCCAGGCGCGCTGCATTGCGGACAATGAGGTCACCGATGTTGCGCATCACCTTGCCGCGTTCAGTGGCGGTCATTTTGCTCCACGGCCCCTCGTGCATTGCACGCCTGGCCGCTTCGACTGCTCGTGCCGCATCCTTAGTTGTACCACGCGGAATCTGCGCCCACACCTCGCCGGTGTATGGGTTGACCGTGTCGATCCATTGACCATTGAAGGGATCTTGAGGCTTTCCGTCAATCCACAACTGATACTTCGTCATCCGTTTGTCTCCGTGAGCGAAAGATCGCAGCGAACCTCGCGCGCCGCGTGCCACCTCGCCACATGGGCAGCTCGATCGTTGTCCTGTCGGGCCGTTTCTTTTGGCGGCGCTGCACGAGTTTGCCGGCGCGCGTCGTCTTGCGCGTTCTGCGAGAATTCTCCGATACCACGATTCTCTACACGAGCGACGCAAGCGTCGAGTCGGTTTTGCTTCTCGAAGGGAAAGCTCTACTTACCGGCAAGCGTCTCGCTGTCGATAGATGCCGCGGGACATGTCGGAAACAGTTCGCTGGCGACTGCGAACCTACGACAAGCTCATTGGCGGAGTGCCAGACGGTCCCCGTTACCAATAATGATCGCGGCAAGTGCAAGAAGAGCCGCGCCTCCGGCGAACGTCGCCGCGATAGAGTAGTCGTCAAGCAATGTGCCGCCCAGTTCTGCGCCGACCATTATCGCAAGCTGAATCGACGCGACCATCAGACCTCCGCCGCTCTCCGGGGCATCCTTTACGCCTTTCGAGAGCCAGGTCGACCACGCCACCGGGATCGCGGCGTTAATTGCGCCCCAGACCATGACCAGGATGGCGATTACCATGAAATGTTCGCCGGCAGGCAGCATGACGAGAGTCACGGATGCCAATGCGAGCGGTAGCCCCGTCAGAAGGCGAGCGAGACGCCTATTTACGATCGCGCTCGCCGCATAGGTGCCGACGAAACCTGCCAAGCCCATGCCGAGCAAGAGTAATGACAGCTGTGAAACGCTGACGTGAGTGTACGCCTCGAAAAAGGGCCGGAAGTAGGTGAAGATTGCAAAAGCCCCTCCGAACGTCAGCATTACGGCCAGCATCGCGAAGGTCACGTGAACTCGCCGTAGCAGCGACAACACATTTCCGCTCCGTTGCGGGCCCTGCGTTTTCATCGAGGGCAGTGTTATGAGTAGAAGGCCGACATTCACGGCAACGATCGGCACCAACGCCCAAAAGACGCCTCGCCATCCAATCACACTTCCTAGGTAGCTACCAGCTGGTGCCGCGAAGGAGGTTGCTACAGCGTTGCCGGTGTATAAAACGCCAAGCGCCTTGGGCAGCGATTTTTCCGGGACCAGTCGCATTATTGTCGCAGTCGCAAGCGCCCAGAATCCGCCGACGGCAATTCCAAGCAGCGCGCGGGCTGCCATCAGCGTCTCGAAGTTGTGAGCCGTTGCGATCACGACGAGCGAAGCCAGCAGCAACGTCGCAAGTCCCACAAGCACGTGGCGGCGGTCCAAACGACGGGTAACTGCGGGGACCACAAGGCTCGTGACGACGGCGAACAGCCCGGAAATGGAGATCGCCTGACCAGCCATGCCAACGGAGGCTCGCATATCGGATGCGATAGGGGTGAGAAGGCTCACGGGCATGAATTCGGAAGCAATAAGCATGGCCGCGCACATCGCCATCGAGCCTACTGCGCTCCATAGTTGGCGGGACGAGACGACAGACTGACCTGTCAGGGTGGACATAAGGGGTTCCTATTAATTTGCCTCGCGGTGTCTCGCGGCAACCGCCTAGTCCACATCGGCAATAGGCATGCTCGACGGCCGATAGATGGCAGTCGACTGCACGGAGCGAGGAGCGATCAGCCGGCGCTGGCGCGCGCAGGCGAGTGTTGAACTTGCGGGAGACTTACCTGTAGCAGTTTTTAGATAATTTCAGCGACAACCATGCGGATCGGGAAGACCACATCCAGAAGACCAAGCTGGACTCTTAAGAACGTAGTTTAGCGATGAATTACGGTCAGATTAACCCGAGCCAGTTGATTGAACTCATGAACCGGCGTTATCAATCAGGATAAACACTGGGCGGCGACGGCCTCTGTATGACATTGGCGCCGAACACACGCGCGCTGAACATCTATGGTTCCCGCGTCGCGCAAGCCTCCGAGCGCTTCGCGAGATGGCACAGCCGATCCGGTTTCGAGTCTATTCATGACTTGCGCTAATAGCCCTAATCAGCCTGGAGCACTTAGTCCGTGGCCTGCAACGTGGTTAGATTACGGAATGGCCGCTCGCAGCTTGACATATCGCGTTAGCGTGGGGCTATGTTCGGCGCTCCTTCGCGAGCAGTGGTGACGAGGCATCGGTGCGTCTCTCTCGTTTGATGCCCCTTATGGACGCACTCTTACGCTCGAAAAAGTTGCGGCACACCTCAGCGCTTAGGCTCAGAGAGCATTGGGACACACGGCTGGCGATTACGGCGTGTGCCCTGTCGGGGTCATTGCTCGTGAGGACGTGCGCTAGCGCAACCTTGATACTTTGCCGGAGATGCAATGTCCGCCCGCAGACTTCTTGAAGGCCTTTTGCTAACGGTGATGCTTGCGCTACTTCTTGTCCGAGTCGCTGCATCGGCGGAGGGAGAAAACAACGTTGCGAGTAGCGCGTCTGGACATGCAGCGAGCCACGCCAATCCCCCCAGCGCAACGAGAATCATCATGAGAGTTTCCGGAAAAGAGCTCCGTGGAACACTCGGAGACAATCCAACTGCGCATGAATTCGCATCGCTGCTGCCAATTCACGTCGTGATGAGCGACTTGTTCGGCCGAGAGAAGGCTGGCTCACTACCGCGGGCGATTTCAGTGGGCGGCCCCCGTAGCAGCAGCTATGAGGTCGGAGATATTGGCTATTGGTCGCCGGGCCACGACTTAGCGATCTACTATCGACAGGACGGAGATAGGATTCCATCGCCTGGCATCATCAAAGTGGGGCGCCTTGACTCAGGGATTGAGGCGTTTGTTGTGACGGGGTCGCTGGACGTCATCATAGAACGGGAGTGAAACCAGATCCCGCTTGAGCGGTTTCGTCGAGAGATCCTCCTTCCGGTGGAACCGTGAATCGGTGCCGTGGTGAAACGCGATTGCGTGTTCGATGCGCCGAGAGCCCTGAAAAGGTGACAATGCTCCGCCGTTTGACCGTGGCATTGGAAGTCGGGCACATGTGGTCTCCCGATCTAGTCCTGCTCGCGTCGGCACAGCTCCACGATGTCGCCCACTCGACCCACGTCCTCGAGGGCCGCAATCATGGAGATAATTTTGCCGACGTTGCCAACCAGATGGCTCGCAGCCGTGTTTGCCTCAAATTTGTCATAGATATCATGCGCGCTGATAGGCAACTCGGGGCTGCCCCAATGATAAGGTTCAGTTCGCTCGATGAAAGTGCCGTCGCGGAGTGCGATTACAAGCTTGCCTCCGTAGCCGTCTCTCGTGTCAAACGCGGGATCGGCGATATAACGGATTTTCCTTGCAAGCTGCGCGATCAACGGATTGGCTAACGAGGCAGCTGCATATGAGCCACCGTCGAGCGTTCCAATGCGCGACGTAGCTGATTCGACGGCCGCTACCTCATAGCCTAGGTTCGATGCTTTAATGCATCGATTACGAGCGAGAACGCGCGGGACGTCTGTCGTCGGCTTGGATAGTACGCGTGATATCCCGGCCAGATCGGACACCAGTCTTTCAGAACGCTTTGCAGTTGCCCCTTATTGATGTAATTGACCACGGCGTCTTCCGGGACGAAGGCCAATCCGAAGCCATCCAAAGCAGCCTGGACCATTTGGGGCTGCGTGTTGAAAGTAACTTGCCCGCCTACTCGCGCTTGCGTTTCTCTTTTCCCCTTCTTCAGTTCCCAGGCGTAGAGAGCCTTAGTGGTTGTCATGCGCAAAGTAATGCACTCATGGTTAAGAAGGTCTTCAGGTGACTTGGGGTGATTTCTATTTGCGAAATAGGAGGGAGAGCCGACAATGGCCATCGGGATGTCGGGGCTTATGCGGACCGCAATCATGTCCTTTGCCACTTGATCTCCGAAACGCACGCCGATGTCATAACGTTCTTCCACGATGTTTGATAGTCCGTAGTCGACAGTCACCTCAACCTTGATGTCGGGATAGGAGATCAAAAGTTTACGTAGCTTCGGCCATATTACCGTTTCGATGGGATGGTCCGTAGCGGTGATGCGAATCACCCCCGCTGGCTTGTCCCGGAAATCCGACAAGGCGGCAAGACTCGCGTCGATCTCCTCGATACGCGGGGCCACGGCCTGAAAGAGCTCTTCCCCCGCTTCAGTCGTCGAAACACTACGAGTGGTGCGCGTCAGTAGGCGTAGACCGAGCCGTGCTTCAAGGTCTCGTATGGTATGACTCAATGCGGACTGCGACACCCCCAGCTTAGCAGCAGCACGTGTGAAGCTCTTCTCGCGCGCAATGGCGAGGAATACAAGGATGTCATTTAGGTTTTCTCGAGCCATCTCGCGTTATCCATTTCTGTTGGACGTCAATCTCAGACTGCCGCGCGGGCAGAGCGTTCGCCTGCAGCGATAGACATAGCCTGCGATTCATGAATGATGCTAATAAGTTCAATTGCCTACAGTTACTTAATATAACCCGGGAAAACCCTTACAGTACCAGACAACAGAGGTGAGCCCGGAACCGTGTGCAGGGCCACCGGAATACCTAGACGCGGGTCAAGAGAAACCGGATTTGGTGGGAGACATTTACGTTAGCGCTCGTCCGGTACCACTGAAACCATCGAGCACGCCCGTTACCTCCGGAGCTACAACATGAATCGCAAACTTCAACTTCTTGTCGTCGCATTTGGTGCCGCCGCGCCGCTGCTCGCATCGGCACAGTCGAATTCCCAAGGTTTTACACGTCAACAAGTCCGCCAGGAAGCGGCTGAGTACGCGGCTGCAGGCTTCAACCCTGCGCGTATGAATCCGCGAACATGGGTAAACGATGCGCAAGCGGCTTCAGCTAAGGTTATGACTGCAAGGGCCGAGGGCTCCTCGAGCCAGGTCGCGGAAAATAAGGCTGAGAACACTGGTCACTGCAACTGAGCACATGTGCGGGGCTATGTAGACGCAGAGTCTTCGACAAGACGTGTTCATCTGTTGCATTCGCAAAAACGAAGCTATGGGCGTCATTCGCATAGCTTCGGCGCGCGCCTGACACTGACTTTTTCGACGATTCTGCGTGTCGCGGCGCGGCGTCCATCAGTGATTTTCAAGAAGGTTGCCGCACCTCCTTGGCATCTCGGGATGCTTGTGTGCTCGTTCTTCGTGAGGTTCCGCTCGGGAGGGAATTACTTACTGCCAAAGCGTCATTTGCTATGAATGTTGATTTCGAGTGCACGAAGTGTGGGAAATGTTGTCACGATCTGCGGGTGCCGCTGACCGTGGCGGAAGCGCTTGCCTGGTTAGCGCGCGGCGACGAAGTCCAGGTACTCTGCGATGCATTGCCTTGGCTTGAGGAGCCTCCGCAGCACAATCTGCAGGCTCTGCAGAGACGTCGCCGCTCATTTGCCGCCATGAGTGGATCATTGCCTGTCATGGTTATGGTCATCCTTGCGGGCGCGTATGAGGGCCCGTGCCCGAACCTCTTGCCCGACATGCGTTGCGGAATCTATGAGCAGCGGCCCTTGGTGTGCCGAATCTATCCGGCGGAAACTAACCCGTTCATCGAACTGAATCCTTCGCAGAAGGCCTGTCCGCCCAACGCGTGGGCACCTGGTTTGCCGGGGCTGCTCCGTTCCGGAAAGCTGGTTGGTGCGGAAATCCTGTCATTGCTTCAGCAGAAGCACGATATCGATGTATGTGACCTCCTCGTCAAGCAGAAACTGTGTCGATTGCTGGGTATCGATTGCGCGGCCGTATGGAATGAAGGCTTCGTTGTGTATTCCCCGGATCGCGTCGATTTGCTCGAAGCGCTGAGGCAGGCGATTGGCCAGTCCTCGACACTGGGCATTCCGACGTGGTATTTCGCCTCCAACCGACGAACAACTCGCGAGGCGCTCCTGACGGTCGGAGCGCTTTGTTCGCAGGGGCTTACGAGCAGTACAGCGCGCTACGAATACTTGGGATTTTTCGCCGCGACTGACTAGAGCATCGTTCCGACACTGCACGCTCATCGGTACTTGCTCGGGGGATGAACCTCGCGCGAGACAGGTCGGTGCAAGCCGGCGTTGAATTATCGCGAGGCAGATTCGGTCGTACGTCTGAATGTGGAAGCGCCCCGGGACTCAATCACACGGCAGCGCTTTCTTGCCTTCATCTGTGCGCCTATCCGGATCGGCAACCGCTCAGACGGAAGCTCAAGCCGGCACTTCGAGCGAAGCCATATCAATCACGAAGCGGTATCGCACGTCGGCCCTCTCCATCCGTTCCCACGCCTCGTTAATCTGATCCATACGAATCATCTCACAGTCGGGCAGGATGTTCTTGCGTCCGCAGAAATCGAGTAACTCCTGAGTTTCAGGGATGCCCCCAATCGGCGAGCCAGCAATACGTCGGCGCCCGACGATCAGCGGAACCGTGGTCGGTTCGGCGAGTGGGCCGACCTGGCCAACCAGAACGATAGTGCCGTCGACGTCGAGCAGCGGCAGGTAAGGGTTCAGGTCGTGGCGAACCGGAATGGTGTCGATAATAAGGTCGAAACCGGATGCAGCTTTTTCCATCGCTGCACTGTCAGTAGACAGCAGAAGCGCGTCAGCGCCGAGTTCTTTGGCATCGACCGCCTTTTCAGGCGTGCGACTCACGACCGTTACACTCGCGCCGAGAGCCGACGCGAGCTTGACTGCCATATGTCCGAGCCCGCCTAAGCCGATAACGCCGACGCGGCTGCCAGGACCGATGTTCCACGTGCGCAATGGGGAGTAGGTTGTAATGCCCGCACATAGCAATGGAGCGACGCGCGAAAGCGCGAGACCGTCAGGAACACGTAGGACGAAGTCTTCGCGAACAACGATATGCTTTGAATAACCTCCTTTCGTGGGTTCATTGGTGATGCGGTCGAACCCGCAGTACGTTTGTGTGTTCCCTTCTCGACACAACTGTTCCAGGCCCTTGCGACACTGGTCGCATACCATGCAACTGTCGACCATACAGCCGACGGCGACATGGTCGCCGACCTTGTAGTGCTTTACCTGCGGCGCTACGTCTATTACGCGTCCCACGATCTCATGGCCGGGCACCAACGGATAATTTGACCATCCCCAGTCGTTACGGGCCTGGTGAAGATCGGAGTGACAGACGCCGCAGTAGAGGATTTCAATTGCAACATCGTTGAATCGCAATTCGCGACGATCGAAGTCGTACGGTGCAAGACGTGATTTCGGCGACTGAACGGCATACCCTCGGGTTTTCACGGTTAAACCTCGTTAGGATGACAGGAAGAAGGACGTTGTGCAGACGAGTGCCAACATGTTTCTGACACGAACCCGATTGATATTCGGCGAACGCACCCTTGATAGTAGAAAAACCTGCCGTTGCGGCTATACGGTGGCGGCTTCGGTCCGGCGGTCATCGCGTTGGTCGACGCGTGCAGCTACCGCATCGAGGGCATCAACGTCTGCTCGCCACATTTTATGAAAGTGGAAAGCGGGGATTAAGCCCGGGATTTGAGATGGTCTTATGAGCTGCCTTCACGAATCCGTCAGGTTTTATAAACGCAAAACTTTCCTGCCATCGATGCACATCCACGTCGCGAAGAGACAAATCGCGATAGTGCGAGTGGCCCGCTTTTATTTCGAGGCACTGTGACAGCAGTCAGGTAAGCTGTGGGAGAAGCGCGGACGCTAATTTCCCTTGATCGAAGGAACGCCGGAACAGGGAAAACAGGTGGCCGCGCACGTAAGAGAGACGTCGTACATGCGTGGGTGTCGATGTTTCGCCTTCGAGCACGTGCGCGGCCGTTGACTATTAGAGGCCGGCTGTCTGCCCACCGTCGACCACGACGGCATGACCGATCGCAAATCCAGCTACGTCGGAACACAGCCAAAGAACAGTATTGGCGATCTCCTCAGGCCGGCCCAGACGGCCGATAGGTTCCTGAGCAATCATCCGCTTGCGATTTTCCTCCGTACCTTGCGTGAAGCGGCCAATCATAGGCGTGTCGATGATGCCCGGACAGACAGCGTTGATGCGCACGCCTTCCTTCGCATACTCAAGAGCGGCAGACTTCGTCAAGCCGAGCACACCATGTTTTGCTGCGCAGTAGGCACCCTGACCACGAATACCAACAACACCAGCGCCGGACGACGTGTTCACGATCGAACCACCGCCATTCTTGAGCATGAGCGGAATCTGATACTTCATGCAGTAAAAGACGCCGCCGAGATTGACCCGCAGATTGCGCTCGAACAGTTCGTCGCTGATGTCGGCTGTATAGGCGAGAGCTTGCTCAATACCCGCATTGTTGAACGCAAAATCAAGCCGACCAAACGTATCCATCGTAGCGGCGAGAGCGGCCTGCACGTCTTTCGGATTTGAGACGTCGCATTTCACGGGAAGTGCGCGTACGCCTTGCTCCTCGATCATGCGCGCCGTCGCCTTGGCGCCTTCCTCCGACAGATCCACGACGACGACGTCGGCGCCTTCCTGAGCAAAGGCCAGCGCTGTTGCTTGCCCAATGCCGTTTGCTGCACCCGTAACGAAAGCCACCTTTCCTTCATAGTTCCACTTGCGATGAGTCGTCATTGATTCCTATCTCCGTAAAGTTACTCCCTCGGAATGCGAGGGATTTTTAAGGTGCTTGCCGAATCTGCCGCCATTATGCAAATTCTCTCGGTCCGACGAGAAAGTTGCGAGTGTTCAACGGATCTATGCAAAGGATCCCGTTATACGAAATGTCGATCGGAGCGTTGAGCAGGTCACTTGCGTTCGAGGTTCTGCACAGAGTCCTGGACTCTATGCATTCAATTCGGCTTTATAGATGGCACTACGGCGCTCTCTTGCGTGCAACTGCTCGTCTGTTCCGAGGTACACGCAGCAATACAGCGTGGTTCCGTTCGTTCCACCGATGGTGCACGAGACAGCATTGCCGTCGAACACGACGCGGTCGCTGATTTCACCGCCCTCAAGCACGCGAACAAACTCACCCGTGTTGTAGCAGCCAGCCCAGATGGCCCCGTGCTGGTCTGCACAAATTCCATCGGGCTGTCTGTCGCCTAAGTCCGCGAAGAGATGCCGATTCGACAAGTCACCGTTCTCGGCCCGGTCATAAGCGGTAAGCTTCCCGCACCATGTCTCGGCCACCACCAGGGTCTGACCGCGGTCCTTGATTACCGCTCCATTCGGAAATTCGAGTCCGCGGGCGGCCACTCGAATGGAGCCGTCGGGCTCAATGACATGCATTTCCGTCACTTCGACAGGCGCGCCGCCGAAGAGGTCATATCCGAAATTTCCGACGTAGACGCGACCGATGTCATCCACAACAAGATCGTTCAGATCTCCGGTTGCAACATTAGAAAGATCGGCATAAACGGACAGGGCACCATCAGACACCTTCATCAGTTTCTTCTCCGCACAGGAGACAACAAGCGGTGTCTTGTCCGGCAGAAAACCGATCCCGGCGGGGCGACCTGGTACGTCGCAGACGACAGCACGAGCACCGTCTTCGGTGACGTTATATAGCTTGAGGTCGAAAACGTCTGAGACCCAAAGGCGATTGTCATGCCACCGTGGCGCCTCGAGAAAAACGAAGCCGTCGGCCACGAGCGTCGCCTGATGCTCTTTCATGAATAGTCTCTTGTGATGAATGTAACGCGGTGATATGTCTCCTTCCAGATTAGATTATTGCGTGGTCGGCCGTTAGGTCTAGTCGGTTTTTATTGCCTCAGGGTAAGCTTGGCTGACTACCAGTACACAGTGGACGACGAGTAGTAGTTAAGTGCATCCTACGAAGGCTCATACGGGCAGTCCGCCGTCGGTTGACGGCGGAATACGAGGGAAGGGTCACAACGAGAGCTGAGGCGCGTTCACGGCGGGTCGTGCTCGCGGCCGTGTCCCTCACTGTGGCTATTTGCCTCTCTTCAGCACGTGAATCCGGTTGCTCTCGACCCAGCCCGCAGTCTCCTGGAGATAGGCTTCGACGTGCGGAGAATTGCAGTGCGCAGTGAAAGTCGACTGGTCTTCCCAACGCTCGATGAAAACAAAACAACGTGGCTCGTTCACATCCCGATACATCTCGTACTGAAGCATCCCTTTTTCTTTGTGAGTGGGCGCCAGTAGCCCTTCAAGTGCCTCCGCCAGCTGTTCCTCATACCCAGGCTTTGCAACGGAGATGGCGATCGCGGATACCTCGGACATATTGTTCCCCTATCAACAGAATGGAACCGCGAGGATATACGCGAGGTTTTGATAAGAAAAGCGGTCTCGTGGTCCTTCGCAACATGCGATGGGACATCCGATGCCGATTGACGGTCCGATTCATTAAGGAGTTTCCCTTAAGCCAAAGGCGGCTCAAATTCGACCCGACGCACCGCTGACGGGCCGAAGGCGCTGGAACGGGCGTCTTGGGGCGATGGCAGTCGGTCAGGGAACGCGGTTTAGCAAAGCTTACCTTCAACGGCAGAAAATCCAACTAGACCTAACCGTGGGCTCAGAAATAATCTTCAACAAACGGAGACACCCACTCTTGCAACAGCAGCTCATCGGCATGGAAATCTACGACTACATCATTATCGGAGCTGGCTCGGCTGGCTGCGCACTCGCTCGCGGCCTTAGCGACGACCCAGATAACAAAGTCTTGTTGCTGGAAGCTGGGCCACCTGCCGACAGATTCTGGGTAAACACCCCTGCTGGAATGGCGAAGTTGTATTTTCATAAAGAGCTGAATTGGAACTATTTCACCGATCCGATGCCTGCACTTCGCAACCGGAAGATGTACTGGCCTCGCGGCAAGGCATTGGGTGGTTCGAGTTCGATTAACGGGATGATTTTCATCCGGGGGCACCGTAACGACTTCGACAGCTGGAGAGACCTGGGCAACCAGGGCTGGGGGTACGATGACCTGCTGCCGTACTTCAAGAAGATGGAGCATAACGAGCGTGGCGCCGACGAATTCCGCGGCACAGGCGGTCCGTTGTGGGTGAGCGATCCCGTGACCAAAGTTCGAAGCTCCTATGACTTCATTAAGGCAACTGAGCGTCTGGGCATCCCGCCCACCGATGATTTCAACGGTGCGGTGCATGATGGCGTTGGTTTCATGCAGCACACGATTCGTGACGGACGACGCTACTCCGCCTACACCGCATTTGTCGCGCCGGTGCGCCATCGCCCGAACCTTACTGTGCTGACGGGTGCCGCGGTCCAGCGGATTGTACTCAAGGGAAACGTCGCAACAGGCGTGGAAGTCCTTGTCGACGGACACCGTCGAACATTCGAAGCGGCGAGAGAGGTGATTCTGTCTGCGGGGTCACTCAATTCGCCGCAGGTACTTATGCTCTCCGGCATTGGACCGGGCGATGAACTCCGTCGGCACGACATCGAGACTCTCGTTGAGATCCCCGGGGTTGGTCTTAACCTCCAGGACCACTTTTACGTCCACGGTAGTTATCGCTCGACGCCTGACAGCTCTTACAACCTGGAGCTTGGTGGCATCAGAAAGTATTTCGAAGGGGCGCGTTACCTGTTGACCCATAAGGGCTATCTTGCGCTAGGCTCGTCCCAAGTCGGAGCTTTTGTAAAGAGTCGACCAGACGAGTCATATGCTGACCTGCAAATCAGCTTCCGCCCGATGACGTTCACCTATCATCCGGGCGGTGAGTGTGAAGTCGACCACGAACCCGGCATGGGAGTGTCCGTGTATCTGCTCAGACCACGAGCCACGGGAACCGTCACATTGCGTTCGCCGAATCCGGCTGAACCGCCTGTGTTCAAACCGAACTTTCTGAGCAACGAAGACGACAATCGGGCAATGATCGCGGGCGTGAAGATGATTCGCGAAATCATGTCGACCGAGCCGATCGCGTCGCGCGTCATCGAAGAGGAAATTCCGGGTCCGTTGGTGCAAACGGATGAGCAGATTATGTACTGGATGGAGATGACGGGAAATTCCGCGCACCACCAGGCTGGCACCTGCAAGATGGGCAACGACAAGCTCGCCGTAGTGGATGAGCGTTTGCGGGTGCGGGGCGTCGAACGTCTGCGCGTCGCTGACGCATCCATCATGCCGCATCTCACTTCGGGCAACACGAATGCCCCTTCAATCATGATTGGTGTAAAGGCGGCAGACATGATTTTGAGAGATGCCGTTCCTCGACGCGATATTCGGGAGGGTGCAGCGCCTGCCCGGAATGATGCGGTAAAGAGCGCGTCTGTTTCCGTTTGAACGAGCGCAAATTAAGCAAAGACGCAAAGTCACCGCGGTAAGTACATACGCCGAGCACTTGTTCTAGTTAAGGCTAAAAGGATTTCATCGATGTCAACTCCAGTTCTTCAAAGCGACATGACCAGCAGTGTGCGGGCGGAATATCCGCGCGTCGGGCTTTATATCGACGGGACGTGGATCTACGACCGCGAAACGGCAGTCGAGGTGCGGAATCCGGCGACCGAAGAAGTTTTGGGCAAGGTGCCAAAGGCAACCAGCGATGACCTGGCGCAAGCATTGGGCGCGGCAGCCCGTGGTTTCGTTGTTTGGCGTGACACGCCCCCTCAACAGCGTGTCAAGGTAATTCAAAAAGCCACGACGTTGATGCGTGAGCGCCTTGAACTTATTGCATCGACGATCACACTGGAAAACGGGAAGCTCTATTCTGACGCGTATGCAGAAGCCGACCGTTCGATGAATTTCTTCGAATGGAACGCTGCGCAGTCACTGCGCGATTACGGCCTGATCGTACCCGGTGAAGCGCAGATGCAGAAGTTTATCTTGCGTCAGCCGATAGGCCCGGTGGCCGCCTTCACGCCTTGGAACGTACCGATCAGTTCTGCAGCGCGAAAGGTAAGCGCGGCACTGTCGGCGGGTTGTTCTGTGATTTTGAAGGCAGCGGAGGAGACGCCTGCGACAGCATGTCTTCTCGTGCAGGCATTCGAAGATGCCGGCTTGCCGCCTGGCGTTTTGAATCTCGTGTTCGGCAATCCGGCAGAGATTTCGTCCACGCTGATTGCGTCGCCTGTCATTCGACTCGTGACGTTCACCGGTTCGGTCGGTGTTGGAAAGCATCTCACGCAACTTGCCGCGGCGGCCATGAAGCCCGTCTTGATGGAGTTGGGTGGGCATGCTCCGGTGCTCGTCTGCGAAGGCGTGGATGGCGCGGCAGTCGGGAGACTTGCTGCGCGCGGAAAGACCAATGCCAGTGGCCAGATCTGCGCATCTCCGTCGCGTTTCATCGTTCATCGCAGCGTATATGACGAATTCGTCGCCGCTTTCGCGTCGGCAGTGGGAGAGGTCCGCGTGGGCGACGGATTCAGCAAAACGGCACAAATGGGTCCCGTGGCAAGCGCGCGCCGGCTATCTGCCATGCAATCGCTTGTCGCAGATGCAAGGCAACGCGGAGCTAGGGTTGCGACAGGAGGCAGCCGCATCGGAGACCGCGGCTACTTCTTCGAACCGACGGTGTTGGCCGACATGCCTGTCGACGCCGATGCAATGACAGTGGAGCCTTTCGGTCCCATCGCCGCTTGTCTACGCGTTGACGATCTGAGCGAAGCGCTCAAAGTCGCGAACAGTCTATCGGTCGGTCTGGCTGCATATGCATTTACCAACTCTCTGCAGGACGCAGAGCGCATCAGCCGCGAACTGGAGTGTGGCGTACTTTCCATCAACCACTTCGGCACGCCTGATGCAGATACGCCTTTTGGCGGGGTCAAGGATAGTGGCATCGGACGGGAAGGAGGCCCGTCGACTCTTGACGCGTACATGGTCACAAAGACGGTGTTGCAGAAAACAGTACGTATATAGCGACGTATCAAGCAGCAGACTCGTTTGGAAACGAGCTAGTACTGCTTGACCATGCAAAAAACATATTGGAGACAATTGATGAGCCCAGTTCGGAGGCGTCTTCTGGTGTTGGGAGCGGTGAGCCTGTTTTTCGGAGCGGCTGGCGCGGCTGTGGGGAGGGAGATCACCGTCGGCTATGTCGCTGCAGGGCTGCAGTATCCGTTCAACGTTGCTGTTGCAAAGGGGTTCGAGGACGCTGCCAAAGCAGCAGGTGCTAAAGCCATCATCCTTGACCCGAAAACCAGCGTCGAAAAGCAAGGCAACGCGATCGACGACCTGATTTCACAGAAGGTTGATGGAATTGCATTTCTCCCGCTGGATGGTGTCGTCGCACAAAGCTGGGCAGATCGGGTAGCCGCTCACGACATCCCCCTTGTGTCGGTTGCGACCGAGCTGGGCGATCCTCAGAAGCGCTCGATCCAGGATGTCTATCCCAAACTCACCGCTCTGGTTGCGAGCGACGAAGTCCACACTGGCTACAACGCTGGAGAAATTGCGGCCAAGCTGCTTCCGAACGGACGAGTTGCCAACATCGCAATTGTCGAAGGCGCTCCCGGCTACCCGCAGGTGTGGCAGCGCACAAAAGGCTTCAGGCAAGCGTTGGATAAAGCCGGCGTGAAATACCGCGTCGTAGCGTCCCAACCTACTGACTGGACCGCGGAGAAGGGGGAGGCCGTTTGTCAGAACATTCTGACCGCCCATCCTGACGTTGATCTCTTCTATAACCAGGCCGATGACATGGTCATAGGATGTGCGCGCGCAGTGCGGGCGGCGGGCTCTAATGCAAAGCTCGTCGGCTGGGGCGGTTCCCGGCTTGGCATCACCGCAATCAAGGCGGGTGAAGTCGACGGCACAGTGTGTGTGCAGCCTGAAAACATGGGCCAGCAGGCGTTCAAGGCGCTCTATGCCGCTGTAACGAACCCGCAGACACCGAAGGGCAAGTTCATAGAAATTGCTACTCCGGGCGTAACAAAAGAAAACGTATCGAGTTGTATCCCTCAGTGGTGAACGTGACCCAGTCATCGCAACCATCACCATCGAGGGGCTGGTTCGAAAAGTAACGGGGCTCACAAAGAGACGGCCGCACGACTCGTTCAAAGCCGGTTTGAACAGCTCTGCGGCTAAGGAAGAAGCTAAGTCTGGAGACTATGATGAAGAAGTGTTTCAAGAAGCTGGGATTGATTGGTTTAGCTGGCGCCATGGCGTTCATGACCGATGTCGCAGCAGCCAAGGAAATCACGCTGGGCTATGTCGCCGCAGGCATGCAGTATCCGTTCAATGTCGCGGCAGCGAGGGGCTTCGAGGCGGCAGCGAAGGCCGCAGGTGTAAAGACGATCGTGCTCGACGCGAAGACCAGCGTGGAAAAGCAGGGCAACGCTGTCGACGACCTTATCGCCCAGAAGGTCGACGGAATTGCGGTGCTCCCAATTGATGCGGTCGTCGCCCAATCGTGGGTCGAACGTGCCACGTCGCATAACATCCCGTTTGTGGCGGTTGCGACTCAGATTGGTGATCCCCAGAAGCACGCAATCAATGATGTTTACCCGAAGCTGACTGCGCTGGTCGCAAGTGATGAGGTCCACGTCGGCACCGACGCGGCGCAGATCGCCGCAAAACTGCTTCCGAAGGATCGCACTGCAAAAATCGCGATCGTGGAGGGGGCACCTGGCTATCCGACCGTATGGCAGGTAACGAAGGGGTTCAAGGAAGGCCTTGATAAAGCCGGTGTGAAGTATCAGATCGTCGCCTCACAGCCCACCGACTGGACGCCTGAAAAGGGCGAATCTGTCTGCCAGAACATTCTGGTAGCACATCCCGATGTTGACCTAATCTTCAATCAGGCCGACGACATGGTCATCGGCTGCGCCCGGGCTGTCCGCGCCGCTGGATCACACGCGAAGCTCGTCAGCAGAGGAGGGTCGAAGCTTGGCATTAATGCTGTCAAGGTAGGCGACGTCGATGGCACGGTCTGTATTCAACCGGGAAAGATGGGTGAACGCGCGTTCAAGGCGCTGTATGCAGCGGTGACAGATCCGAACGCACCGAAAGCAAAGTTCATCGATGTTGACACGCCTCAAGTCACGAAAGCCACGCTCTCGACGTGCGTGCCCGAGTGGTAAGCAAGAGTGCTGTCAATCAAGGTCGTAGGAGGCACCAAATGGTAAATGAGCTCCCGCTCTTGCAGCTCCAGGGTGTAACGAAGACATTTCCGAATGGTCTGACCGCGCTGCGCGGAGTCAATCTGGAGGTTTCGCGCGGAACGGTTCACGGGTTGCTCGGAGCGAATGGCGCTGGAAAATCGACGCTGATCAAGATCCTTTCAGGCTCGCTCCCGGCTACGGGCGGCCGGATCGTCTGGAAGGGATCGGCCGTCGAGTACTCGAGTCCGAAAGCCGCTAATGATATGGGGATTGCCACGATTCATCAGCATATCCCGCTAGTCCCGACGCTTTCGGTACTGGAGAACGTCTTTCTCGGCGAGGAGGGGCGCTGGCGCCGTAACGCAACGATTCGGCAGCGGTTTGCCGATCTTTGCGCGCGGGTTGGATACTGGCTTGATCCGGACGGCCTGGTGAGCGACCTGTCGATTGGCCAGCGCCAGATGGTCGCGATCTTGCAGGCGCTTGGCACGGGCGCCGATCTGATTGTGATGGATGAGCCGACGGCCTCTCTTGCAGCGAGCGAACGCGAGGTTGTCTACCGTATCGTGCGGCATCTCTCGACGGTCGAAAACAAGGCCATTCTGTTCGTCTCCCACTTCCTTGACGAGGTCGTGGCGCTCACCGACCGAGTCACTATCCTGCGGGATGGACAAGCGGTGGTAGACGCAGAAACGTGTGATCTCGACGAGTCGCGCATCGCAGAAGCTATTGTTGGACGGCAGATCGTCGCGCTTGAGAAGGCGGCGCCGCAGCCGGTCAATGAGAGCGCGCCCGTGCTGCTTGAGCTTAACGGCCTTGCGTCGCCCGACAAGCTTGAGCCAATTTCGCTGAAAGTGCGCGCGGGTGAAGTAGTCGGTATCGCAGGCCTCCTCGGGTCTGGCCGCAGTGAGCTTCTCCACGCGATTTTCGGTGCCGATCCGGACGCGACGGGGCAAGTCAAGGTGGACGGCCAGCCTATTCGGAAGTCGACTGCCGCTGCCGTCAAAGCGGGCCTGGGTCTGGTTCCGGAAGACCGCATGGCCCAAGGTCTCGTGCCCGGGTTCGAGATTTGGCGCAATACGACCCTTCCGGCATTGGACAGCGTGTCTCGAGGAAGCTGGCTTCCGGACCATATGCTTGAACGCAGGCGCGGAGCGGAGGCCATCCGGCGGTTGTCGATCAAGGCAACTTCTCCGGACATCCTGGTGACTGAACTTAGTGGTGGTAACGCGCAGAAGGTAACCATCGCCAAGTGGTTGTTTAGCGATGTAAAGGTGTTCTTGTTGGACGAGCCGACGGCCGGGATCGACATCGGAGCAAAGACCGATATTTTGCTGCTCGTTCGCGAGCTTGCCGCAGCCGGGAAGGCTGTGATTATCGTGTCGTCCGAGTTCGAAGAAATCCTGGCGGTGAGCAGTCGAATTTTGGTCATGCGCGACGGACGTTGTATTGCTGAGCGCGCTGGCCACGAGACGTCCGAGCATGAATTGGTTTTGTTGGCGGGCGGCAAGAGTGCTAACTCGGCTAGCGCGCAGCACCTGGGCGCGCAATCTTGAAAAAGCGAGTGATTATGAACCTTACAACTTCAACCCATTCCGGACCGTCTCACGGTGGTAATGGATCTTCCGGCGGTCCAACGGACGGTGTGTCTGCAATGACGCAAGGACAAGCGACCGACTGGCGTCGGCTACTGAGCCTGCGCGAGATGGGCGTGTACTATGCCCTGATCCTGCTCGTATTCGTCATCTCAGCGGTTACGGTGTATACAGGCCGGCCCAGTTACCTTAGTCTGGCCAACATTTCGAACGTACTATATCAGTCGTCGCTTGTCGCCATCATTGCTGTCGCAATGACAGTTATTCTGATTACAGGCAACTTCGACCTCTCGGTCGCCTCGGTGGCCGCCCTTTCAGCGGCGGTGCTTGTCGGCCTGGCGGATACACTCGGGTTCTGGCCCGCAGCGTTGGTCGCCATGCTGGTCTCTGTGCTTGCAGGTCTTTTGAACGGTGCCATCGTCCAATACCTGGGTATCAATGCATTCATTGTTACGCTGGGCACGTTGACCGCAATCCGTGGCGTGGTTCAGATCTACACTGACGGCCGGTCCTTGTCAGTGGAAACGCCCGAAGCACTGCAGGCCATGAGACTGTTCGAATCCGGACGCCTGCCTATTGCGATTCCGCTCATTCTGATTGGCGCAGCTCTTTTGTTCGCGGGAATCAGGTTCCTCCTGCGAGCACGCCGGGAAGGTCGCAACGCCTCGCCGACATCGCTTGGCATGATCGTGGCGGGTATTTGCTGCCTCGCTCTGGTCTACGCGGGCGGGATGACGCTTGCGATGCCCAAACCCGTCGTGTACATGGCCGTCTTCACGCTGATCGTCTGGTTTATTCTGAGCATGACGAATATCGGCCGGCGCGTGTACGCGGTGGGCGGGAATCCCGAGGCAGCTCGTCTGTCTGGTATCAATGTGAAGCGATACAAAATGGCGGGGTTCATCCTGTGTAGCGCAGCTGCGGGCTTTGGCGGAATCCTGTTTGGCAGTCGACTCGGTGCAGTCAATCCTACTGCTATGCAGGGTGCAGAGCTTACGGTGATTGCATCTGCGATTCTTGGTGGAACTTCATTGTTCGGCGGTGCTGGTTCCGTTATCAAGACGTTAGCCGGCGCGCTGCTTCTGTTCACTCTGACGAACGGATTCAACATCCTGAATCTGGGAGCTAACTATCAAGGCGTCATCGAGGGAACGGTAGTCGTAACAGCTGCGGCTATCTACACAGTGGGCGGATCGCGGCGCGGCAAACGGTAAGCCTTCAGCCAGTCTGATTCGAGCGCTTTGCTGTCCGGTAGCGAAGCCGAACCTTAGCGCTCGTACATCCCTAGTTAAACAAATGAAAGCTAGTTCCAGGCAGTGTGTTGTGAATAACAACGCACTGCATACCCATGTCCTAGGCCCCGGCTAGATCGAGTTCGTTCGGGGCGGGCGACCGCTTATCTAAAAATCCAGATGGTTTGGAGGCAACGTGGCAAAGCAAAGTTCGATCCGAACGCTCTCGGCGGGCTCCATTGGAAACTTTGGAGAAATCTATGACTTCGCTGTCTTCGGATTTTCCGTCCCGATCCTGTCAACGCATTTCTTCCCTGGAAGCGATCGTACGGCAGCTTTGTTGAGTACCTTCGCAGTCTATGCCGTTGCGTTTTTCGCGCGACCGCTGGGAGGCTTATTGTTTGGCGTTATGGCCGACAGATTGGGGCGCGTCAGGGTCATGGCGACAACTGTCTGGCTGATGGCGCTCGGCACCGCGTTAATCGGACTCTTGCCCACCTACGCCAGTGTGGGAATCGCAGCCCCGGTGCTCTTGGTCTTGTGCCGGATTGCTCAAGGCCTCGCGCTCGGAGGCGAGACGACCGGCACAACCAGCTTCATTCTGGAATCGGCACCAGACGACCGAAGAGGTGGGTGGATCGGTCTTACCTTGATCTTTTCTCATTTGCCTAACGCCTTGGTGGCGGGCCTCTTGATTGGGCTTCAGCTTGCGGCGGGTGCGACAGCCTATGCCGATTGGGTGTGGCGTGTGCCATTCCTCGCGGGGGGGCTAATCGGCATTGTCGGATTTTGGCTCAGGCGTAACCTTGACGAACCGGAGGAGTTTAAACAAGCGACGCGCCGATCAGGTTCGAAAAGTCCCTTGCGAGCAGCAATGAGAGAAGGGGGCGTGAAGGGCATGCTGCATGTAGCCATGATTCAGCCGATTCAGACCGTCGGTTCATATCTGTTATTGGGATTCATGTACACGTTTCTCGTACGTGTGGCCAAGCTTGAACCGACGTCGGCCCTCTTCACGAACGGAGCGGCCATTGTTGTACTCTCATTTATGATCCCGCTCGGTGGAGTAATGAGCGACCGTTTCGGTCGTAAGCGTATCCTCACCCTCGGAGCCGCTTGGCTGGCTTTCGCCGCTTATCCGGGAGTTCACCTCGCTGCATCGGGGACGATTAACGGCGCGTTGCTTGGCCAGCTGCTGCTGGTGATTGGAGTTGGATTGTACGGTGGAGCGTGCTTCGTCGCCGCGCCGGAATTCTTCCCGACATCATTTCGTGCCACAGGCCACGCAATCTCCTACCAGCTGAGCGTCGCCGTTTTCGGAGGAACGACACCCTTCATCGGAACCCTACTGGTCCAAATGTCTGGATCTCCGCTTGCACCGGCGTATTACGTTACGTTTGTCGCCATCGCCTGTCTCATATTAACCCAGTTCGTGCCGGAGACAAGGGGCGTGCGGTTGCGCACGTCAGGAAGCTCGTCATCCGGCGAGGATTCCTCCGCCGCATTTCATGAACTGAGGTGAGTTCTGACCTCTTCTACGGGTGAAGATGCATTAAGATAATTAGTTGGGTATACGAACTGAATGCTGGATTAGAACGCTCACCTAGGCAGCAAAAAGTACGAATTTTCAATTGGCAAACGGTTAAGCGCTTCGATAAACACAAAACACAAGAGGATGATTAAATGCAAAGACGCTACCCAGAAGTTAAAGTCGCGGTCACGGCCGCGGCAATGATGTTGACCGGAACATGCGCCTTCGCGCAGAGTAGCGTGACGCTGTACGGCATCGTTGACGCCGGCTTAGGTTATCAATCGAGCTCGACGTCGTTGGGTTCGACGTCGGGTGGTCACTCTGCGTTCAAGATGATTAACGGCGTATGGGCAGGTAGCCGCTTCGGCCTGAAGGGAGCAGAAGAACTTGGCGGGGGAACGAAGGCGATTTTCACGCTGGAAGAGGGTTTCAACAGTGCCACGGGCGCGATGGCAACGAACAACCTGATGTTTAGCCGTCAGGCATTTGTTGGGTTGTCAAACCCAACATTCGGATCGTTCACGGCCGGTCGTCAGTATGCCTCCTATTATCAGTTGCTCTCCGCTTACAGCCCAACGACGTGGCTCACTGGCTATTTCGGCGCGCACCCTGGAGATCTGGATGGCTTGGATACTGGCTATCGCACCAATAACACGCTGCTCTACATGTCGCCGGTGATATACGGTTTCAAGTTCAGCGGTTCATATTCGTTCGCGGGTGTGCCGGGGAGCGTGAATCAAGGTTCCAGCTGGGCAGCGGCAATCCAGTATGCTCAAGGGCCGGTTGGCTTGGCAGTGGGCTTCTCGCGCATCAACAATTCAACGCCAGGCGGTGGCGCATTCGGAGCAGACTCAGCAACATCAAACGCCGGTGCACAAGCTGGTGTCTCGGCCGTAACCAACGGATACCAGACGGCGCAGGCTCAGCAGCGTTTCGCGGTCGGCGCGGGCTATACGTTTAACAGCCAGTTTGACGTCACCGCGACGTATACGAACGTTCAATACATTCCGGGGATCAATTCGTTGTTTCGCAGCGAGCAGATCTGGAATACGGGCGGCATCGTACTGCATTGGAAGCCGTCTCCTACATGGGACTTTGCGGGTGGGTACAGCTACACGCGCGCGACCACGGCTAATGGCATCAGCAGCAGCGCACAGTATCAACAGTTCAACCTGTCACAGTACTACTCTCTGTCAAAACGTACTGGTGTATACGTGCTGGAAGCTTATACGCGCGCAAATGGTCAGACGCTCGCCACCAATGGCAAGTCAATCATTAACGCGACGGCAACGATCGGGGATGGCTTCAACACCACACCTTCTTCATCGCGCAGCATGGTCGCGGTGGGTGCCGGGGTCGTTCATCGCTTTTGACGCTGTTTCAGCATAGCTATGAGTAGGAGGCGCCGTGAGTACGGCGCTGTTGCATCAAGTGGCGCGCATTGTTCGGCGCATCCTCTCAGTTCGCTCAAATATCAAGACGGTAGGTGTTGATTGCATTTGAGCGAAAAATCTTTAGACGGTCAGCATCAGACAGATGCTGGGTCGCATGATCGACAATTTCAACCCACTGCCGGTAGCTTCCGGCCAGCTCGAGTACCGGCCAGTCACCACCAAAAAGGAGGCGGTCGCTCCCAAAGCAGTTGATGACATGATCAATGAGGGGCAACAATTGCTCATCCTTCCATGTTGCGTGATCGGCCTGCGTCATCAGGCCAGATATCTTGCATACCACGTTCGGCAAACTTGATATTTGCCGGATCTGATCGAACCAGGAATCAAGCCGCCTTTCCTTAATCTGAGGCTTGCCCATGTGGTCGAGAACGAACGACACGGTTGGACACTGTCTGACCATTTCGAAGGCGTCTCCAAACTGATATGGGTCGATACAAAGATCGAAGCTCAGATCGTATTTTGGGAGCAGGTTGATGGCATCAAGAAAATCGTGCTTCAGGATCACGGACGAGTCAGGCATGTTCTGAATGAGGCGCCGGACCCCGCGAACATGCCGGAGGCTGGCGATGCGCGACATCTCTAGCTCGATGGAAATCCCTTTCTCGAGCGGCAAACACGCGACGCACGCCAAAACCCGAGAATCACGCATGGATTCGGATTGCATCCATTCCGCCTCATCAAGATACTGGGGCACGTCGACATCGGCTTCGATGCATACGAAACCCTGTATTCGATAAGGCGCTGAAGAGTGTAAAAGATCGTCCGCGGTCCAACTTCTATGTAGTTTCGTTGCGCCGGCTGCCCAGGAAGACCCGGCAGACCATGAATATCCGAAGCGCTGTCGGTCGATCAGGTGAATATGAGAGTCGATAATCGGAAAATCAATCATTTCGGCGGTTGGATGAAGGAATTCTCTAAACGCGTCTCAAGCTGACTCGGGCGTGCTACGCGGCGTAACGCGTATGGTGAAGCGTAGCGGAAGGCACCCGAAAGATTGATGGAAAATTCTGAACGACTATAAACTTGCCGTTATCCTGGCAATCGTTCGCGATCTGCTGGGGTACCCTCCATAGACTTCTTTTACCGCGGAGATCCGAATGCTTGAACTCTGCAGCGTTCGAGCACTTAGGGACGCGCGCGCTGCCCCAGATCATCCTTGCCCGCAAGCCATGAAATAAGGTGGTCGCGAAAGCCTTCGGCTGCCGGAGACGCGGCACGGGTTGAGGACTGGTAAAGGCAGACTTGACGCGTCACCTCTGGTTCGACAATCGGGCGCATTTCGAGGTCAAACCTGCGTCCAAGGAGACCTACATAGGCAGGTGCGATTACCAACCCGAGTTCTTCTGCGGCCATGCCGAACGCGGTACTGATGTTGTCGACGATATCGACCGGAGTTATGCGCTCGTTCTCGTGATATTCATTGTGCGTCAGCGAAATGGTACGTTCGTAGTCCCGTCCTGCGACAACCAGGGGGTGCTCTCGCAGTTCGTTCCAAGTCACTTCGCTCCGCTTGATCAGAGGATGACTCGGAGCGAACCATAAGACCCATGGGCTTCGAAACAGGTCCATGCGGGCAATCCCTTCGCTAACCGGCTGGTCAGGTCCAACGGCTAAGTCCACAGCGGCTTTATTTACCGTACCAATAAGATCTTCAACTTGCGTGTCCCGAATTCGTACGAGAACTCCAGGATGCGACTTTGCGTATGCCTTGACTGCAGCAGGCAGAATCGTGCTCGCCAAAATGAGCGGGGCTGCAACGCGGACGATGCCAGCCGCGCGATTTCGGATGTCATCCGCTGTTGCTTTAGCAAGCTCCATGTGTACCAGTACGTTCTTCGCAGAGGACTGAAATTCTCGCCCCGCCGGGGTCAAAGAAACGGTACGGGTGGTGCGGTCAAATAGGCGGAAACCGAGGAGGGATTCCAGTTCGCTCACGAGCTGACTGATCGCGGACGTAGACAAACTCAACCTTTCTCCCGCCTTTGCGAAGCTTCCGAGATCCGCGACTGCGACGAAAGCGCAAAGTTGTCTTGGGGTAAATCGAGGAAATGACATGATTCGAGCAACGGCGCGATGATTATCAAGAGGTTCTTAACAGTACTTCACGAATCATCGCTTGTGCATCGGTGTATCTCCTATCAGACTGGCGTTCAGCCTAATGCTGAGCTAGAGCCTGAGAGAGGAGGAGCATGCATGTGCCGATCCATCCTTCACACATTCCTCGATAGAGAATCATGAACCCTGATTTAGATCTTTGCCAGGTGTTTGCCAAACATGTCGCTGAGACTCGCTTCGAGGATTTATCCAACGAGGCTGTCGATGCAGCAAAGAAGTCAATCCTCGACATCATCGGTGTAACTCTTGCAGGCAGCGGTATGGAGCCGGCAGTTCGCGGGGTGGCCGATGTGGTATTAGATGCCGGTGGTCGGCAAGAGGCCTCCGTCCTCGGCTTCGGTGGCAAGATTCCGGCGCAATCGGCGGCATTCGCAAATGGCGTCATGGCACATTGCCTCGATTTTGACGATCAGACGCCTTGGGGAGCGCACCCTGACAGCACTGTGGTACCGGCAGTTCTCGCGCTTGCCGAACGCAAGGGGAAGGTGTCCGGGCGCGACTTGATCACGAGCGTAGCGTTGGGACAAGACCTGTTCGTGCGCCTGCGCTGCAACGTGGGGTGGCGACAGGACTGGAACCTTTCTTCGGTTGTCGGTGCATTCGCTGGGGCAGCGGCCGCAGCCTACATCCACGGGTTGTCGCGCGAGCAGATCGCACATGCACTCGGGATCGCCAGCATGCAATCGAGCGGCACGATGCAGGTCATTTTCGGAATCGGTAGCGATCTGCGCGGAATGTACGCCGGCTTCACTGCCCAAGGCGCCGTTATGTCAGTGCTATTAGCTCAAAGGGGCATCACCGGGATCGCGGAGCTATTTGAGGGGAAGGCTGGCATCTTTAATGTCTACTTCAGCGGCAAGTACGAACGAGAAAAGATGATCGAGAGGCTGGGGAAAGAGTATCTCGGTGGCTCGATGCTTTACAAGGCATGGCCGGCTGTCGGGAACGTGCATACCTACATCCATGCCACGATCGAATTGATGAAAGAGCACGGTCTGAAACCGGGGGATATTGAGCAAATCAAAGTCTTCGTGGGGGATTTCCATCAGCGCATGTGTTATCCACTGGAACTACGCAGGGCACCCGCGACGCTCGTTGATGCGAAGTTCAGTCTTCCGTTTTGTGTAGCGTTGGCTGCTGCCCGTGGGCAAATCCGGATCTCAGATTTCAGCGCTGCAGCGCTGCTTGACCCGGAAGTTCTCGGAATCGCAGAGAAGGTTATCCCGATAGAAGACAGTAGTCTCGACTGGAAAGTGAAAATTCCGGACGGACGGATGGAAATCGTGACACGCGATGGTGGCAGCTTCGCACGTCTCGGAGACAACGTACCGGGAAGCTCTGAGGCACCGATGTCTTGGGAATCGATCGAGCAGAAGTTCCGTGACTGCGCGGCAGTCGCGGCGAACCCTTTGACGGTTGAAAAGACTGATTGCGCGATTCAACTGGCACGTGACCTTGAGTCTCTTGAAGACGCCACAGCATTCCTGAATGCAGTGAATTAGTACGCGGCCATGAGCCAGCAGACGCATATGAAGCGTACCAGTTCCTGGGCGGTGGGCGAATGCATTGTTCATATATGGTCATTAACGACGAGACACAACCATGAAGCGCTTTGAAGGAAAGGCTGTTGTAGTGACTGGTGCGGCTAGCGGCATTGGGGCGGCGTGCGTGCGGCGGCTGTGGGACGAGGGGGCGTGCGTTGCATTGGCGGACCAGGATCAAGGTGGGGTCGACAAGCTGGTAACGTTGCTCGGGGGCGATGCACGTCTCTACGGCGGAAACCTCGACGTGTCTGATGCTGGGCAGGTGGAAGAGTTCGTCGCTACTGCCCAAAAGAAGTTTGGAAGCTTGCACGGGTTGATCAACTGTGCAGGCATCAAGGGCGTGGGCAACGTTCTGGATTGTGAGTCCGAGAACTGGAAGAAGGTGATGTCAGTCAACCTGGACGGTACTTTCCTCATGTGTCAGGCTTTCGCGCGGGCGGTTCAACATGACAAGACCTCACGAGCAATTGTGAACATCTCGTCTGGGGCTGGCATCATGGGTGTGCCGAACCGACTTCCCTACGTTGCTTCCAAATTCGCAGTCTCGGGTATTACGCGCACTATGGGTGCGGAGCTTGGTCCCTACGGTATCCGGGTGAATGCGATCGCCCCAGGGATGATTCGGACGCCCTTCACGGCGTACATGTTTGACGACCCGGAGAAGGCCAGACGGATTCGGGCGGCGCATGCCATAGGTCGTGAGGGACAACCCGAGGAGATCGCGGCGGTAGCAGCATTCCTACTCACGGACGACGCGAGCTTCATGACAGGTGCGATAGTATCCGTCGACGGCGGGCAAACGGCCTGCATTCCCTCGGTATGAAGCGAGAGTTCGACTCTTGACCGTTCTCCGAATTAGCCACGCCTGTTGCGATGACCAGCGGAAGGTCTTCCGCGTCGGACAGCGTAAAACTGGCATGAAAGCATCGATGCAATCGCCACCATGACTGGCTCTCGCAACGCTCCTCTTACGAGCCACTCCTAGGGCCTGTTCACACTATTTAAGTCCATCGACAATAAGGGCGAAATTGATGAAGGCGAGGAACATCACGTCCAGTTTGTCGAAGCGGGAAAAGATGCGGCGAAAGCCTTTGAGGCGGCGAAACAGGCGTTCCACTTCGTTCCTGCGCTTGTACATTTCGCGATCGTATTCCCACGGTTCAAGCCGGTTGCTTTTCGGCGGAACAACTGGAATGAAACCCGGGTCGAGCGCAAGTTGTCGCGTCTCGTGGCCTTCGTACGCCTTGTCCATCAGCAGATGCAGTGGCCTGTTGGGCGAGCCAAGGCTTTGCAACAGGGCTCGCCCCTCTGGCGCATCACCGGCCTGGCCAGCAGACAGGGCGAACGTTATGGCTGTTCGAGCATCCGCGGCAACCATATGAATCTTGGTGGTCCATCCACCTCGGGATTTTCCGATTGCTTGAGGTCCGTTTTTTTTAATGCACCGGTGCCATCAGGATGAACCTTTACCATTGTGCTATCCAACGAGACCGCCTCGATCCTGATGCGAACGATCTGCTCACGCTGCAATTCAGTGAACACGCGATCCAGCACGCCGTTACGGGACCAGCGATTCATTCGCGTGTAGATCGTGTGCCATCTGCCAAAGCGTTTGGGCAGTCAGCGCCATTTGCAACCATGCTCGGCCACGTAAAGAATCGCATTGAGCACTTGCAGGTTTGTCAGGCTGACATTGCCGCGCTGTCGCGGCAGGCAATGCTCAATTCGCTGATATTGGGTTTCGGTGATTTCCATCACCGAAGTATACGGTCAAATACGAGTAGTGTGAACAGGCCATAGGTCAATTGCGGTGCGGCGTGCGCCTGCTGGCTCCTGGGCCAGCGGGCGCACGCGTAGCATCCCGTCAACATCGTCCGACGTTGACCGGGTCGGTTTGACCGTACAAAGTTACTGTCCTCACTCTTGCACATCGCTCTAATGTCGCGATCGCGCATTGTGATGCGTTCCATTGCCTGATCACACGCTGCCAAAGCCCCCACGTTTTGTCGTCAAATCGAGATAAGTCGGTTGGACTGTAGCATTTCCACCCCTGGTACTTTCCTTATTTGACAAGGGCGAAAAGCACGCCGCTGCAAGACATCCGGTCATATCGACCTTGTCCAAGAAGGTTGTGTTGGAAATGCTCTCACTTCTAGGAAGCCGTTAAGCGTTACTTACCATCGAACACACAAAAAACAAATAGACCCGACTTCACTTCGGGCAATAACCTTCGCTCACAAATTGGGATGAATTGTCGAAGAACCAGTCGATCGCGACCTGAAGCGGACGCTTCGGTATCGGCGGAGACATCGATTTCCCGGCTCCGTTGCCGACGTTGAACGCAATCACTAATGGAAAGAAGTGTAAGGAACCTACGCAATAAAACGGATCCCCCCGCGTGCATCTATAGAAATTCTGCGTTGTGATCGGAGGTCGTATTTTTTAAATGGATAATTAGTATACCGAAATGAAGGAATGCGTCTGACCGTGGAAATTTGACTGCACCGATTGCCAGTCGTGATGCCGGTGCGGCTTGAACAATGATCGTCGAGATAGCTGCTCAGGTGTCGCTTTTATACTTGAAGGAGGAGAAGAGGAATGAAAAGAGCTTTGCTAGCTACATCCGCGTTTGCACTTGCTGTATCGGCGCATGCACAAAGCAGTGTGACCTTGTACGGTCGCCTGGATTCAGGCGTGGAATATATGACTGGCGTTCCGACGGGACCGTCCGCGACAGGTGCGGCGACGGGCTCGACCCATCGTTTCCGCGCGGAAAGCGGTGACTGGGGTACGAGTCTTTGGGGTTTGAAAGGTGCTGAAGACCTCGGCGGGGGCTACAAAGCTGTGTTCCAGTTGGAAGGTTACTTTAATGCTATGACGGGGGCGGGTCCCGGCGGTGGCGGGTTGTTCAACCGTTGGGCAACCGTAGGGTTCGTCAGTCCGAATTACGGCACGTTCCTGATGGGACGAGAACTATTTATTGGGAACAACCTGTGGGATTTTGATCCCTTCGGGCAAACCGCATGGTCTTCCGCTTCGCTCGTGCGCGGCCGGAACTGGCCGCTCGTCAGTAACGCGTTGTCATATCAGTCGCCAAAAATCGGTGGGTTTGATTTCTATGGTCAGTATGCGCTGTCAAACGCGACGAACTGGAATGGCAACGGTACGACCCCGCAAGGGCGTCAAGCCGGGGCACAGATTACTTACACAAGTGCCCTTTTCCAGGTTCGGGGAATGTACGATGAGATCCGTAACCCGGCTAACGGTCTGTTGTATGGACCGTCAGTCAGTACAGTCAATGGTAGCAACTCGGCAGGCGGTGTCTTTGCAGCGTCACGTGAGTACTCGGCTTTCGTCAATGTATTCCTGGGTCAATTCAAAGTGCAAGGTGCGTACCAGGCCATTCGCTCATCCAGCGCGACTGCTGTGCTGCCAGGTCAGCCGACGACCCTTGATCAGGAGTGGGGTGGTGTGACGTGGCAAGCCACGTCAGCCGCCGCTCTTATTGGTGCTGTATATCACGTAAATGGGAATAACGGCTCGGGAAACGCGACGATTTACACGATCGGCGGCTCCTACAATCTTTCCAAGCGTACGTTGCTCGATATTCAGTTGGCGACAGTTCGCAATAGCAAGACAGCGAACTTCGGGTTGAATGCGAACAACCCGGGGACGGCCGTTGCGACGGACAATCCATTGCCGGGACATAGCCAGTCGGGTGTCTACGCGGGCATCCAGCACGCGTTCTGAACGGGAAGTCGAATCTGAAGCCAAAGTTTGCGGCCCGTGAGAGGGGCGTTTCAGGTGCGGTGTCGAAAGGTATCGCACTCTTTTTCATGCATCGCTTTCCCGGCTTGTTAAATCGACAATGTGCATTTTTTATAAGGACAGGGTAGTCGCGCTTCTGACGGAAGACGTTGAACTGGATGAGGCTGTCATGCGCAAAAACTCCTTCGTTACATAAAAGCGGACTACCGAAATGGTGAACTTTGCGGGGTTACGAATCGGCGTTCGTCTCGGTGCGGGTTTCGGATTAATGGTGGCTCTTGTCGCCGCGTTGATCGTAATTGGATTAAGCCAACTCGCCCGAGTCGGAGATATCAACGATGAGATTGTCAACCGGGCTTGGAACGGCGTGGAAGCGGCGGAGCTTTTGAACGCGAAAACGCGCGCGAACGCGGGGCTCACGATGCAGTTGTTTATCACCGATGATCTGGGAAGAATCACCGCCATTGAACATGAGATCTTGGATAACCGGGTCGCTACGGAAAACGCGCTGGAAAAACTTAACAAACTTGTTTCACTACCCCAAAGACGAGACGTGTTGGAGAAGATAAAGGCAGCGAATGCGGCATTCGCTGCTTCGCAGGCAAAGGTCGCACAGTTTCTCGCTCAGGGTGACCGTGACTATGCGACCACGGCGCTGAACAAGGAGGTACTGCCCGAATTGGAGAGCCTCGAAAATCACATTACGGCTCTTGTAACCATGCAGCGACGCTTCTTCGAAGAACGTGGACGGGACGCCAATCATGTTGTGACGCAAGCACGCTATCTGATGATTGCCCTGGGAAGCCTGGCAGTGCTCGCGGGTATGTGCTGCGCGCTGGTCATTACTCGCTCAATTACGGTACCTCTGCGCGATGCACTGCGAGGTGCCCAGTTGGTGGCGTCGGGAGATCTCACCGGACGCAGCTATGTGCAGAGAAGCGATGAGATAGGCGAACTGTTGCGGGCGCTCGATTGTATGAATGACAGTCTCACAAAGATTGTCGGAGAAGTACGTGACGGGACCAATACGATTGCGAGTTCGTCGGCTCAAATCTCTCGCGGCAATCAAGACCTCTCATCTCGCACCGAAGAGCAGGCTAGCTCCGTGGAACAGACTGTTGCGTCGATGCGGGAATTCGCCCGAACGGTCAAGCAGAACGCTGACGATGCGTTGGAGGCTAATAGACTTGCGCAGTCGGCATCTGACATAGCGGCCAAAGGTGCCACTGTCATTTCGAAGGTCATCGGCACAATGGCTGCTATCAATGAATCTGCCGGCAACGTTGTTGAAATAATCGATGTCATCGAGAGTATTGCTTTCCAGACGAATATTCTCGCTCTCAATGCTGCAGTCGAGGCGGCCCGCGCAGGAGAGCATGGGAAAGGGTTTGCTGTAGTGGCGGCGGAAGTGAGAAGCCTCGCGCAACGGTGCTCGGGAGCTGCCAAGGAAATTAAAGTAATGATTGAAAATTCAGTGGGGCGCGTACAAGCCGGTCTTGATTTGGTGAACAGCGCAGGCTCCACGATGGAGGAAATTGTTGGGAGCGTCAGAATCGTGGTTGGGATCACCAACTCTATCTCGGGCGGAACCGACGCACAAAGTATCGGGATAGAGCAGCTTAACCAGGCGATGGGGCAACTGGAACACTTCACGCAGCAAAACGCAGCGCTTGTTGACGAGGCTGCTGTCGCATCTCAGTCGCTTCAAGAGCAGGCGACGAGGCTCGCGGAACTCGTTGAGGGATTCAAGATTGAGAGTGACCTGTAAGTGATTTAGCAGCTCATGAGCATAAGTTTGAGAAGGTCGTAAGGTTCGTTGTGAACGACATCAAAGCTATCCACGGGCGTTGTTCGGTTTGCGAAGTAGGCGTTTCGACGGATCAACAACAAACGCAGTCAACATAGTCAGCTAACTATTTAGGAGACTTCTAATGGTATCGTTTGTTAAAGCGCTTGGTGCTACCGTAGTTGCCGGTGGGTTAGTATTTGTGTCAGGCGCGTCGATCGCAAAGGAAATTACATTTGGTTATGTCGCGGCTGGAATGCAATTTCCGTTTAACGTAGCCGTGGTAAAGGGATTTCAGGCGGCCGCCAAAGAGGTGGGTGTGAAAACAATTATTCTCGACGGCAAGACAAGCGTTGAAAAGCAAGGTAATGCGATCGACGATCTGCTCGCGCAAAAGGTGGATGGCATTGCGGTTTTGCCGATTGACGGTTTGGTTGCGCAAGGTTGGGTAGACCGAGTTACAGCTCATAATATTCCGTTCGTCTCGGTTGCAACCGAAATCGGAGATCCTCAGAAACGACCGATTCGGGATGTCTATCCCAAGGCTACAGCGCTGGTTTCAAGCGACGAGATTCACACGGGCATCAACTCAGGAGACATAGCGGCGCAATTGCTGCCGAAAGGTCGAGTCGCGAAGATCGCCATTCTTGAGGGCGCCCCTGGCATGCCTCAGAACTGGCAGCGAACAAAAGGTTTTAAAGAGGGTCTCGAGAAATCGGGGATCAAGTATCAGATTGTCGCATCGCAGCCGACCGATCTCACTCCGGAGCAAGGACAGTCTGTGTGTCAGAACATAATCACTGCGCATCCCGACGTCGACCTCATCTACAACCAGGCGGATGATCTGGTTATCGGTTGTGCGAAAGCAGTACGCGAAGCCAGCTCCCACGCCAAGCTTGTCGGGTGGGGCGGATCGCGCCTCGGAATTGCGGCGATCAAAACAGGCGATGTCGATGGTACTGTTTGTGTACAACCGGAAAAGATGGGTCAGTTGGCGTTCAAGGCGTTGTACACGCAGTTCACCAAGCCGGATACTCCAAAGGCGCAATTTATCGAGGTGGATACGCCGGGAGTAACGAAGGCAAACATCGCTAGTTGCGTACCTCAATGGTAGGTCAACGCCGACTCCATCCGATTCTGGACGGAGTACGGCATTCTCCTGCATTCGCGCCAAGATTGTGGATTAGCCGGCCACAAGTCGTGCCGACATCTTGTCTCGGAACAGACTATCAGAAAAACTGAAGTCACGGATCAGAACTATGAGATTTATTTGCTGAATCGTGTATGCCATAGTCAGTTACAGGCCGGCGAGTTAGGCGTCCGTTGTGCAGTTGAAGAGCAATCGAGGAGCATTTCGTTCATGGATCATCCTTTGCGCGCGACGCTGGCAGCGGAGTTACATGCTCGCCCTTTTCTGAAACTGGCTGAGTCGGTATCCCTTTCGCATTATGCGATATACGCCGAGCAAAATTCCTCGATACACGAGACGCTATTGCATGCTCTGTGCCTCGATACGGGAATACCGTTGCCAACTGAGGGTGTCACGCATTATTCAGTGCAATCGCCGTGTGGCTGGCACCTCAAGTGGGAATGTCACACCGAGTTCTCAACTTTCACGTTCGTCATCCCGCGTCACGACAGCGACTACTTCAACGACATCGCGATCAAGGGTGTTCCAGCACGTTGGTTTGAGCAGCTCGCCGGGATTCGTTTTGTTGCGTCTCGCATGGAACTGCTGACGGGAGCTAGTGCGAGCGCAGCGCGCAATTCTTTGCGTCAATGGATTGACGGACCTATTCTCGTCGGAAGCAACGTGCTTGCCGGTGGCCAGGTCTTCTGCGACTGGAGTGTGCGGCCTGACGGGTTCATGCGCTTTCTTGTTATTGACGATGGTTTTCGCGAGGAGCAGGGTGGGCGGTTGCTGCAGCGGTTGTACGAGATCGAAACATATCGAATGATGGCGCTTCTCTCGTTGCCAATCGCGCGCCGGATGAGTCGGGACCTGGATGAGATTCACGCTTCGCTTCAATCCTTGATGCAAAGCATGGATGCTAGAGATGCTGATTGCGACGACTCACAACTGCTGGTCAAGCTCACGCACCTTGCGGTGCGGGTCGAGTCGCTTTCTGGCTCCGGCGGTCGCTTTAGCGCCTCTCGCGCTTACGAAAAACTCGTGCTCGCCCGAATCCAGGAGTTGCGCGAAGAGCGTATCGAAGGGATGCCTACTATCCAGGAGTTTATGGAGCGCCGCTTCGCACCCGCGATGGAAACATCTCGCAGCGTTTGGGCGCGCCACGAACAGATCGCGGCCCGTATCGCGCGTGCCGTGGATTTGTTGCGAACGCGCGTCAATCTTGCTCAGGAAAAAGACGTCACTCGTATGCTTGCCGGTATGGAGCGCACCGCACGCAATCAATTGCATCTGCAGCACGCTGTTGAAGGTCTGTCCGTGGCCGCTATCTCATACTACGTGCTCTCGCTTGCTGCCGCAGCGTTCAGAGCGTTGCACGTGCTAAGTATACCTTTTGACCCGGAATTGGCGGAAGGCTTGGCCATTGGTCCAGTCGTGATAGCGGTAGTTGCCATTACGAGACGGACGCGAGGTCGGTTAAGAAGGCGCGACGCTAGCGGTGAAGGGCAATTCCTGCGTCCTTCGAGACAACCGATTTGAAATCTTAAGCTCTTCAGAAAGAACATCGATGACTCATTCTCAAAACAGCCACGTAGTCGAGCTCACGCAAACCGATGCGGATGGAGAGAAAGCAGCGCATGTGGCGTTGTATCGGTCCATTTTGCAGGAACCCGTAGCCTCTCTGGCGGGCAACGTGAATGACCGTCCTGACGTCGCGACCGCCGCAATTCTGGGCTACAACTGATGGGCTACAACTGACAGTCCAAAAAAGTTTGGCGCTGCTCCGCGTGACACGGCAGCCCGACGATACAACGAACGCAGACCCCTATTTTAGCGATAGTGCAGTCTGACGAGGACATTGGGATCGCTAGTTTTGTTGGCTGCGGGGACATACGACGGCGTGACCGACAGGTCGCTGCCGGCCGTTGCAGGGAATATCCCATTCCAGTTCGGAAATCGCGGGCGGTGCGCTTGCCGCATCGTAGCCGGAGATTTGGGAGCATATTCACGCGTCGCGCCACGTCGTCTTTCCAGCCATCAGAGATACCGCAGAACATCTTTCCTAGCCGCGACCTAGGCGCGGGGTGTCGCGGGTACGAGGGCCAGTAGAAAACTCAAGGCGCCGATAAGGCCCGCGCAGTAGCAGACATTCGCACGTGCCTTTTTTCTACGCGCTCGCAAGACGAATTAAGGCGACGCACGAACCATGGCCTAGTCTGTCTATTGACCTTTAGTCGTCGCAGCTAAACGTCGTCGAAGTCTACTCAATTCAAGCCGCTTTGACACTCGTGAGATTTTTTCATAGGGGCTATCGATACCACGTCGTTTATTCCGGCGGGGATGCGATGCTAGCATCGCTGCGGCTATGGGCCATATCCGTCCCCGCAATACCTTTTCCCGACGTTTGCCCGCGATTCGAGTTTCAGGAGATGCTGGTAGAGCATGCTAATCCAGATTAATGGCAAGACTTACGACGTCCAGTCAGAGGGCGATATGCCCCTGCTGTGGGTAATTCGCGATGAGCTTGGGCTCACAGGGACGAAATATGGATGTGGCCTCGCACAATGCGGGGCTTGCTCTGTCATGGTCGACGGTGTAGTTACACGCTCCTGCGTCACGCCCGTCGAAGGGATGGTTGGGCGCAAGATCACGACCATCGAGGCGATCGAGAACGACGAAATTGGTAAGCGAGTCGTCGCGGCTTGGGTAAAGCATCAGGTCCCGCAATGCGGATACTGTCAATCCGGCCAGGTTATGGCGGCCACCGCGCTGCTGAAGCAGACTGCACATCCCACCGATGAGCAGATTGCGGCTGCGATGGTCAACCTATGTCGGTGCGGAACCTATAACGCGATTCGCGACGCGGTTCGTGAATCGGGCGGCAGTGCGCCCAGCAATACCGCCGCCGCGATTGGTAACGCCAAGGTGGCTGCAGTACATCCGGCTCCCTCGGTCGCTGCTGCGGCGACAGCTCTGGCGGGCATCGCAGTAGTGAGCGCAATCGCTAAAGCAAAGTCTGAGACGGTTGAGGACGGGAGGGACGGTCATGACGAAGCCTGCTGACGCCCCGGCGCATGATGAGGTATTTCCGACGGGCGATCCGACGAACATTTCGCGGCGTCGTTTTCTTCTCGCATCGGCAGGAACTGCAGCGGGCGCGCTCGTACTTGGTTTCGGCATCCCAGTCGGCAAGGCGCGCGCACAACCCGCCGCTGCGGCGCCAGAGCCTGGCACGCGACTTCCTGCGTTTCTCGAGATTAGACCGGACAATACGATCCGTCTGCAGAGCCCTTTTATGGAGGGCGGGCAGGGCGTGATTACCGCGCTTGCGCAGATCGTCGGCGAGGAACTTGATGCCGAACCGGCGAGCTTCGTCGTCGAGCACGCGCCTGCCGGGGCCGATTATCAGATTTTGCCGAACCATATGCGGTTCACAGGCGGAAGCTCGTCTGTCCGCAGGAGTTATGTAACGATGCGGCGGCTTGGCGCGTCGGCGCGCCAGATGCTGATCCAGGCCGCTTCGGCAGAGCTCCGCGTGCCCCCAGATACGCTGAGCACCGAGCCGGGCAAGGTCGTTCATGTGACCTCCGGCCGCTCGCTGAGCTACGGGCAGCTCGCTTCGCGTGCGATGGACATGCCAGTGCCCGTTTCGGCCAGAGTGAAGCTGAAGGATCCGAGCCAGTTTCGTTGGATCGGCAAATCGATCCGGCGCCTGGACGTGCATGACAAGTCGACCGGCAAGGCCGTCTATGCAATCGACTGTCGCGTGGACGGAATGCTGCACGCAGCTATTCAGCACGCGCCGCGGCTGGGCTTGACTGTGCGCGCGATCCGCAACGAGGATCAGGTCAGGACGATGAAAGGAGTGCACTCCGTCCATCGCCTCCCTGGCGCGGTCGCAGTTGTTGCTGAACGCTGGTGGCACGCGCGGCGTGCAGCGGAGGCCCTCCAGGTCGAGTGGCGGGAGCCGGGTCCAGATTCCACAGTCCGTTACATGCCCGCCGATTTCTCTTCGGCCGCATTTGCCCAGCGCCTCGCCAACGAAACAGGCACGGGCGATGACGCAGAGGTCGCTGGCAATGTGGCCGCTGCGTTCGGGAATGCCAAGAAGGTCGTCAGTGCAACCTATCACAGCCAGTACCTGAACCATGCTCAGTTGGAGCCGCCATCGGCTCTTGCGCGGTTTAACCCGGACGGCACCCTCGAGTTGTGGACGCCGAATCAGGCACCCGAAATGTTCCAGGCCGACATTACCAAACGCACCGGTCTGGCTCCAGAAAAGGTCATCATTCATTCTCCGCTTCTCGGCGGATTCTTTGGGCGTCATTTTCCTTATGGGCCAGCTCTGGTCCATCCAGAGGCGATCCAACTGGCTAAGGAAGTCGGGCGACCAGTTAAGGTCATCTGGAGCCGTGAGGAAGAATTTCTGCGCGATGCATTGCGGCCTATGGCGGCCGTGCGCTTTCGTGCCGGACTTGACGAAAAGGGCGTGCCCACAGCTATCGAGGCGGTGACTGTGACTGAGGGCCCTACCGAATCGCTAGCCAACAAACGAGGCGAGAAAGTAGACGACAGTGCCGTTGAAGGTTTGGTCGGAAAGCATTACGCCATTCCTGATCGCCGGATCGCCCGACTCTATGTGAAGACCCCGGTCGTACTCGGCTATTGGCGCTCCGTCGGTAGCTCGATGAACGACTTCTTCTATGAGAGGTTCCTCGATGAGTTGGCCGACGAGGGCGGACACGATCCGTACGAATTGCGTATGCGCCTGTTACAGGGCAACCAGCGTCTGACCAATCTGCTGCGCGCGGTCGGCGAGTTGTCGGGCGGTTGGAAGCGCGGCCCATTCACAGCTGCAGACGGGACGCGCCGTGCGCGAGGTGTGGCATTGGCAAGAGCCTTCGGCACGGAGACAGCGGTGATCGCGGAGGTCTCGATTGAGCAGGGGCAGATCAGGGTGCATGACATCTGGGAAGCGATCGATCCAGGTAGTATCGTCAACCCGGCCATCGTCCAGGCGCAGGTAAACGGCGCAGTAGCGCTTGGGCTTTCGGAGGTCCTGCTCGAAGAGACGGTGTACGAAAAAGGCATGCCTGTCGCGCGCAACTACGATATGTATCCGATTCTGCCGCCTGCTCGCATGGCACGCGTACATGTGAAGATCCTCGAAAGTGGCGCCGAAATGGGGGGTATCGGCGAACCGCCATTGCCAGCAGTTCCTCCAGCGGTTGGGAATGCGGTTGCGAGACTCACTGGCCAACCCGTTCGCAGCATGCCGCTTTCACGATACACCTTCAATAGCTGACAAAGCTGCCGACGAGAAACAGCGAAAAACCAATGACGAAACGCAGGTTCGGAAGAATCCTTGTCGCGCTGCTGCTGGCCTGCCTGGTCGTCGCTGCCGGAACAAGCTGGTTCGTGACTCGCACGCCCACGTCCACATTCGATGGCGTTGCCAATGTTGAAACTCGGTCGGCCGAGTTGATCGCGCGTGGTGAATATGCCGCACGGGTCAGTGACTGCGTAGCGTGCCATAGCACGCCAAACAGCGCTCCGTTTGCTGGCGGTCTGGAGATGGCCACGCCGATGGGGGCGATATTTGCGACCAACATCACGCCTGATAAAGAAACGGGCATCGGGACTTATAGCCTTGCTGACTTTGACAGGGCCTTGCGTCAAGGCGTTGCACGCGATGGCCACCGCCTCTACCCCGCGATGCCTTACCCGTCGTATGCGAAGCTCGGCGTCGACGATGTGCGTGCCCTCTATGCCTATTTCATGCATGGCGTCCAGCCGGTCCGGCAGGAAAACCGGCAGAGTGAGATCCCGTGGCCTATGAACATGCGCTGGCCGCTCGCGCTCTGGAACGCAGTTTTCGTGAAACCACGTGCATACGAGGTCAAAGCGTCTGGGGACGCGCTGTGGAATCGTGGGGCATACGTCGTCCAAGGGGCCGGTCACTGCGGCAGTTGTCATACTCCTCGTGGAGTGGCAATGAACGAAAAGGCACTCGATGAAAGCAGTGCGCTCTACCTGTCCGGGGCATTGCTGGATGGCTGGTTTGCGCCTAGTCTTCGGGGCGATGTGAACACTGGACTTGGCCGCTGGAGTGAGGACGAAATTTTCCATTTCCTCAGAACCGGACGCGGTCAACATGGTGTCGTCTTCGGCTCGATGGCTGAGGTCTTCAACAACTCGACACAATATATGACTGATGGCGATTTGCGAGCGGTCGCACATTATCTGAAATCGTTGCCTGGTGACCCGAAGCGCGATGGACAGCCGTGGCAGTACGACACGGCCTCTAATAGCCATCTTGTGCTCGAGCGGCGCCTGAGGGTCCCGGGCGCGCAGACATACATGGTCAAATGCAGTTCTTGCCATGGCGTGGACGGACGTGGGCAAGGGCAGTGGATTCCCTCGTTGGCGGGATCGACAGCGTCAATGGCGACGGAAGACGCTTCTTCCATCAATGTGACGCTAAATGGCTCGGCACGGGTTGTTGCGAGTGGCGTTCCTGATGCCTATCGCATGCCTCCTTTCCGAAAGCAGCTCTCTGATCAGGACATTGCGGATGTTCTTACCTTCGTCAGAACGTCTTGGGGCAACAAGGGCGGGGCGGTGCATCCAGCCGATGTGGAACAGCTCCGGGAGCGCACCAATCCTGCAAGCAGCAACGTGATCGTGCTCCAGATGCGGTGACTATTCGCGTGAGCGGCTGTGGTAGGCGTCGGCCTTTGCTTTTCCGGATTCGGGGTTGGTAATATTCCTGAGTTAGGTTCGCTGGTTGCCGCCCAGCGATTCCCCGCAAAGTTACTGGGAAACGGCTGGCGCTGCCCTGTACATCGTGGGCTGGAAGAAAGCGGAGGATGGGCCGGCCGCGAAGTCAATTGGACTGTCTAAGCTCGTCCGTCGTGAGCCTTCGAACACGACATAGCGCCATCCGCGAGCGTGGCTGGACGCTAAGGATGGATCGAGCCGCGCCAAACCTGAAGGTCACTTCGTCCTGCGTTCATGAGCGATCAGCCCGTTGCTCCTTCCATTCGCCAGTTCGCCACCTTCGTTCGGCTTCGAGCTTTGCCTTGTTCATGAAGAGCGCTGGATCATCACTTCCGATGCCCTGCTTGTAGTGACAGTTATCGCACTCACAAACAGCGCCGCCACCGTACGGATAGTCGAAAGCAGCGGGCTGAAGCTCATAGTCGCACTCCGGGCAGTACAACTTCATGCCGTAGACATCACCGGACTTCGCGGCGATCTTCCAGCGCCAGCGGAAGCCGAATAGCACGTCAGTGAGATAGGTCGCAGGTGATGCTGGCTTCGCTTCGGAACTCGGTTGTTGGGGGTATTCAACTGCTTCATACGCCGCATCGATTCTCTTCTGCATACGGAGCCGCATCATCCACGCGCCAATCGCCGCGGCGGCTACTGTTCCAACAACGATTCGCCAAGGCTGATAGGGATAGTCAGTGGTCAGGAGATCGTAGGCTGCCGATGCGGCGTGTTGCACCGTGGCTAGAGTGAGATAGCCTTCGACGTGCGCCCACACAGCCGTCGAGCTAGCGCCGATCACCGTTGCAATTAGCTTGCTCCACACCGGGTCTTTCCAAATCCTTACAACCAGATCCATGCTTTGATGCTCCTATAGCCGCGCTTTTCCGTCCCGCCTCGGCGGTGGCGGAGTGCTCACGTAGACAGTCCTGAGTACTTCCGCTGTTGACTCAATCGAGGTAGCGAAGGAAAGTGAGGCTCAACCTCTTTGAATCATCGGTCGCAAGCTCGAACATCGCTGATCGTTCGCACTCGGTCGCGCGGACGCGAACCGCGAAGGTACGCCTACCTTTGTCATTCAGATCGAACGGGTCACCGAACATGCCGCCCGGAAGCGGCGCGCAAAAGCGGAACTTGTCAAGATGGTCCCAGTGCGCGGCAATATCCACGAGGCGTTCCGGATCATCGTGCCGCAGTTGGAATGCGCCGGTATCGAGCAGTTTGGAGTCCGCGCTTGGAATGTCGGGCGGCGGCGATATCTGCTCGACGTAGACCTTGCAATTTGAGAGCGTCTTCCCACCCGCGTTCCGGATGCCTACTCTAACCGTGCTCAGCATGTGGCCGGACTGAATCTCGTTGGAGTGGTAACGCTCGCTCGCGCCGGTAACCATCTCGATTAGTGGCGCACGTTCGGTGTGCCCGCTTGGTGCACTGCGAATCCTCGACGCGCGCACCCATCCATCCAAATTGTTCGTTTTTGCCAAATCGCGAATCGAGTTTCCGGCCTGTATGCGAATGTCTTTAACGTCCGAAATGAGGCTGCACATCTTTCCTAGGACGGTGGCGCGAAAGTCGGCCAGCTTTCTTGAATCATTCATCTCGACCGCGTCAAGACCAAGTGGGCCTTTAGCTTTGTCCCGAATCGTCTGATCCGTGAGACAGAGAGCGAAGAACGGTTTCTTGGTCTGGATGGCATATTCATACTCGAGCTGGATATAGCTCTTACCCGAATCCGGATCGATGCTGCCGTAACGCCCGCCGAGAATCAGCATAAAGACGTCGCAGGCGTCTATCCATCGCTTGATCACATCCATCTGCTTATTGTTGGAGGCCGAGAACAACTCCATTCCAGCTGGGATGTGCCCAGCCTCAAGAATAGCCGTAACCGCCGCTTGACGCTCATCAATCATGTCCGTATATGTGGACGAGATGAACACCTGATATTTCTTATCCATCTTCAGCCAGTCTCCAGCCGCAATGTAGTGATCGGAAGTCTAGCACCGCTCAACTCGTGTCCCGAGCACGCGAAGAAAACAGAGCTTCGGCCGTCCATCTTCATTTCGCACCTGCCGCCCTTAGGTCGGCGGATAAAACGAATTCGCCCCGTCAAAAACGCGCCTACCGGCGCAGGTTTGTGGGCAGGAACGTTTCGGCTAAAAAACCGAAATCTGCCGGAGGTTGGGCCGCTCCTCCACCACGCAGACAATAGTCTCGAGGCGCACTGCGCCGACGGTGCTTCAAGGGAGGCCCTGCCGAAGATAGAAGCGATGCGAAAACTGCTTGGAACTTATGGGTGATTTATTTGCAATGATTTCGTGGTTGAAATTTTTTCGAAATTAATGGGAATCTTGACGATCTTGACGATATACATCCCTGTCACACGTCGACCGCGCACACTGCCACCGACGTTAGGGCCGCCTCTTCCGACTGAAGAGCTTCGGTGGTGACCGCTAGCGTGGACGGGTTAGGACCGGTGGCGCGCTAGGGAAATCCGCACCACGGGGATGGGTTCTGAGATGCGGACGCGCTGGCGAAGCTAGAGGCGCGGGACCCGAAATAGTCTGGCGGAGTCGATTCAGCATGGATCGGTGGAAGGAACCTCGGTACGAGTTGCCTGGGGGCCTTCGGCTATCCCTTTGATATGCTTGATCAAGCATATCCTCGCTATACCCTAAGGAAGAATATCTTTGCTAAAGCATATTCTCAATCTTTGGGGCGATACGCGTGCGCGCGTTTTGCTTCTTTGCTTACCAGGGGAGGAGCGTTGGCAGTGTGCGTTTCGGTAAGGCGAACGATGGAGGGGCACGCGATTAAGGGATGGCGTCGGAGTACACCAGGCATACTGCTCGCTGCAGTTCCAAGCGCGGGCGGGAGGGTTGTATGTTGTGAGGGCAGAAGCGAGGTGCGTGTGCGCGTCGGGGACGCGGCATTCTTCTCCGATCTATCCGCCGCCATCCCTGGAGAGCCGGGGCCAAGCTACTGCCGCCGACGAGCCAGTGTCGGGGCGCTCAAGCCGACGACAGTGCTCGACTAAAGTTCGGGTGATTGACCCCAAGATACCCCGTTGAGGGGTGGACGCTGGCGTTGTTGCATCACACTGCTGCGTGGTGGCGTCGGAGCGGTCGTACAGCCACGCCAGCGGTGGAGGCAACAATAATGGCGCTGGTCAGGAAGACAGATCCCAAGTCAACATGTCCGCCAACCCATCCCAGGGCCGGACTGCCGATAGCCATTGCGACATCGAGAAAGGCCGTGTAGATGCCCATCGCCATGCCCCGGTTCTTGGGCGTTATCCTGCTGACAGCTTCGACGCCCAGCCCGGGATAGACCAGTGAATAGCCAAAGCCCGCAAGTGCGGCCCCCGCAGTCGCGAGCAACGAGGCCTCAGCCAACCACATGAGCAGCAGACCCGCTGCCTGAACGATGACGAAGATCGCAGCAACTCTCGCTCCGCCAAATCGGTCGGGAAGATGCCCGGCAAATGTGCGTGCTGCGATCAATGCGGCGCCGAAGGCGGTGAACGGGATCCATACCGGCTGCCAATGCATTTCGGTAAAGAAAAGCGAACTGAACGCCAGGATTGCACAGTAGCCGATACTCGCGAGCGCTGCACCCAAGCCAGGCAGCCAAACCACCTTCATGATCGTATTGAAGGACGCATGCTCGCCGTGGGCGTGCGGCGCGACCGCGGGCATTCGGGTCAAATAAGCCAGCACGATCAGTGGCAGCAGGGCGGTTATCAGGGCGATCGCGGAAAATCCGAACGATGTGTAAAGAATGGATCCGATAGGACCGCCTAGCGCCATCGCGGCAAACATCGCTGTTCCGACCCAGGCAATCACTTTCCCCGCATGTTGCCTGTCGACGAGTCCGAGCCCCCATGCAACGCCACCCGTGATGATGAAGCTCTCCGCGCCGCCCAGGACGGCCCGACCGACAAGCAGGATGGTGACAGACGCCGCCGGCACGGTCACGAAAGTTAGCGAAAGCAAATACAACAGGCCTGCCGCCACAGCAGCGACGAGACCGACCAGCACACCGCGTTTCGCTCCACGCCGGTCGGAATAGGATCCCGCCCAGACGCGCGAGAAGAGCGACGCCGCAAACTGCGCCCCCGCCACCAGACCAACAACGAACGGGCCAAACCCCAGATCATTGTTGACGTGTAGGGGCAGGACGGGAAGAGCCATGCCAATGATGATGAAGCCAGCGAGCACTGCGGTCATCACCGGCATCAGCGTCGCAACAACGGACTGCGCGGGCGCTTGCGCCGAAGGTGACTTGTACATGGCCTCTACATCCTGTATCCGGGTTTCTTGTACAGCGTTCCCGGCCGTTCCTCGATGTCCGGACGATAGACTTCGTCCTTCCATCGGTCAGAAGGAATTTCTTCAAACGCGACTGAGACAGACTCTTCTCCATAGCCCAGGATGTCCATCACATTGCGGGTGATTGCCTCGGCAAGACGTCGCTTCTGTTCCTCCGTCTTCCCGGGCCAGGCTTTAACGATGACGTGCGGCATGGCATCGTTCTCCAGTGGTTGGAAAGACCGGGCAGGGCGAGAACGCCCACCCGGTCGGCCATCGCTCAATATGCCTGGCTCGTGGGACGGAAAAGCACTTCGTTGATGTCCACGTCTTCGGGCTGGCTGATGGCGAAGGCCACCACACGGGCGAACGAGCTGGCGAAGATTGCCGCTTCATAGGTCTTCGCCATGCCTGCAGCGACGTCCTGGTCGGTAATGGTGTCGATCAGTTCAGTGGCGACCGCACCGGGCGAAACGATGGTGGTACGGATGTTCCAGGGCTTGACTTCCTGGCGCAGCCCTTCCGAAATAGCCCGTACTGCTCATTTCGTGCCGGCGTAGACGGAGCCGCCCGGACCGACCTTGTGGCCCGCGACCGATGAGACGTTGATGATCTGACCGGATTTCTGCGCCTGCATGTGCGGCAGGGCTGCCGCGATGCCATACAAGACGCCCTTGATATTGACGTCGATCATCCGGTCCCACTCGTCGATCTTGAGCTTGTCGAGCATCGAACTCGGCATCAGACCGGCGTTGTTCAGAATGACGTCGATCCGGCCGTAAAGCTCGACGGCGCGGTCGACCAATGCCTTGACCTGGCTGCGGTCGGTCACATCGGTCTTCACGATCGCTTTCGCATCCAGCCCAAGCTCGCTCGCGAGTGCCTCGAGCCGGTCGAGGCGACGCGCGCCCAGTACGACTTTGGCGCCCGCCTTTGACAGGTGGCGCGCAGTTTCCGCGCCGAGACCGCTACTGGCGCCGGTGATGACGACGACCTTGCCGTTGATGTTGTCAGTCATGAGTTACCTCCTTGCAGTTTTCCCAGCCCGGCATTTCAGTTCGAGCGACATCGACGCAGAATGCGGCCGGGCAATGTGTCATTGCGGGCTCATCGCACGCTTCGAAAACACGTCCTTGAATACAGGCATCGCCGAAAACACGTTTGGCCAGCCCGCATAAAACGCGAGTTGCGTCAGCGTTTCTGACGCTTCTTCCTTCGTGAGCCCGTTGTCCATCGCGCGGTTCAGGTGATATGTGATCTGTGCAACCTGGCCGTTCGCGACGAGGGCGCTGACCGTCACCAGGCTCCGGTCACGAGGTGCGAGGCCCGGTCGCAACCAGAGGTCGCGGAACAGAACGTCTGTCGTGTACTGGACGACGCCCGGAGCGACTGTGCCAAAGTTCTCCTGGACCGTCTGCGCGCGTTGCTGTTCCGCTGTTTCGTTCAGCGGCAGCAAAGCCACGTCTGCTGCGGGTAGCTGGTTTTCTGCGATATGCCGCTCGTCGAAGATGCGTTTTGCCACGCCCGCAGCGGCGGTAGCGTTCGCCCATCCGGAATAGAACGCCAGATGGGTGATGATTTCGGATAGCTCAGCGGGCTCCACGCCGTTATCAAGCGCCAGCCGGAAATGGAACGACATTTCGACAGCCTGGCCCCGTGCAATCAGCACTGAGAGCGTCACAATACTGCGGTCCCGCGGCGACAGTTGCGGTCGGTGCCAGAGATCGCCCAGGACGGTCCGGGTTGTATAACGTTCGAAGGCCGGGGAAACTGACTTCAAGTCGGTAAGTGAGAGGGATTCTTGCATCGGGTCGTCGGTCCTATTCATGTGTGCGCAGGCACTGAGGAGCATCGCCGCGCCTGCTGCTATCCCGAGCCAAAGCAGACGCTGCATTTCCGGCTTACTGTTTGCCGTATTGCTCATCGGTAACCTGGTCAAGCCAGTCGACATTCTTGCCATCGAGCGCCTCCTGAAGCGCGATATGCGTCATGCCTGTAGCGGAGGTGGCGCCATGCCAGTGCTTCACCCCCGCCGGAATCGATATCACATCACCGGCTGCAATTTCCTGCCTTTCCCTGTTGCACTGCTGTATCCAGCCCCTGCCGGACGTGACGATCAATGTCTGTCCCAAGGGATGGGCGTGCCAGGCGGTACGCGCGCCTGGTTCGAACGTAACGAGGCCACCAGAGAGACGCGAAGGCGCCCTTGACTGGAAGAGGGGATCGATGCGTACTGCACCGGTGAAGCGTGGTGATCCGCCGGTGATGGACGCCTGCGCACCGCTATGCGTGATTGTTATTGGCCCGGGAGGATCGTCGGCAGCACGAGCCGCGAAGGAGCCGACAGGAAGGCTGCAGCCACTATGTATGTAGTGCACTTCATTACTGGTCCTCGGCGCTACCGAGATACTGCTCGTCCGTTACCTTCTCCAGCCAGTTGACGTTCTTGCCGTCGAGCGCTTCCTGGATAGCGATATGGGTCATCGCGGTGGTCGACGTCGCACCGTGCCAATGCTTGTGGCCGGGCGGACACCAGATCACATCACCCGCGCGGATTTCGACGCGCGGCTCGCCGTCACATTGCGTCCACCCGCATCCCGCTGTTACCAGCAGCGTCTGGCAGAGCGGGTGCGTATGCCAGGCCGTGCGCGCGCCCGGCTCAAACGTTACGCTGGCGCAGGAGACCCGTGCGGGCGGCGGCGGAGCGTTCAGCGGATCGATCCGCACGATACCGGTGAACCATTCATCCGGCCCCTTGATGGATGGCTGGGAGCCTGCGCGTTTCAATTCCATGCTTTTCCTCGACGTCAGTAAGAACCACATGACGGTAATCTAACCGCTGGATATTGATGCGACTAGGTGGCAAAATCGGCATGCCCTTATGCACTGGAGCATTAATTGAAGGAAGACTTCAACGATCTGGTCGGCTTTATGACCGTCGCGCGCGAGCGCAATTTCACCCGGGCGGCCGCGCAATTGGGTGTTTCACAATCGGCGTTAAGCCGGACAGTGGCGGGTGTTGAGAAACGCATGGGCTTGCAGCTTCTTGCGCGCACGACCCGCAGCGTCTCGCTCACCGAGGCGGGCGAGCAGCTACTCGCAGCAATTGCACCCCGCTTCGAGGAAATCGAGGCTGAAGTGGATTCCCTGCGCGCGATGACAAACCGGCCGGGCGGGACCGTGCGAATTACCACGACCGACTACGCAGCGAACACCTATGTGTGGCCGAGGCTGCAGCCCCTGCTGCGGGAGTATCCTGAACTGAAGGTCGAGCTTGTCAACGACTATGGGTTGGCGGACATTGTTGCGGATCGCTACGACATTGGCGTGCGGCTTGGCGACCAGGTGGCCAAAGACATGATCGCCGTGCGCATTGCACCTGATATGACGATGGCGATCGTCGGCTGCCCGAGCTACCTGGAGTCAAGGCCTCAGGCGAAGACGCCGCAAGATTTAACACTGCATAACTGCATCAACCTGCGGCTGCCGACGCGAGACTCATTACTATCCTGGGAGTTACGCAAGGGCCGTCGCGAACTGCAGGTGAGGGTTGATGGACAGCTTACCTTCAACAACGTCTACCAAATGGTAGACGCGGCCCTAGCTGGCTTCGGTCTCGCTTATGTTCCGAAGGACATTGTTGAGGATCATGTCCGCACGGGGCGGTTGTGCTGGGTGCTTGAAGACTGGTATCCGACGTTCGTCGGACATCACGTCTATTACGCGAGTCGCCGCAAGTCTTCGCGAGCGGTTGAGCTTGTAGTCGACGCGCTGAAGATGGGTTATCAGCGAAAGGCAAAGTGACCAGGTTCAAGGGGCAGCCTGCGGCTGCGACATGCGCGGACGGACAGCCACCGACATTTAAGGCGCGGGAAATCCGAGCGACACTTTGAGAATGGACGAGCGTATCGGTCCGGTGGCCGGAAGGCGCGGAAGATCCGGAAAAATCGCGTTCGCGAAGTGACCAGCGGCCGAGTCGGAGCAGGTGATGCGGTTCACCGTGAGGCAGAGGTCGGGCGATAAGGTGCCGTGGACCAACTCACTCGCGCGAACAGCCGGATGATCGAACTACATGTGATAACGGACCTTTGACTTGCGACGCGACTCATTGAACACTCGGACTTGTAGTGTTTTCTGACGACCCGTCACGCGTCAATTCCGGCTCACGCAACAACGTCAACAACTCCCACAACCGCCCGCCGTCGATCCGGCGACAGGAATGAACGGCCATTGGGCGGTATGTCATTGTCGGCACTGCGTGACCGCGAGAGCGGCAGAACGCCATCCTCGCGCGGCGTAAATCGGCTCATAAGCAGCGACACATCGCACACTTAAGCGTACGCGTCACTTGGTGAGGGGACTCCGTACTCCTTCGAGCCGAGGGGCTAGCTCAGAATAGATGTCTCATGCCGAGCATCAAGCCTGTCTGATTGGTACCGGCCGCAGGCGTATTGCCTCCGCCCCCGGAACTAACGCTGTAACGGGCGTGCGAGCTATTAGAGAGATACCCGACCTGAACGTAGGCGGCCGTCGCCTTCGATAGGAGGTACATAGTGCGGACCGTGCTGAGCGTGGCGCGCGTATCGTGCTGCGCATTGAGCACACGATAGACGGAACCGTCAATCAGAAACGCTGGCGTAAAGAGATAACGTGCGCCGATGTAATAGATATCGGATCGCACGCTCGCGGCAGCGGCGCTAACCGGCTCCGCCCAACGACCTAGCCATCCCCCCCGATACTGTCGCGCCCGCGAACTTAAAGTACGCGTTGGCTTGAATTCTGGTGTCTTTCGCACCACTACCGGACAGCGATGTGGCTGGAACGCCGTCGAAAAAGTTAGCCGCTGCAATCGTGCCGCCTCGCTGCTGATCGTAGCTGGTGGCCACACCGAAATTTTCGGTGTCGTATTTGAGCATCGCGGACCATTGATGACATTGCTGGAAGTCGCCGGGGATGCCGCCAGCACAGGTTCCCTGTCCGGGGGAATTGCCTGTACCGGTGGAGTCGCGACCAAACGAGTATGTAGCGCCGAAAGTCAGTCCTGAAAAAGAGCCTTTGTACGCAATAGTGTTGTCGCTGCGAGCATTGGGAACATAAGCGTCTAATACTACTGTGTCATATAAATAGTTGGGCGCCCGATTGCTGTACTAGGGAGCGAGCCATCGTTGCATGAGCCTTAGTCCAAGCAGGATGCGCAACGTGGTAATGGAATTAGGAACGTGGCGTTGAGCGCGCTGGACTGCCCCGGGGGATGTAATCCGGGGGAAGGGCAGGCAGCGCCCGTTCAAGGAAGTTTTTTTATCGCGTCCATCCGATTGCATTCGGAGTCGCTGAGCCATCAGAAACCCATATGCAGCGATACTCAGTGTGGCGTGGTGGTGAAAGCCACGCCAGCCTCGCCCTTAATAATGACCGAGCCCAAACTCCTGTTTCAGGTCCTGATAGTCGCGCTCGATGCGCCAGCGCATCTTGGTCACGAACACAAGCTGCTCAAGTGTCGCCTCCTCGGGGGCGGTAGCGAGAAAGTATTTGAGCGGCTCCGTATCGCCTTCAGGCCATTCAATAAGCAGCCATTCTTCGTCGCGAACCGTACTTCGCCAATAGTCGTGATGTGCGGGACGAACCCGTACGGCGGTAAAACGTGAGGAAAGTGCGGCGTTGCTGCCTTCCCGCCAGGTTACGGTTTACCAGACGTTCACGGGCAATTGCATGGCCAGTTCCTTCACCGCGATCGGTTCGTGGCCGGGCGCACGGCGCAACAACGTTGGCGGCTTGCCGCGCCCGCTCCAGGGCTTGGGTGGAAGTGGCGCCGTGCCGGGCGCCCACACTGAGGTACCAGGCCGGATCCCAACCGCGTACAACAAACCCAGTTCCGATACGCCATCCCGGAAAGCGGTTTCGTCGCCGTACCCGGCATCGGCCAGCACGATGCCCGGCGCAACGCCGGATGCTATAGCCTCGCGAAGCTGGGCCAGCGCAATCTGTGGCTTGGTCTGAAAAACCAGTTCGTCGGGAATGCCAGCGCGACGGGCACGTTCCCGGTCATCAATCCATTCCTTGGGGACATACAGCTGCCAGGCAATCGGCAGGCTGCCGCGTTGCGTCGCGATCGACAGGCTCACGGCGATCTGGCAGTTATCCTGTTTGCCCAGTTGCCCACAGTATTGCCACGCTACGCCGACCGAATGCTTGCCCTTCTTCGGGAAGCCCGTGTCGTCAATAATCCAGTAATAGCCAGCCTCTTCAGCAGCGTGCAGGTCTAACGCGGGCATCACCCATTCGCGTACCCGCTGCAGGACCGCCCGGTCAGACCATTCTGCCTTGGCCACAAAATGGTGGAGTGACTGGTGCTTCGCACTCGCGTGAAGTGGGTCAATGTGCGCGGCCATTGGCTCGACGCTCTTGCGTGACAACGGCATTACCAAGCCCGAACAGTAACCCTTGAGGCCGGCATGGCGATCGGCGTACCCTAACGCCTGTGCCAGATGATTCAGATACGCGTCAAATTCGTCGACATCTTCTCTCATCGCGATCGCCTGAAGTATATATTATTCAATACTACTAGGTATTGCTTTGTTGCAAACAGATTTTGTGACACAGTGAGACTAATACTACTGTGTCACAAAACATTTGAGGTAACGGAGCAATACGGACATCTCTTTAATCGCCTGGAGATGTGTGCAGCAATCCGCCAGCGCAGCGTTGCGATCGAGTCAGGTACGTGTCGCTGCATTCGCTGGGGAGCCGCGTGGGATGTAGTCCGTGGGTAAGGCAGGTGCACTGCGGATTTCGGAGTTTTTTTTACCACCTTCATTGAGGCGCTGTGCGACGAGAAACCCATAGGCGGCGATGCATAGCGATGCGTGATGATGAAATCCGCGCCACCCACGTCCCTCGAAGTGTCCAAGGCCGAACTCCTGCTTGAGGTCCTGGTAGTCTCGCTCAATGCGCCAGCGCATCTTGGCAACGTGAACGAGATGTTCGACCGCCGTCTCTTCTGGCAATGTGCAGAGCCAGTATTTGGTTGGTTCGAGTTCGCCAATGGGCCACTCGATAAGCAGCCATTCTTCATCGCGCGGCGCAGCCCGCCAATAATCGCGGTGGGAGGCCCGCACGCGCAACGCCGCAAAGCGGGAACTCAGGGCGGTACGCGTACCTTCGCGCCACGAAACGGTCTGATAGCGGGATGGTTCGAGCGCTAGCGCAAGGTCTTTCACTGCGACGGGATTATGTCCCGGTACCCGTCGCTGAAGGCTTCTTGGTCGGCCAGCCTTACCTTGTGAAGATTCAGCAGGCAGTGGAGCAAGGCCCGGTGGCCATACGCGGGTGCTCGACTGGATACCCACGGCGTATTGCAGTCCCATTTCACTAACGCCGTCACGAAACGCCGTGTCGTTCCCATAACCCGCATCTGCCAGCACGACTCCGTTCGGGGCACCGCTTTGCCGTGCTTCGCGCAGCTGTTTGATGGCGATCTGCGGCTTGGTCGCAAAGCCAATTTCCTCGGGAACCCCTGCCAACCGCCGTCTCGCCGGATCGTCCGCCCATTCCTTCGGAAGGTAAAGCTGATAAGCGACGGGCAGGCTCGCCTCCGTGGTGGCTACCGACAGGCTCACGGCTACCTGACAATTGTCCTGCTTACCCAACTGCCCGCAATATTGCCGCGCCACGCCCACCGAATGCTTTCCCTTCTTCGGAACACCGGTATCGTCAATGATCCAATACAGCCCGTTTGAGGGATTCATGTGCGGCAATACCCAGCGACGAACCTGTTCAACTAATGCGGCGTCCGACCATTCGGACTTTGAAACGAAGTGATGCAGGGACTGGTGCCGCGCACTTACGCGATGCGGCTCGAGATGGGCAGCCAGCGGCTCAACACTTTTACGCGCAATCGGCAGCATCAGCCCCTGACAATAGCCCACCAGACCGGCACGACGATCACTGTGTCCAATTGCCTCGCATAGGTGTTCCAGGTACTCGTCGAACGATGTTTCCCAGTCCATCGCTTCCTCATGCAAAGGATGAAGAAGCTCCTATAATGCCATGGATTTTATGACACAGTAGTACTAACAGGCTGTTGAAAAACACCTTGCCGGCTTTGAGCACTTCGTTTCATCGAGTCGCTGCGCGGATTTGATTGATGTCGGTTTAATGCTCAAAGCCTTTCATTCAAGTGGATGCAATGCCATTTCCTCGCTGCCTGTCGCTCCTATGCCGCTTTCGCGGCGAGCGTGCGCATGCGAGTCAGGTTGTAGGCCGCCTGAGTCAACAGGAAAAGCTGGTCAACTCGGTGCAGGCTCCGAAACATCGCCTGCCGAATCCTGCCAACCGTCTTGCTCCAGCCAAAGACCTGCTCAATGCATTTGCGCTTGCGCTGACTGACGGCATAGCCGGCCCAGCGCGTTGTGCGTCCGTCGATGGCGGAGCCACCCGCGCGGCCATTGTTTTGCGCAACATGTGGCGTCACGCCGTGTGCGCGGCACGTCGCCACGAAGCCAGCCGTGTCGTAGTTCTTGTCAGCACCTACCGTAATCGACGTATCGGCAAACTGCGCGGCGTCCGCAAGCATTTCGGCTGCTGTGTCCCGCTCGGCTGTGCCATTCGCCTGCGTCACCCGTGCGTTCACCACGAGGCCGTGTCGGTTATCAGTCAGCACGTGCCCCATGTAGCAAAGCATCGCGCCCGTGCCACGACTCTTGCGAAACAGCCGGGCGTGACTGTCCGTGCTGGATTCATGCGTATCGTTGCTACGCTTCTCGCCATGCCAGTTCTCGTGAGAGCCGGCACCGCCGTCAGGTGGCGAGTTGTCATCCGACTTCGCCTTCGGCACAGAGCTCTTGTGTCCGGCCCAAGCCTGAATGAGTGTGCCGTCGACGCTGAAATGCTCGCCCGACAGGTGGCCACGCACGCGTGCTGTTTCGACCGTCTCATTGGACAGACTGACCATGACATCATGGGCCATCACTCGGTCGCGGTTCTTACTGAAGGTAGAGTGGTCCCAAACCACATCGTCCATCGCCAGTCCGACGAACCAGCGGAACAGCATGTTGTAGGAGATTTGCTCCATCAGCATGCGTTCGCTGCGAATCGAATACAGCACTTGCAACAGCAGTGCGCGAATCAGCTTCTCCGGCGCGATACTTGGGCGTCCGCCCTTCGCGTCGCTCTCGTACATGCGCGAAAAGACCGAATCCATACGAGTGAGCGCTTCGTTCAACCACAGCCGAATCGGTCGCAACGGGTGATTGGCCGGAACGAAGTCATCGAGCCTGGACATCGTGAACATCGACTCTGTATAGCTGTCCGCTCCGCGCATCGCTTCAGTCTCAGTGTTGTTCGATTCTTCATTTCAACGTTTACCCCTCCCGCGCGGATGACGTGCGCGGGAGGTATTTCAACAGCCTGCTAAACTTCCACGCGCGTGGGAAGATCAATCTCAATCCAGGCTTTCAAAGGCGTTCTGTCTGGCGATATAGATAGCGTGTGCTGCCCCGAAAATGATGTCAAACATGGTCTGCGTGAACTATTGGCCGCACTGGGGCGATGGGATGTTCTGTTTCGCACACCATCTGGCGCGATAGATATCGTTCATTGACGGTTGCGTAGGCGCTTCGGGTTGCGCGACAGGCGCCCTTGGGAAGCCGGCAACATCATTCCACGCTTGAATATCTGTCTGCTGGCAACTCTTGTACGCGGCACTACACGCGTTATACGCGGCGTCAACGGCTGTCTGCTCCGAGTCGTATCCGGTTTGCCACGCGCACCCGCCATCACCACACACTAGCGCGCCATATCCAGGTCCAAGACTTCGATGCAAAACAGCACACTTCCGAGCGAGCTTCGTGTGCCCGCTGCGTCGCGCCGCTGCGCGACAGCCTGACAGCGCCACGCTGTCTGCCTGCGTTTGGGTGTCGTAGTTACTGGCCCGGAACAACGTCGAATTATCAGCCGGCACCGCCGATATAGCGGTGAAGGCAAAGCTGCCTGTACAGAACATCAGGGACGCACAAAGGCAACCTGCCAGCTTAAGTTTGGCTCTCACTGTATTTATTTTCTCCAATCACCCCGCAGACCCACGGCCCCTTGTCGGTCTGAACCCTAGCGCAACCAGAAATCTCGTCCCGGAAACGCATCGCGCTTGCATGTGCGTCCCTCGCCGGCATCCGAGCGGACCGCACATGATTGCCGATATTACGAATTTCGTAGAGAAGCGGCAAGTCAAATCTGCGATTTTCGTAGGATGATCAAAAAGGAACCAGGTACCGTCTTCGGGCGCCGCCTTCGAGCCGCGCGGTTGCGGGCAGACATCCCCCAAGACACGCTCGGAGTCAAGATCGGTCTGGATGAAGGGACCGCAAGTGCTCGGGTGAGCCGGTATGAGACCGGGGTGCACGAGCCGCCGTTTGGCATAGCGGTGAAGCTAGCCGCAGCCCTTCGGATACCTGCGGCGTACTTCTATTGCGAGGATGACGAGCTCGCCGATGTCGTGCTCGTTTGGGGGCGTCTTACGAAATCTGAGCGAAAACGTATCAAGCCCCTCATTACTGAGGAGCTCGAGAAGGCGAAGGGGGCCGGGTAGCCGTCATCGCAGTACGTCGCATCGAACTTCTTTGCTCCGCCGACGCCGACCCAGCAAGGCAGACCATCGAGCCGTAGTCCAAGGTTCTCGCGTTGGAAAATTCCGCGGCTCGGTTCACAGACAATCGCATGATGACGGCGACTCTGCGAACTTGCCTACAAGGGAAGTTATGCTGCGCAATTATAAGTCGCAAGCGTACGCGTGGCCCCGCGCCGACCCGAACTATTACGGCATGGGGCGCCAAACAGCATGCGCTGGACCTCGCCTGATGTGGTGACGCAGTCGACCATGCATCGCTCACTAAAGTTTTTGCGCCTGCGGTCGTTGATAGGTGTGAGCATGACCTAGGAACTGATGAAGGGAGAGTGAGCATTGGAAGCGATAGGCAGCCTCTTGGCTGGTGTCATGGGCGGGATGGGAGCCGCGATGTTGAACAACTTTGTTGGCGAGGACTATCGGCGCTTTCGCGACGGTGTAGCGTTGGCTGGCGCTCTCGCTGGTGAGCTTGATGCGCACGCGAAGTCCATACCGGAGATTCGTTCGAAACTGCTTCAATGGGCGGAAGGCCCCGAATCTCGCGAACCTATTCGTAACTTCTCGCCGCCTACAGATCCTGTTTTCGATAGCTCGGTTGCCAAGCTGGGACTGCTCGGCCCGAAACTGGCTGGTAAGGTCGCATCCGTCTACCAGGAGATTCGCCAGATACGAGCTGACCTCTTGATAGTCGCGCAGGAAGTAAAGGAGATGCAGGCAGCTGAGTTGTCTGCACGACTCGGTCGATGTGTTGCCCTTCTGAATGTGAGTGAACCGCGCGCTCTTGCACTGATCTCGGAACTGAAAGTCTACACTGGTAGACGCTACTTCCTGTGGCGCTGGATCTTCGTTTTCGTAGCCGGAGTCTTTGGGAAGCGAGAGATTAACAGTCCGGCGTGAGGCGTTGCTCCGAGCGGCCACCGAATCAGTTCAACGCTATGTCTCCTCGTCTTGATGCTGCAAGATTTTCAGCCAACACCAAAACCTTTCGGGAGTCGAACGTTAAGCTCACGCACTAGCTTGTTGAGGAAGCACATTGCCGTGACGTGATCAGCTCAAGTTCTGCGCGGCGAACCAGTCAAAGAATATGTTCGCCCGGGAACGTATCAGGGCGCAGCGCCTCCGGCGATTTCTATCGTGCGTGCCACTCCCTGGTCAGCTCCCAATCTTCCTTCAAATGCAAACTGCTTTGGTTCCTGAAGTGATACTTTGCGTCTTGCCTCGGCGTTTGCGATGAAATCGCAAAGTTCGCGTTCCAGAGACGCGTCTCTGGCACCGGGTTTCCACGTTGCGGCACCGAACCGGCGGCGCGTAGCATGGGCTAGCACTAACGCAGACATCGCGGCCTTCGCGCATTCAAACTCAACCTGCCAGCAGAAATCCGCTGGTTCGCCGAATTCGCGAAAAGCCTCTACATGCTCGCGGGCAGCATGCAGCGTCGCTGGATACTCGCGTAGCTCAGAAACAGCCTTTCGGTTGAGGACTTGCCAATCAAGATTGTCCGGGAAGGCGAACGACGGGATGGTTACACCCTTGAGCGGTTCGTGGCCGGTAAGATTTGCTGACGCCGTTAATGCCCATGCGGCCTTGTGCATCATCGTGCGGCAGGCACGAGCATGGCCTTCCAGCGACAACGCAAGTTCCAACGCCGTATCGCGGCGCTGACGTTTACGCCGACGCGCATTCAATGCAGCGATCCATGCGAGCGTGATGACGGTGCTGACTGCCGCCGACGTCATCGCGACAGTTATCGGGTTGTCCCAGCCGAGGTTCTGGATATATTCAAGCCATTCGTGCCGCATGCCATGCGCCTCCAATAAATGAGGTGCGCAGAATATAAGCAATCGTTTGCAGCCGTGCCGAAGCAAAAAATTGGAGTGTGTTATTGCCGCAACGTTTGACTCGAGCGACGGGCGGCGAGGGCGCGTCGGGGCCGGTTTGCTTGAAACAGCTCGCGATTCAATGCAAGCCTCGCGGCCCTGACTGCCTCTCTCGCGACGCTCGACACGACGCACTACGTGACGAATCCGCGCGTCACCATCAGTGGCGATACCGCACGTCTGGATGCGCTCGTGGAAGCGCAGCGCGTTCCCTGCGACAATCGCACTCGCCATTATCTGATAAAGAATCGCTACGACGTCGAGTTGGCAAGAGAGGGCGACGTCTGGGTCATCATGATCATGCCGAAAAACACTGTCGACAACGTCTGGCGCTCCGGAGATTCTGCCGTTCTTTCTATAGTGTAGAAGTGCGCTCACTTTCAAGTCGAGCGGTGAAATGACCGAGTCGCCACCGCTATTTGTGTTGCGTCTTCGCTCCTACACGCCAAGTGACTGCGGCATTTCCGTTAACGGTGGCCTGGCCGGATCGGGCGATGGTCTCATAATGGCAGAGGTTTGCCGGTCGTCCCGTTCGCGCACGCGATTTCTGTCGGGGCTTTATCTGTAGGGCCGTACACGCGGCCCAAGGCGCCCTTTCGTCTAGCTGTGGGCGAATGGCGAGCTTCCGCGGCAAGCAGCCGCACTTTGCACGGGTCGCCAGAGGTCCGATTCGTCAAGCTTCCTGGTTAGCTGCGGCTGCGGTGACCCCAGCGAACGCCGGCTGATTCTTGACACTCTGGCGAGCTCGCATTTTCGAGTACCAGCCCAGAAGTGCTTCGCACTCTCGAGGCACCGGAAGCTTCACAATCGACGCAAATACCAGTCCCCCGATGAGCGTGATGTCGGCCATTGAGAAGGCGTTTCCCGCGACAAACGGCTGCTTTTCCGATACGGCATTGAAGTAATGCATGCCTCTCAGAGCTTTATCGCGCTGTCGCAGCCCCCATTCGTTGTTCTGGTAGAGCTCCACGTCTGGCCCGAGCCCCGGCGTTGCATGGTGGAAATAGACGCTGATTGGGTCCAGTAATTCTACTTCAGCTCGCTTGCTCATCATGTGAATGACGCCCTTTTCGAGCGGTGTCCTGCCAGTCAGTGATGGCGCGCCATCGAGCGAATCAAGGTATTCAGTGATTGCGGTGCATTCGGCGATGCACGTTCCGTCGTTGAGCTCGAGAACCGGCAGCGTTCCCGAGTAGTTCTTCCCGGTGATGAACTCTGGCTTTTTGTGCTCCGCCTTGTAAAGGTCGACCATCACAAAATGCACGCGCGATAGAAGATCTTTCTCGGCGAGGGCGATACGAACACGCGTCGGGTGGGGCCCCGTGGGGAAATTGTAGATCGTCATTATCGGGAGTCGGGTTACGTCGAGATCGACAGTGCTGGACATCATGCTCACCTCTCTGCGGTAGGGTCATACGGGTTCGGACCCGTTACGGGAGATTGCTGTTAACTACCTAACGTTAGGTAGGTTTACAGTAGAGGGTATAATGCCGCCTGTCAACGATGAATTCCGTCGGAGGTGGTATCAGTGAAAAATGGTTCGGGCCCGGGCGCCAAGGAGCGAATCCTGGTGGCAGCCACGGCGATTGCGCAGGCCCACGGCTACAGCGGCTTGAATTTTCGTGATCTCGCGGAAGTGGTCGGAATCAAGGCCGCAAGCATTTATCACCACTTCGCAAGCAAGGCCGATCTTGGCGCTGCAGTGGCACGCCGTTATTGGCAGGACTCGTCCGCTGCACTCGACGCGCTCCTTGCACAATCATCGGATCCGGTTGACTGCCTGCGCCGGTATCCCGGTACTTTTCGGAAGGCGCTAGAGAGCGACAATCGTCTGTGCCTGTGTAGCATCATGGCCGCCGAATCAGACGACCTTCCGGAAATCGTGACCAAAGAGGTCCAGACTTTTGCGGATGTGCAGGTGGCGTGGCTGAGCAAGGTGCTGGTCGCCGCGGCCATGGTCGACTCTGGAAATAGCGAACAGCGCGCGCGCGCGATCTTCGCCGCCGTTGCAGGCGCCCAGCTCATTGCCAGGAGTCGCTCGGATATTTCGCTCTTCGACGAATTGATTGAAAGTTATCGGGTCAGTGGCCTTCTGCCGGGTAGTAGATTGAGCGGCTAACCTCCGCCGTAAACATGCTCAGGCAACAACAGACGCGGGACCGGACAAGCCGGCTATAGCTCGAAGCGCGATGAAAGGCTGGATATTGCGAGGCGGCGCATGAAGGTGGCCGTCGAGTCGATCGGTTCCGCAATTGCGCGAAACGTCTCACGAAAGCCGGCGTCTCTTAAGACTCAGCCATGGTAGCTCGTCCCGCGTCGGTGCGATCTACTGTGTTGGTGAGCTAACATAGACGACCAGAAGCGCGGGTGACCCACAATGGGGCGGCAACGGTGTACGTTCGACGGCATACCGAGCTCTAGCCTTCCAACGGAAGATTCTCTCTCAAATAAATGGAAATAGGCGTCTGCAACGGTAGGCCCGACGCGGTGCCACGGTTGTAATGACCAAGGATGACCTCAACAGCGCGCACTGCTTGCACAAAAGGGCTCTGGTCGAGTACAGCATCCAGACATCCCTCGATCAACAGTTGCCTGCTCGACGCATTCAGCTCGTGCCCGATGACGATAGTCGCGTGCTCTCGCTTTATCGCACGCAGCGCGCGTGCAATGCCTTCATCGCCGACCGAAATGTTGTAGATGCCTCGGAGGTCCGAGTACCTCCTGAACGCGTCACGCGTGAGCTTCTCGGTCGAACGTTCGTCTTCGTGGCTCTCCAGTGAAGCCACGACTTCGCACGCTGGAAATCTGCGGCGCAGCACGGCGCGAAAAGCGCCGTCGCGTTCTTCGTGGCCGACATAGGCGTGTAAGCCCGCAATGACAATCACCTTTCCGCCTTCGCGTCCGATAAACCGCCCCATCAATTCGCCGGCAATACGTCCCGCGCAACGATTGTCGACACCCACATAAGCGAGACGTCCGCTGTCCGGCAGATCGCTCGCTACCGTCACAACTGGTATATGCCTGGCGACACGCGATACCGCATCGACTACCAGGGGATGTTCGTATGCGACGACGATCATCGCATCAGCTTTCTGTGCGGCGCGTCCGATCACAGTTGCCAAAGACTCCGGTTCTAGGTCATCGAAGAAGGTGACATGGCAAAGCACGCGATTCGTCTCGAACGACTTCTGCGCCAGTTCGAAGCCGTGCTGCAATGCGGCGTAGTACGGCGTCGTAGGTTTCGGCGTGACGATGGCAACCCGCAGCCAGCGCGTCGACACTTCCTGTAGCGCCCGGTCGATCTTGAGCTTGCGCGCCGCGTCCAGCACGCTGGCTTCCTTGGTGCGCGACACACCGCCACGTCCATTGAGCACGCGCTCCACGGTGGCATAGCTGACGCCTGCCAGCTTCGCCACGTCGTCCATCGTCGGTTTGCGCCGTCCGTTCATGCGTCGTCGTTCTGAGGAAAAGTCCTCAAAAATCCGTTTGAGAGCAGAGATTCGATCAACTACATTCTAGTCGCCAGTGCGTTAAAACGAGCGGAATCAAAGCGACGCGATGGCCCTGCGAAGCAAGCGCAGGTTAGGCAAAACTTAGTCAGGAGACAGACTATGAAGACGATCGGACGTGGGATCGCCCGCCGGGCGGTCCTCGGATTTGCAGCGATGACATTGATAACCGGGCTCAGTTCCGGCCTCGCCGCGGCAGACGAGCGGTTCGTGCTGGTCAGTCACGGTTCCGACTCGAACGTATGGTGGAACACCGTGAAAAACGGTATGCGCGACGCGAGCGAAGATTTCAACGTGCCGGTCGACTACCGCAACCCGCCGACGGGTGACACAGGTGACATGGTCCGCATTCTTGAGCAGGCGGCGGCACGAAATTACTCGGGCGTAATCACCACAGTGCCGAACATGGAGATGATCCAAAAGGGCCTCGCGGGCATTAAGGCCAAGCATATCCCGCTGGTGACGATCAATGGCGGCCCCGAATCCGGGATGAAGCTGGGCGCGATCATGCATATCGGCCAGCCTGAATATGATGCCGGCAAAGCTGCGGGCGAGCGTGCGAAAGCCGCGGGCATCCACGACTTTCTTTGCGTGAATCATGGCGCCGACATTCAGGCGCTCTGGGACCGGTGCAAGGGATTCGCCGATGCGATCGGCGTCGATTACAAGAAGTCCACGATGGACAGCGGCGAAGATCCAACGGTCATCCAAAGCAAGGTCGCAGCCTATCTGCGCTCGCATCACAATACACAGGCGGTGCTCGCCCTAGGGCCGGATCAGGCGACGGGCGTCCTGCGTGGCATCAACGATGCGGGCCTCTCCGGCAAGGTCTATGTCGCGACGTTCGACTTGTCGCCGGACATCCTGAAGGCCATTCAGTCCGGCAAAATCGCATTCGCCATCGACCAGCAGCCGTATCTGCAAGGCTATCTTTCGGTCGCCGCGATGGCGATCGCCATTCGCGACAAGACTACCGACACCGGCCATATCGTCGCCGCGCTGAAAGACGACAAGAAAGTCGCCGCACGTCTCGCCAAATATGACCTGAAGCCGGTCTACACCGGATCGACTGTGAGCTCCGGACCGAGCTTTGTGACTAAGGATAATCTCGCGCCGGTACAGAAATACGCGGGCTCCTACCGCTGAAACGCGCTGCCTTACATCCAACGAAACAGGGAGACTAACATGGCGCAATGGATTCGTGTCTGTGCAACGGACGAGATCGACCAGGAGGACGTCAGACGATTCGACCATGCGGGGCGGACCTTCGCCGTCTATCGAGGGCCCGACGATGAGTTCTATTGCACCGACGGCCTCTGCACGCATGAGGCCGTGCATCTGGCCGATGGCTTCGTGATGGACTTCGTCATCGAATGTCCAAAGCATCAGGGCGAATTCGACTATCGAACTGGCGAGGCTGTACGGATGCCGCCGTGCAAGAACCTGAAGACCTATCCGGCACGCGTCGAGGGTGGCGCGGTGCTCGTCGAAGTCTGAGATACGCATGGATGGAAGACATGGACGACCTGCAATTTGGCAAACGCAATAAGCGCGGCGACTGGGTTCCGAACGGCGTTCTGGACTCGGCGCTGTTATGGGCATGGCCGCCCAGCGGCGCGCGCATCGTCGCGTGGATCAAGGGTTATATTTGGCCGTGGAATCTGTTGTTCATGGCCAGTGCTTTGCTGTGGTGGAAGCTGGTGTTGCCCGACGTGGCCGCAATGCGTACGCTCGGTTGGACATGGCCGCTCAAGCTGCTGGCCGCCAATTGGGTAGGCATGTTTTTCTTCTACGGCGCGTTTGAACTGCGTTATTACGTGTCCCGTGTGCAGGACAATCGCTTCAAGTACAACGGCAAGTTTCCGTCGGAACAGCCTTCCGACGTGTTCTGGTTCAAGAGCCAGAACATCGATAACTTTATTCGCAGCTTCTTTGTCAGCGTGCCGATCGGAACCGCGATCGAGATCTGCGTCCTGTGGTCTTTCGCGAACGGGCACGTGACGTTCGTTTCGTGGAGCGAACACCCGGTCTATCTCGCCTGCCTGACGTTGTTCGCACCGGCGCTTCATGAGGTGCACTTCTTCGCCATTCATCGAACGTTGCATGGGGGACCGCTGTATCGTTTCGTGCATTCAGTTCATCACAATTCGACGAACCCTTCGCCGTGGTCGTCTATGTCCATGCATCCGGTGGAAGCGGCACTTTACTTCGGCGTTGCGCTATGGTGTCTCGTTATTCCGTCGCATCCGTTCATCGTGGTCTATCTGATTCACATCGCGGGCTTTGGGGCGATTGTCGGGCATATCGGATTTGACCAGCTTCGTGTGAGTGACAGCATGTCGATGAGCAGCCATGCGTACGCGCATTACCTGCATCATAAGTACTTCGAGGTCAATTACAGCGACAACGGCACGTTTCCGCTCGATCGGATCTTTGGCTCGTGGCATGACGGTTCACCTGAGGGGGACCGGCTGATGCGCGAGCGCTTCGAAAAAAAGAAGCGTCGCCTGAACGCGACCTGAAACGATATCGGAGAGCCACAATGAGTCGCCAGGAGCGGATGGTGATTGTAGGCGGTGGGCAGTGTGGAGCAAGAGCCGCACATGCACTGCGAGCGAACGGATGGGATGGCGCGATTACGCTGATTGGTGGGGAACGAACACTGCCTTATGAGCGTCCTCCGCTGTCCAAGGCGGTGTTGACTGGAGAACGCAGTACCGCTCAAGGCACGCTGTATGGAGACGCGTTCTACGAAGAGCAGCGAATCGATACGCAATTTGGAAGACGTGTAGTCGCGCTGGACCGTCAACGAAAGACCGTGTGCGTCGAAGGCGGCCACGTCATCGCATATTCGAAGTTATTACTTGCGACAGGTGCCGCGCCACGGTCGCTCGCGGTGCCCGGATGTACGCTGCCAGGCGTATATACCCTGCGTACCGACGTTGAGGCGGAAAACATCGCGCGCCAGCTATTGCCGCGGCGTCGTATCGCGATCATCGGAGCAGGCTTCATCGGTTTGGAGGTCGCGGCATCGGCTGTCCGAATGGGCTGTGAAGTCGTGGTTCTGGAAGCCGCGCCTCGCGCACTGATGCGCGCCGTGCCCGCCCTCGTCGCGGAGCGGATCGTCGACTTGCATCGGTCGATGGGCGTCGACGTGCGTTTCGGTGTCAAGGTCCTACGATTCGTCGGCAACGATGTCGTTAGCGGCATAGAACTCGCCGAAAGCGAAGTCGTTGGATGCGATGCTGTAGTGATCGGTGTCGGAGTTACGCCTTGCACGCAACTCGCGCAGCGGGCGGAGCTCGACGTCGCTGACGGCATTGTCGTGGATTCCGGCTTGCGTACATCGGATGCGTCGATCTTCGCCGCCGGCGATGCATGCTCGTTCGTGCATCCGCTCTTCGATAAGCGCATCCGTCTCGAATGCTGGAAAAATGCCGAGGATCAGGCGCGCATCGCGGCGTTGAACATGCTGGGCCACGAAGAGACGTGCCGCAATGTCCCGTGGTTCTGGTCGGATCATTATGATATGACGGTACAGGTCGCGGGCTTGCCGTCATTGGGCTCGAGCACGGTCGTGCGCGAAACGGGCGCGAAGTCGTGCGTAGTCTTCGCTCTCTCGACTGACGGCGTCCTGGTAGGCGCAAGCGGCGTAGGACCGATCGGGGACATCGCGAAGGACATACGAATGTCGCAAGACCTGATCGCCAGGCGCATGCAAGTGTCACCCGTGGCGCTCATGGACCGGAGCGTCAGGTTGCGCTCGTTGATGGCGGCGGACGCGTTATGAGCCAGCGACTTCTGGTCTTCCAATCTCTGTGGGCGATGGAACGCCGACATACCGACGGCTGGGAGCGTTCACTCGAAGAGAACGTTCAAATGATCGCGGAAGCAGGTTTCGATGGTGTGAGCGCGCACTGCACGAATCGCGACGAGTATCGGCGGCTCGCCGAGTTGCGCACACAGTTCGGACTGGATGCCGAAGGCCAATGCTTCCCTACCACGGTAGACGATCTGCAGCCCGCGTTGGAGGTCGCCACAGAATTTGGGCTACATCATCTCGACATTCAGCCCGATGTACGTCCACGTAGTATCAAGGAATGCATCGCGTTGCTCGATGGCTGGCAGCGGCTCGCGGAACAGGTAGATTTTCCGGTCTATGTTGAAACGCATCGCGACCGAATGACAACCGATCTTTATTTCACGCTCGATCTGCTTGATGCCCGGCCAAATCTCAGGTTGCTTGCGGATCTCTCGCACTATCTCGTCGCGCGCGAATTCGCATGGCCTGTCTCAGAAGAAAACCACGGGTTCATTCAGCGGATACTCGACCATTCATGGGCCTTTCACGGCCGCGTCGCGAGCCGTGAGCAGGTCCAGGTGGAGATATCATTCGAGCCGCATCGTCAGTGGGTGGATCTGTTTCTCGACTGGTGGCGATACGGTTTTGCGTCGTGGAGGCGCAGGGCGGATGAGAACGATTCGCTCGCGTTCGTCTGCGAGCTTGGGCCGAAGCCTTACGCGATCATCGGCCGCGATGGGAACGACACAACCGACCGCTGGGCGGAGTCGTTGATGCTGCAGGATTGGGCGCGGCAATTGTGGAACAGCCGCTGATCGTACATGTGTGCGGCGTGAACGTCCGTTTGCCGTCCAAGATTCGCCACTCAATGGATGGTTGAACAATCGACTGTTCAAGGTCGCAGAACGCGGCAAAACGCAAGTCTATATGAGTCGGGCGCAAGCTGGACTTGCAATTTTCCTCAAGAATCCCCACGTATTGCCGATAGACGTCCCTGGTTCATCCCGGAAAGCCCGTGCATGCCGCGTTGCATGACGATGGCCGAATACGCCCCTTCGGAACACAATATGACGAAAATCGTTAACCGGGCTTCAAAGCTCTCGGTTCAGCCATTTCGCCTTGGACGCACGCCCGGTCGTCAGTTGGCATTTTGATATTTCGCGTTCGTTTTCGGTTGGAGGATGCGATTGATCCGGTGTCAATGAAAAGGCATTCATGCATGCAAGTCGAGCGACCGCAGTGGTTATCAACTAACGAAGTCGGCGAATGAATTGTCTGTTCACAGGTGGCGATCCGACCGCCGCACAGCCGCAAGTCGGCTGCCAGCAAATGGGTCTCGACTCCAATCTGCTTTCGGACGCGTCTCGGTCATCGCCGGCGCCGGGCGCTCGACGGCGAAGTGCTCCATTGATTGCCCCGCGCTGATGGCCTGCTTCAGCCATTGCGGCATTTCCCCGTCGCCTGACCAGGTATCTCCCGTCGCACTTCGGTATCTGGCCGCTTTCTGCTTTATCTCGTCTTCGGCAATCGCGGCTGCAAGGTCATCAAGCTCGATGCCGACATCCGCCATTCTGCGGCGTAGATAAGCGACCATACTGTCTCGCTTTCTCTCATCCATGAAATTCCCCGGTCTTACAGTTTGCGCCTTTCTGGCGATCTACTGGACTAATGCAAACGCCGTGCCTTGAGAATACCACTCTGGTGAAGGTATCGTTGATAAGGTTTGCCGCTGTATGGCCTATTCGCACGTTTGTATGGCATAGTGCGGCCATTGCTAACCACGGGGAGATATATAAATGGCAACACTCGAGAAGGTCCAGGCCCAAATCGCAAAGCTTCAGGCGCAGGCAGAAGCGCTGGTCGTAAAACAGTCGTCCGGCGTAATCGCGAAGATTCGCGACATCATGGAAAAGCATGGTTTGACCACGGCCGACATTGAAGCGCACATCGGCGGTTCGAAAAAGCGTGGTCGCAAGCCCGGTGTCAAGGTTCCCGCCAAATCGTCAGCGTCGGCTGCAAAATATCGCGACCCGAAGAGTGGTGCTACCTGGACCGGACATGGTCGTGCGCCCGCGTGGATCGCGAATGCAAAGGACCGTAGTAAGTTTCTGACAGATGGCGCACCGGATGCCCCGGTGACCGCTGCCAAGACGGCAGCTAAGGCCGGAAACTATGTTCGTGGGCCGCAGGCGCCGAAGTACCGTGATCCGGTGAGCGGAGCAACCTGGAGCGGGCGTGGACCGGCGCCGGCGTGGTTGGCGGGCGCGAAGGATCGCACGGCATTTCTGATTGACGCAGGTGCGGGCGAAGGCGACGTGAAACCGAAGGCGGCGAAAAAGGTAGCAACCAAGAAAGCTGCCGCGAAGAAAGTAGGTGTGAAAAAGGCATCTGCCAAAAAGGGCGCCGCCAAAAAGAGCGTTGCAACGGCCAAAAAGGCACCCGCGAAGAAAGTCGCGACAAAGAAAGTGACGGCGAAGAAGGCTGCCGCGAAGAAAACGGTCGCTGCTCCGGAAGCACCGGCGCCGAGTAACGTTGCCGCGGCTGAATCGACCGCCGCTTGATTGATCTGACATGGCGAGCAGGGTGCCTCAATCCTGCTCGCGTCCTGCGTTCTTCGCGCGTCAGGTTATGGATCTTTCCATCTGCTGTTTCAGCACCGACTCGCGGTACCAGCGAGCTACTGAGGTTCCGATTCGCTCGTACGGCTTTCGTGCACGAGCGTTTTCGATGCATTTCAGGGCCTCCTGCGCAGCCTCACCGCATCGTTTGCCGTCCATTTGAGCGAGCAGCAACTGCGTCACCTGTCCCTTGCGGCGATATTCGGCGCAAATCCAGTCAGCTGCCGAGACCCGGTCGTCCGGGCGCTTATGCTGCGGCAGGGAACCGAGCATTTCCGCGTTCGCTTCGTCGAAAGCGTTGAGTTCCAGCGCTTCTTCCAACTCCCGCATCAGACTCTCGACGCGGTGCGGGGGGATGCGTCCACTGGGCATCCAGTCAGGGAACACTCGTGCTATCCCATCGACGACACATGTCAGACTGAAATCTCGCCAGAACCGTGGATGCGGCTCGTAGACCGCGTCTACTGCCATCACCAGGTTTCCCACATTCAACTGCGACGCACTGAACTGACAGTCCCTTAGGTAGGCGACGAGGGCATCGACCGTTTGGGAATGAACGCTGTCGACCGTCGCCATTTCTTTGCTGGTATTCATCATCAGAAAATCCACCATGTAAGTTTCGACTTCGGGGCGAGCGATCGATCTTGTGGGATTTGTTATGGCTGTCGACGCTCTCACTCCGCGTCAGCGGTATAGCCGTAACGAGGCGGTATGGCAGGGTGGAATTGGGCGACTTTTCTAATTCGCTCGAATGTGAAGTGATATTGGCTGGCCAGGCGGGGGAATTTGGCCAGGAACCGCCGATTAGCACCACAAGTAGCCTATGACGCGTGTGGGATCGCCGGAAGGTCCTGTAGCGAAGGAGGTAGCGGGCTTCGACTGCGGCAGCGTGAAAGTTGTCGGCAAGGCGACCTCGCGGGATCGTGCCTTGAGCGATGTCTCGCGCGAGACGTGCTAGGCGTTGCGGCGGTCTCGGCGCGGACGCTTCATGGCCGCGTCGCGGTAGGCCCGGGCAGACACAGTTCCTATAGCGGTTTGCTATCAATGACAGTAGGACCGCGAAGCGGTCCTACACCTTCCCGGAAAAAATTCCACCGTGAAGAAGATTACAGCCGTTCCGTCTTGAGCTTCCAGTCAAGTCGCTTCAAAAAACGGCGCCATTCGGACGTGGGATCAGAAAAAAGCCAACATTCGACATCTGCACCATCGACACGCCCCAAGGGTCTAACCAGTGCCTCAACGCTTAAGCAATACGCTTCGTAATCGTCACCCGACATGGTAAGCGCGATGCTGGTTCCCCCGTACCCTAGGCGAATGAAGTTGCCTGCCGATCTTACAAACTTCGGATTTCCATCTACGCTTACGCGCCAGTTCGCGGCCCGCAATGCCAGCATTGCCTTGGCCATCCACTGATCAAGAATGTAGGCGTGCGGGCAGCCGAAGAAGAACATCAGCTTGGTAAAGAATGACGCACGCATTCCTTGCAGGGCTCCGCGAGCAATAAGTCGCTGAAATTCGGCGAACGCCTGTTTGCGAGTGAGTTCCGGCAGACGCTTGAGAAGCGGCGCGATGTTTGATATCGACGCCCATAGGTTTCGATTGTTCTGGGGGTTCCTGGGATTTGAGCGTCCCCAAGCCATAACGGCTGCTACCCGGTACTCGAGCGGCACGTCGGAGCGCTTGCAGAGCGCTAGCAGATCCTGTCGATTGAGATGTTGGCTAAGCTCCGCGTAGCCTGCCGATGCGAGCCGGGTTGCTAAGTCGGACGAGAATGTTCGTGCCCAGGTGACCGCAGTCAACCCGACCCATGCCTTCGGTGCCTTAAGCGAACGAAGCCACGCGACAAGATCCTCGCGGAAGGTCGATTGATTGGGTTGTCGTGCGTTGGAATGAAAAGCGGCCATCGTCTTCTCCTGCAATGAAGTATCCGATGGCTTTTCGCTGGGCCCCATGCCCTTCGGTCGACGCATCGGATAAGACTTTTGACAATGACCGCACGGTGACAGTCATTGCCAAAAGCCCTTAACCGAAGCTATCGATCCGAAGACCTGGGAAAGCCAGGCGGGCTTTTGCTAGCCCTCCGCGCCGGGGCGCAGATTTCGAACCTAATCGTCCGGCCGTTTTTTTCGGCGCGGAGTCGTTGCTTGCTTCCTCGATTAGGGAGGCACCGAGTTTAGTGCCGCGCTCGGATTCCGTCAACTGGGCCTTTCTAACGCCACCACCGGCTCACTCGAGACCTCTGCACATGGCTCAATGTCGCACAACCAGTTCTCACGGACGTTGATAAATTTTGGGTGGCAAGTCGACCATCGGAGTAATTTCTGACGGTGGACTTCGCCTCATTGTCATGCCCAATGCGTTGGGCCAATGGTCGGGATGCTGATGTACGAGGATGGGCGAGTCGTCGTCAGTGAACACCGTTCGGTGGGCTGCTACGCGAGGCGTTGCTTGGTTTAGCCTGAGCCAGTTCTACGTGTGAGCTACTCCACAACCACGAAGGGCCGGACAAACGTACGTGCGCGCAATAGGGCGGTACTCGCGGCGGAGCCCGGCACACAGATCGCATGGCGTCTCGCGTCTGACTGTGCAGTCATCGCGCGGGCGAAGAACAGATGCATGAGGGACGTGGCACGGCCTCTTGGATCCTGACTTCAATCGGTCTTTCCGGGATAATCATCGCGAGCAATTTTCAGCTCTGTCCAGAAGCCGTCCACGGAACTTCAAATCATGACACTGAAGCAAAAGTTTGCACAGCGCTTTTCCGAACTGGAAGACATGTTCTCGGCGATCCACTTAGAGCTTTCGGGGTATGGCTATTATTTTGACCCTAGCGGGGTGTGGCGAAAGTGGGCAACTAGCACGGCAAACCTGATTCGCGCCGCCTGCGGGGAGGCGTCGTCGCATTACGTGAATTTCACCAAGGTTTATCTAGCCGCCGAAGGTAAGCAGGGTGAGATCAAGGAACTGTATGCCGTCTTTCTGGCCGCGAAGGAGGACTACGAGGGCGGTTTTGTTTTCGACGTCGAATTGAGGGTTTCAGGAGAGGTCTTTGGCGACTTCGTGCGTTTGGCGCGCCATTCACTGGCCGAGGGGCACAAGGACGTCGCTGCAGTTCTAGCCAGCGCAGCGCTCGAGGACGCACTTAAACGATTCGCTATCGTGAGTGGCCTCGACGTCGAGGGTAAAGATATGCAGAACGTTATCAATGCACTGAAGGGGGCGGGTCTGGTAGCGGGCGCTCAGAAGACGCTGCTCGACGCGATGCCAAAGCTCAGAAACGCGGCACTTCATGCAAATTGGGACAAACTCGGAGAAGCCGAGGTGGGTAGCGTCCTGGGCTTTGTGGAGCACTTCCTGTTGACGAAATTCAGCGAGTGACAAGCGCAGACGCCTAGCAGCGCTTCGACGAAAAATTCGGGCAATTGAGCGCGCTGGACAGGGTTCGGTTGACCAAGTATACCTTACGACGTTAGCGCTACTTCGTGGTCGCTCACATCGTATGCGTTTGCAAGGAGCCGAGCGTTCCCGCTTTGGCACTGCGGTTCTGGCAATACGCTTTCACCTCCCACGTCAGGCTGTTGAGGCGGCTCGGGGTTAGATCATGGGCGCGGAAACCAGAGACGCATGTTGCGATACCGGGCGGTCCGGTGATGGGCTTCGATGCTGCTCCCCACTGGTGTAGTGAGGCGCCAACCAGTGTAATCGAGGCTGGACTGACAGCAAGGCGTTGCATAAAGCGAATCGCGACGCGAGCGTCTATTGTCAGCTCGGTTGCCCGGTCTTTTTGACCAGCGTCTCAAGAATTCGGCGTACGCGTCGTAAACGCAGAGACCTTTTCTCGGTTGAACTTCTGTGCGGCCGGATTTCTTACATCGCGCTTTCATGACTTCTTTTTTTCGTTTGGTTATTGGCATTGTGTTAGCTACATTGCTAACCGCATGCACCAGCACGGATCCGGCGGCCAACAACTACGTTAATCGCCCTCTGACATGGTCTGCTACAGAGCGGACGTTCAGCGCCCTGACTCGAGCGTCGGCGAGCGCAGATATGAATTACGCCATTAGACTGTCGGAGTCCGATATGGAATATCGTCCATTCCTCGGCGTGGCGATATCAGGCGGAGGAAGTCGAGCGGCAAATTTTGGGATGTATGTGCTGAGGGAGTTGGATCGGCTTGGGATACTCGACCGTGTCGACGCCATCTCCTCAGTATCCGGTGGATCGATCGCAGCGGCTCATTTTGGAGTCTATTACCCGTATCTTAGAAGTGAATATTGGGCTTTCGCCGAGAAGGACCTACGACAGGATTTTCGGGACGACTGGCTCAAGCGTCACATGGATCCTGCTAACTGGCGAACCTTGTACGGAGATAGATTCAATGCCAGCACCATCCTCGCGGAGACCTATGACAGGTTGCTGTTTCACGGGGCTGTGTTCAGGAATATGAGCATCCCCGGGCCGGGTAGCCCGCACATCCTGATAAATTCGACGATCGTCGGAGGGCCTGAACTGCTCAGCAATTGTGTCGCGCAGGGGAAGAACGCTTTTAGCGAACGTCTAAGCACGTTTGTCTTTTCGGACGATGCGTTCAAGTTTTGTCTTGGCTCCGACTTGGGGTCCTTCTCAATTGCCCAGGCCGTTGCCGCCTCATCCGCATATCCACTTGTATTCTCGCCCGTTGCGTTGACAAGCTATCCCCGCATCATGATGGGAGACAAAGGCGATGAGCATCTTCAGTATTTGCATGTCATGGACGGAGGGGTTTCCGACAATCTCGGGATAGACGCGCTTGTGGCAGCGGCGAATGGTCGTTGGCATCGTGGACTAGCGGAGGAGAGTCTCAGTGCAGGATCGGTGGTTTCGTCCGATAAGGTTCCATGTTTTCTTATAGTTGTGGATGCGTTTATCGACGACGGCGAGAAGCTCGAGGAAGAATATCCCGATCTTAGGCGTTCTCTGCTGGACAGGGTCATTGACCCATCATGGCATTATGCCTTCGATGCGCTGCTACAACGCCGGCGTTCGGATTCTTTGTTGAGTCTTGGAATCGATCTGGAAGACCGGACACCGGGCGGAGACTACGTGAGGGCAGTTCCAAGTCATGTAATTCCGCTAAGGGGAGAGCGGGGAATGGTTCAAAAGCGGTACGGAAATCTAGTGTTTCTTGAGTCGAATACCGGTGACCTGGTATGCGGCGTTTGGCATATCTCATTGCGAGACGTATTTGAGCTGGGAGCTGGCACGCCTGGTTTTCTGTCAAATCAGGAAAACATGATGAAACGTGGGACAATCTACGCGATGGTTACCAACACCAAAACGGATCTTAAGCTAACCGGAGCAGTTGCTTGTAAGCCCGAGGTTTATCAACACGCGCTTGCTGACGCAGCGAAGATTCTCGTGCGCGAGGATTCCGTAGGCCTCTCCGTATTGCATCAATGGTTGACGGATCATTCGATCCTGTCAGGCGACCATTGGACGCCTGATCCGCTCGGGCGGAACGGGGATCGAGTCAATGTTACCTCGGTAAGGATTGGGCAGTCTGGTAAGCCGTCCGGCTTGGTACAATGCAAGAATTAGCCGCAATCGTAAATCGACGCGGGATAGGTCAACCGGTTGCATGTAAACGTGAGTTCGAGTACTCCCGCGACAAGCGTACGAACTCCAGTGTGTTGTTCACGCAGTACAATACGATTGACGCGCGTCTCGTTGCATCCGTTGGTGACTCCATATTTGAACGGCCTCGTCCACAGGCCGCCATGGATGCAGCACTTGGACCCGTTGTCGGATAGCTGCGGCTTGACGCCCTCGCGGTACGATTGATAGCAACAGCGCGGACCAATAGCACGCAACACCAGACATGCCGGCGACGAATGTGGCGTCACCAAGTGTTCCCTTGGCGCGGAGAGGTGGCGAGCTTCGACGGCGCGTATGAAATCCGACAAGCACGATATGTGAGCTGGTCTAGTGGAGCCGCGGCACGGAATCTCGCCTGCTGTGTCTTGGTTGACGCACCAGGTCGTCAAGTAGTCTGCGGGGCGTGACGCTTCATCACTGCGTCGCGATATGCCTTTGCGACTATTGTGCTGGTACGCTCCACAACTCCTCCTCGCTTCGCCTCCTCCAGACAGTACAGCACGTCGAGTGCCTTCTCGCCGCAGCGATCGCCGTCCGGTCGCGCGAACTCGAGGTCCTCGGTCAATCCTTTCCTCTCGAGTTCGGCGGTAATCCACGTAAATGCCGCAGAGGGCGTTGTCGGACGCTCAGCGACCGGCAACGCCGACAGCATTTCCGCGTTGGCTTCATCGAACGCGTTAATTCGCACGACCTTATCCAGCTCATGGAAAAGTCTGTCCGCGCCTCCGTCCATCATCGCTGGCCTAGCTTGCCAGTTAGGCATGTGTCTCGACATCGCGTCCTCCACCAGGGAAACGCTGAAGTCTCGCCAAAACGTCGGATGAGGTTGATAGGCGTATTCGAGAGCCAGCGTGAGGTGCATCGGCGTGAGATGCGTTTCATCGAAGTGGCAGTCGTGCAGATACGAGAGCAGCGTGTCGACCGTATTGGCGTGGGTATCGACCGTGGTCGGGAGTTTGATATCTTGCTTGTTCATATGTCGGGCTATCTTGGTTAAGTTGGCACGCTCGCCGAGCAGTGCTCTGGCAAATGTCAGGTTGCAACCTGAGCATCCATTGACAGTTGCAGATGCCTGCTCGTGGTATAGCCGGATGGGGCTAGATGGGCGGCGGAAAATGAGCGCTTATTCGCAGTGGGATTTTGAAGCTGCGAAAACGCGCGGCCGGGCAGGGAGATTTCAGTCAGTTGTCTGAATGTGCTTCGTTACACCGGGGCGCGCCCGACGAATCGACCGAAATCGCTATGTGGGAGCGTGCCTCGGTTAGGCGACGCTGCAGCTGGATTTGGCGCCGGTATCTGCCACGGAGAGGAGCGATGCATGGCATAAGCTCATACGCACACAGTACTAGATGCAAATATCCCTGCTAGCCCCTTCAACTCCAAGGGTTCATGTCTTCGATACAGACCGGTTTGTCGGGCGCAGGCAGGCTGCCTGCCAGTTCGAGGATGGACTTGGTTTTGATGCGAACGAGCACACTGCCGTCCGGCATGAGATGCCAGTGCAGTTTTGTTCCCGGTTTAACGCCCACCGCCGACCTGACCGCGGCCGGGAGGGTTGTGCGGCCGTAAGCATCAATTGTCGACGTATTCACGAGAATCCTCCTGTCGTTGATGGAACGAGGGCCGACAACGGCTAGCTTACATCGGGGAGGACTGCCTGTCGTCGCCGCGCCACGTTTCCTGGTTCAGCAGATTGGTATGCGAGAATACGGCGCGCCCGGGACCATCCCGGTGCCTGAGAACGCTCAGCGGAGGAGGGACCTTGGCGGCAAAGCATGTGATTTCGGGGCTGGTCGTTGTGGGGCTCGCATCGGCTGCACTGGCTGGCGGGCACTATGTAGAGGTGTGGAATCCGCCTGAAGCGCGCGGTGGCGTGATTGCCGAACATACGACGAGGCCTGAAGCCGTTGCGCGTAATCCGAAAAAGCGGAGGCACTCTGGCATCAACACAGCTTCTGCTCAAAGACGGCACACGGCTCCTTTGGCGGTGCCCCCATCAGAGCGGCGTGCATCGGCCGCGGCAGCGCCCACATTTGACGATATCCCCCGGCAGATCACACCGGAGGGCAATGTGCTGCGCGTGAGAGCGAGCCAGCCTCCGGCAGAGATCGAGCGCTAATGCGGACAGAGTGTCACCGTGGGCTTGTCCCCGTGAAATGGCTGCCATTTTCGGCCACGGCACTTTGCTTTGATTGCCATTGAAGATTCCATTTGCCCTTGACGAGAAAGATCGCATCGTCGATATCCACGACGTGCCGCATGTCGAGGGCAACTTTCGCTGCGCCGAGTGCCGACAACTCGTGACCCGAAAGCAGGGCGACGTGCGGGTCTGGCACTTCGCGCACAAGGCCGAGACTGCCTGCACGGGGGCCTTCGAGACGGCGCTGCATCTTCTTGCCAAACAGATTCTCGTTGAAAGCGATACCCTGCACGTGCCCGCGCTGGTGTGCCGGCTTTATGAGCGCCCAGGCCCCGCAGACATTGCTCTTTGCGTCGAACAGACCCTCTACTGGGACGCGGCGGGTGAAGCGGAAGTATGGGTCGACGGCATTCGGCCTGATTTTCGGGGCGTTTGCCAGAGCAAAGCCATCTTTGTCGAAGTGACGGTCACACACGAGCCTGACGCTCCAAAACTGGAGGCGCTTAAGCGACTTCAGACGCCGACCCTTGAAATCGACCTGTCGGCTGTCCCTCGCGACGTCAAGGAGCCGGAGGTCCGGCAACTTGTGCTTGACGCGACAGAGGGCAAGCGCTGGCTGTTCTATCCTGGAGAAGCGGAGGCACGGGCCCAGTTGAATGCCTTGCGAGACCAGCGCGATGCAGCGTTCGGCGCCGCGCTCGAACAAGAGCGCCAGGAAGAACGTCGGCGCGACGCTGCACTCGCTGCCGCGCGCGCCGACGCACGTGCCGAACGCCTCAAGAAGATTGAAATGGCCAACGCCCGGTTTCGGGACGCGACCACGGCGCAGAAGCTGGCATTCCTCGAAGCAAAACTGCGCAAGCCTGTCAGTTCGTGGCCGGCCAGTCTTGGTCACGAGGTGTGGGGCGGCTCTGCCTTCAGGGTGCCCACACGAATCTGGCAAGCCGATGCGTTCCGCAAGTACATCCATGAGCAGGGAGCGCGACCCCCGTATCCGAGGGTGTCCGTCGAGACGGTTGCCGAATGGCTGGTTCAGCGTTACGCCATTGCCTCAACCGAATCGACATCCGTTCGCGTCGCCGTCTGGGATTTTCTTTCCGTTCTCGAGCGAGCGGGGTATCTCCGCCGGCGTGTGCGGCAGGAGTTCGAAATCCTTCGGGACGAACTTGGGACCGAGACGGAAGTGCCAGGCCCGGAGGCCAAAGCCACCGCCTTAAAAACCGCGACACGCGGACTTTTCTGGGCGCATGACGTCGCAGATGAGTCGCAGTTCTGGTCTGCGGTGCGGAAGACAGGGGTCCATGTTGCACCCAGCGACGCACGGATGCTCCTGAGCGTGTGGCGAGACGCACGGCTCCGACGGGCGAATGCGGCAGCCTACGCCCGAAACGTCGCGGCGACATTGCGTATCACTGTCGAGAAGGCTGTTGAGCTTCTAACCGCGGCCGGCGTGTTCGTGCGGGATGTCGCTTAGTGCCTCCCGAGATTTCCTAGTGATTCCCGCTACCCGCAGTGCCTTTTGATATTGCCGCTGACTGTCATTGAACACCCTGTTGAACGGGCGATGCTGCGCATCGTCATCTGCGCTCGTTGTAACGCGAACGCCACGATTCCAAAGCTTCGTTGACGGTGTCCATTGATTTGAGCATCTGGAATTCGGGCGAATTGAATAGGCCTTCGAGCGATTTGATGCAGTCGTGGATAGCTGGTGTCATCGTGATGCTCTTGTCAAGAAAAGGCGATGCCGGATTTTCGAGACTGGCTCCTGCGGCGGCGAGAACGTGCTGAAGCCGCGAATCGTCGGTGACGAGTGCTTCGGGCGCTGAAAACAATCGTAAGAGTTCCACGAGCGGGTCGTATGCCCAGTGCGCCGACGCAGCGCTAAACAAGCGGAAACATAAGCAGCGGCATGCCCGGATGTCCACGACGAACAGCAGTTGGGCATCTGCAACGCCAACGATTCTACCGGGCCATCTGGTAACGAACCAGGCACGGCTGCGATCATTCAGCGGCATCGAATCCCACGACCGAGGACTACGTTCCATGAGGTGCTCCATAGGCTTGTGGCATTGCTTAATCCGATACAACAGCTACGTGCCATTAGCGGTGCTCTTCTCCGTAAAATCTCGACGACCTCCCGGGAGCGAGAAGGGTTCTGTACTCGGAATAATATTCGGCATCGGATCTTCTGCAATTTGCGAACTGCGTTGCTGACATCTACGTCGAATATCGACGCCACAGCTTCGATCCAATCTTGCTGACCTGGTTCGGGCTGCTGTCTGTGCGCGCTCCTTTCTCATCCACGAGCTCAACGGGCCAGCAAAGAACGACGCCGAGATTTTTCCCCGGTGGCCAGACATCATGTGTTCGTTGTCAGATGACCCGTATAGCGCTAAATAGGGGATTTGGCCTACTCGCAACACATCGTCATCCTCAATATGGTCACGTAGCTGTCTTGGGTCTACGATCGTCACACGGGAGAAGGAATTTCACTGCGAGGAATCTCCCCGAGTGGACGTCGCCGAGGGGGCAGACTCACGATCACGGTGCCAACAGCTTGTCGGGCATCTCGGGAGACTTGCGGTCGCTGAGGACATCATGGAATCAACCGATGACGATGGCTATGAATGTTATACGTGCGACCGGATGTTCAGCGGGAGGGTGTTCCAGGTATGTCGCGAATGGGATCGCGTGCATTTCGAATGTGATCCGCCGGAAGTCGAAATCTCCGTCGCCACCGCGCTCGAATGCTACTGTTCACAAGCTTGTATGGATGAGCGTTGCGCTGTGGTGATGGCGAATGAAGGCGTGCCTATTCGACGTCCTGGTATTGGTCCTATTGAACCCTGCGCCAAATGTGGTGGGCCGGTTGATATGGCCGAGTATCACAAGACCTATCTTGCAACTTGTACGGACATGGTGAACGGAATCGGGCATACGGTTGACGTTGACTATCTGGCGGTCCTTTGCGCAAAGTGTGCACCGCATCGAACGACCGCTGGTCGAGCCGGGAGCGAAGCAAACCTTACCGCAGATTCTCCTGCTGTAGATGCTACGAACAAGGTAGATGCTTAAACAAGAACTCAATCCCGGCACATGTTCTTGCCAACGTGACGACGGAGGCGCGTCGCTCAATGTCAAGATAATCGACGAGCGCGAATCGCACCTCGGTAAGACCACGGAACGCACAGTTGAGTGGCATAGGTCAAACATGGGTGCCTTCGCTTGCCAGGACGAGGTCGTCGAAGCAATACACGCGCTTGTTCTGCACTAGCTCGGTCACATCGAGAACACATTCGGCGTTACGGGGAACGACTTCAAGCACAACAACCGCGGAATTTCCGAACTCCGTGCAGGGGAGGGTAGGCTGCGGACGCTCTTCTGTCAGTAGGACCTCGGCCATCGTCCGAGAAGCTGAATTCAGATCGTCCGGCGCCGCCTCGTGTAGGCAGCCCGGATGATCTGAGTGTTATTTCGATTAGCTCAAACGAGCGCGATTCTACCGTCCTCATTCGCAAGTATGAGGTCCTCGAAGCAGTACACGCAGTCGTTCTCCACGAGTTCCGTGACGTCCAGGACGCACTCAGCGTTCGGTGGGATGACCTCTAGCATTGCGACGGCAAGGTGCTCGAGCAGGGAACACGGGAAACCCCACAGATCGTGCCAAGGTCTCAGGTCACAATTGCACGGATGCTGGTCGGTCAGGATGATGTCGGCCAGCGCCTTCGTATCGAAGGTAGGACCTTTCGGCATAGGAGGACTAGTAAATCCCTTTGCGCGTGTTGCTCCGCTCTCAACGACTTCCTTGAGGGCCAGTAACCAATCGTCGAGAGTTGTTTCTCTAAGTGCGTCTGCTCGTTCTGGGACATGCTTCCGCACGGCGTCCGCTTCTTCCCCGTAATAGTCCGACGCACTCGCGTAGAACGTGGGTGCCTTGTCCGCGATCATCGCGCTCCTATAGCGCTCAAATTCGCTTCGAAGCGATGTCATATCCTGGCCATACTTCACTTCGTCGAGGTATGTGATCGAGCTCACTGGGTCGAGGCAGGGGATGAGACTAAGGCGTCGTCGGAGCTCCTCGGCGGTTACGACATACAGGTAGTCCGTCTCCGGCTCATCCCATTCCGCACGATTCTCCGGCAGATCGTGGATGAGAGCATTGCGTTCTCCCTTGGTTCGGTGTCGAATCACTCGATCCTTTCTAGTGAAGAGCCAACGGAAATAGCTTTCTTGTTCCCAGCAAACAGGATAGCCATTGAACATGTAGTAGGCGCGAAAAGTCATTTTTGGGTTCGTATAGGTTATGGGGACCCGGGCAGGCGGGGGGAGAACCTGCGCCGTCGAGTCGACGACCTTTTTACTTGATGAATTTCAGGTCTGTTGTGTAAAGGGATCGGTCAAATGTCGTACCTGTCGTCGCCGGTCGTTTCATCTACCTTTTTGAGATCGTCGAAGCAGTAGACAAGCTCATGGTTGACCAGGTCCGTGACGTCGAGAATGCATTCGGCCGTGTCCGGCACAACTTCGAGCATCGCGATTGCCATACAGTCCAGGCTGGCGCAGGGAAATGCGTTCAGCAGATGCTCCGTCTTGATAGGGTAGATCGTCGATTCACTGTACGCCAGGGTATCGATCAGAACGTCGACTTCGGCAGGCCGACCCCGATCATCGACACGGTCAGGCGGGTTGGAAATGCGCGCCTTGCGATTGGTGATGTTTTCCTTCAAAGCGAACAGCCAATCGTTAAGCGACGCGCGCCTGCAGGCCTCAGCGCGTTGGGTGGAGGTGTACCGTCCTATGCAGCAACGAGTGCGGAAGTAGGACTCTGCACCCTCTGCGGAAATCTTCTGCAAGGTCCTCAGGTACTCCAGCTCCAACGCCGGGCGGTTATAGCCGGCTTCTGTAAGGCGCTTGCGCATGACAGCAGCGGAGGTGACGTACACGTATTCGCGGCGGTCCATCGGGCGGATGGCTCGGTCTTCGCGTTTGAATCGCCATCTGCGGTAACCAAGCCGCGTGGTTTTTAGGCCATAGCCGTTAATCGTGATGAATGCGCTGGGCATGCCCATAATAGACCTGTGTCAGGTAATTCGGATGGAATCCGAGATTGAGGTTCGATGAAACGGTATAGGTCCGCTCATCCGTTGAATAAACCTTACCACGGGTATTCGGAAAATTGTGAGATCGCGGGAATTATTTTACGATTTACCGATGTTGTTATTAAAATCTCTTAATAAATAAGCGCTGTTTTTTGGCATGTATTGTTTTGACGCCGGGGGAGCTATTCAGGCTAGCGGGGAAGACCCGCTGACTTGGTAGCGGAGAACAGCCTGTTCCGGTATGTCCGCGCCGGTCGGCGCAGCATCGGAGGAAGGGCCTATGGAGGGGTGGAATCAGCCGTGGCGGGCCAGCTGGACCTCTTGGTAGGCGTCGGAGCTTGCGGCTCCAGCGACGTTCCCCGTCCTGGCTAGCTGCATCGGAAGGAGCGCGTTGGGTCCGCGAGACGGTCCAAGAAAATAAGGGTCATAACGCGTACAAGGGCAAATTTTAGAGTGATTGAAAATCGCTGATAAAAATAAGGCGGTTCTTAGAAACTTGCGTTTCGATCGGAAAAATCTTTGTTTTATCGCTTGTCCTGTCGAAAATCCGAGTGATATAAATATCCCCAGACGTCCGTCGTCCGATATTGAAAGCATGCGTGAGAGTCTGCGCTATCTGGCAACGATGACGACAAATACATCTTTAGGGTATTTTTAAAATCTATCTTATTTTCTGGGGTGTTTCATGAGCGGTCCCGTTTATTTCATTGCTTGCAAGAACATGAAGAAAGTTGACCGGGAGGCTGTCCTGAGCGATCCGGATTTCGACGAGACAGTGCACGTAGTCACGGAGTCGAATCCGGACTGCCCGACCATCACGGAAGGCATGGACGAGGGCGCCATGTATCGATTCGACGAGTCCAATTGGTACCGCGTTGCTGACAGATGGTGGGCGTACGTGAACTGGGTGGTCAAGCTTATGAAACTGGTCGGCCTTGATAACCCTCCTGAGCAAGACAGCACAGTCGCGTTCCGCGACATCTTCAGGTACGGCCGGAACGATTTCGGAACGTTTGGTCCTGTTGCGTCGAAGAAGCTCGCTGAAGACTTCGCTCTTTGGGACGAACGCGCGCGGGCCCTTGGTGATGAGGACTTTTACTTCTATTACGGGATGGTCCGCGACATGTTCGAGATGGCTTCTGAAGGCGGCGCATGCTGGCTTCAGTCGTGGTGAATTCCTGTGCAGGCGTGGAGTTTTTTATCGCGCCACCTTTTTCACCTAACGCTATACCTCATGCCCGATTCGATGAATCGAGGCGAGGAGTCTGTGTGACGCATGTCGCAGCAGACGAAATCGACGATGCGAGCAGACAACCACTGCTTGCAGAGTATCTGACTATTCAAAGGTATGTTATGAGCGTTGTATATTGGGCTGGCCGAGGCCTGACGAAATTGCCGGGACTGGGGGACGCCGACGGCTACCCTGCCGAGAACATTTTGTTCGTGGGAAGAGAGCCGATGCTTCGGGACCTTTGGGACGACGAGAACTACTATTCCGCGTACCACTGCGCGGAGGTGAGGTATTTCTCCTTACGTGACTTGTGGACATGCAACAACTGGATTATTGGGCTTGCGTACATGGTCGGCTGTACTGAGGCGCTTCTCGATGCAGGTGCCGCTGTTCCTTTCCGAGATTTGTTCATCTGGGCGGACGGAGGCTGGGTAGCAGGTCCCAAAACTTCCGCAAGGGTGGCTGCCGAATTCGCCGAATGGGATGAGCGTGCGAAGAAGGTTGCGTACGAGGACTTCTACGCAATCTATGTCCGTATGCGGGAGATGTTCGAGTGGTGTGCGTTGGACGGAGCGGTGTGCTGTCGCTCAGTCGGTTAATCTGCAGGCAATGGTGCCAAAGAGGATGACGGACTACTCAAGCGAGCGCATCAAGGGATGCGCTCGCTTGAGTAGTCGACGGTCTTGGTACACATTTTTTTGTGCAAGTACAAACTTTTTTGTGCAGGTACAGCCTTTTTTGTGCAAGTACGGACTTTTTTGGGCGCGGTTAGCGTGCTGATTGACGCCCTTGTACAGCCACACCACCCACCTTCGTGATATATTACATATCAAAATCTCACCAATAACCGAAGAACTGTGCCCAAAGCGCCCGAGGCGCGATCGGCCTCCATAGGCGATATCGATCACCTCCAGCGCCGCCCGCTCAACGGCAGGAAGATTCGTTCATGCGCGACACCGCGCTCAAACCGGCTTTCACCATGTTCGATCCATCACTGCTCGGCCGCCTGACTTTCACACCCACCGACGCGGTCAAAGGACCGTTGCCGTCCGGCCGCAACCGGCTCGGCATCGCGGCCGACCGCGACGCGATCCTGTACGTGCCGGCCGGACTCGAACCGAACGCGCGCGTGCCGCTCTTCGTGATGTTTCATGGCGCAGGCGGCTTTCCGGAAAAAGTGCTGCCCTTTATCGAGGAGCACGCGGATCGCGACAAATTTCTCGTCCTCGCGCCACATTCGCTGTATCCGACGTGGGACATCGTAATCGGTGGCAGCGGGCCGGATCTGGAGCGGCTCGACCGCGCGCTCGTCGAAGTGACGTCGCGCTATGCGATCGATCCCGATCGTCTCGCCTTCGCAGGTTTCTCGGACGGCGCGAGCTACGCGCTGTCGATGGGCATCACCAACGGCGATATCGCGAGCCACGTGATCGCGTTCTCTGGCGGATTCATGTCCGTGTTCACACAGGAAGGCGCGCCCAAAGTCTTTATTGCGCACGGGATACGCGACGAACAACTGTCCATCGAAACCAGCGGCCGCGCGAACGCGGCCAAGCTGAAAGCGGCGGGCTACGACGTGCAATACGTGGAATTCAACGGACTGCATGCAATCCAGCCTGCCGTCGTCGGCATGGCTGTTCGGTTCTTCCTCGGCTAGCGGGCGGCCCGTCGCCGGCCGCGATGCAGCGCCATCATCAAATACGAGTGCGTCTATGGACTTCGAAATACCGGAATCACTGGTGCATCCGTTGCTTGCGATGATCGAGGCGGGCTCGCCGCTCGCGCGACAACTCAATCAGCACGGTGCATGTCACGGCAGCATGGTGGTGTCGAGCAGGCTGTTCGATGCCCGCTCGCTGAATACGCTCTATTCGCTGAGCAAGGCGAACAACGAACGTGCGCTGATGTTCCAGATGCTCGCGCTCGACAACATCTACAATGCGCCGCAAGCGCGCGCAATTCCGAGCCTCGAGCAACTTGTGGCGGGGCTGATCGCGTACCTGACGCGCGACGCGATCGACGGCTGGCTGTACAGCCGTGCGAAGGACGGTACGCTGCTGCCGTGGCTCGTGCGTCGCATGCGGCTCGTGGAGCCCGATCAGGGCACACCGTACGTCGTCGTGGATATGCTGGCGAACACGATGCAATCCGCGAACTCCGAGCGCACCGAACATCATTTGCGGCTCTCGGGCATGACGACTTCGCTGGTCATCAACCGGCACGACATCGTCGACCGCACGATTCCCGAGTTGCTCGCCGAGTTCGGTTTCTATAAGGAATGCGCCGAATTCAAGCGCGAATACGAGGGGCATGCGCAGCGCTTCCTGCAATTTCAACCGCGTTTCGGTGCGCAGTTCGTGGTATCGAAAGCCGCTTACACAGTCGATGCAAAAACGGGCGCCGAGCTGATCCGCATTCCCGACGGCGTGAGTGCGAAGTGCGTGAACGACGAAGAGACGCTGGAGCGGCGCTTCCAGTCGACGGCCGACGCCGCATTCTGGCGCGCCGCGAGTGTCGAAAATGGCTTCGACAAGGTGCCGCTGCATTGCTACGTGTGCCTGTTCCATCTCGAATGGCACAGCCCGATCTGGGCGCACGTGCAGCACATGAGCGAATATTGCTATCAGCCGGCGTTGCGCGACAAGCTGGTGTTGCCGACGCATCATCGCGATCTGATCGACATTCTGACGTCGAAGACGAATGTGTTCGTGCAGGACTTCGTGCCGGGCAAATCGGGCGGCACGACGATTCTTTGCCAGGGCGCGCCGGGGCTGGGCAAGACCTTGACGGCCGAAGTCTATTCGGAAGTGGTCGGCAAGCCGCTGTATCGGGTGCATTCGGGTCAGCTCGGCACCACGGCAGCGTCGGTCGGTGCGTCGCTGTCGGGCATCCTGCAGCGCGCGACGCGCTGGGACGCGATTCTGCTGCTCGATGAAGCCGACGTCTATATCCGCCGACGCGACAACGACCTCGAGCACAATGCAATCGTCGCGGAGTTTCTGCGCACGCTCGAATACTTCAACGGCCTGCTGTTCATGACGACCAATCGCATCGACGATGTCGACGATGCGATTCTGTCGCGCTGCATCGCGAAGATACACTATGAAACGCCGCCGAAGGCCGACGCAATGCGCTTGTGGAAGCTCCTTGCCGAGCAGTTGGGCGCCGATCTCGACGATGACCTGATCGAAGCGCTGACGAATGCATGGCCAAGAGCTAGCGGGCGAGACATCAAGGAACTGCTGAAGCTGACCACGCGCTACTGCCGCGCCAAGCAGATCGCGCTTTCGGAGGAAGCGTTCAGAACCTGCGCGCTGTTTCGCGGACACGCGTGATGGTGCGAACGCGTGCCCTACGTGCAATGCACGTAATCGATTAGCTGGCGCGGACTTTTACGTAACGGCCCGGGGCGGGTTCGATGGGCTTGTGCTTCGCATTGCCCAGCGTCGTGCGAGCCTTCACGTCGTCGCCCGCATGCTGCTTTATCCAGCGTATCCAGTGATTCCACCAGCTGCCCGTTTGCCGCGTAGCGCCTTCGAGCCATTGCTCTGCATCGCCGCCGGGCACGCCGCCCGTCCAATAGCTGCGTTTGTTCTTCGAAGCAGGATTGATGACGCCGGCGATGTGGCCGCTCGCGCCGAGCACGAACTCCGTTTGACCGCCGAGCAGTTGGGTCGACTGATAAGCGGATCGCCACGGAACGATGTGATCTTCCTCTGTCGCGAGCAGATAGGCAGGGATATCGATGCGCCCAAGATCCACAGGCGTGCCGCACATGGTCAGGCGGTTCGGCACGCGCAGGTTGTTCTCCAGATACATGTTGCGCAGGTACCAGGCGTACATCGGGCCGGGCAGATTGGTCGTGTCCGCGTTCCAGTACAGCAGGTCGAACGCGGCGGGTGTCTTGCCCTTCAGATAGTTGTTGACGACGTACGGCCAGATCAGGTCGTTGGCACGCAGCGTCTGGAAGACGAAGCCGAGTTCACGTCCCGGATAGAGACCGCCGCGTCCGATCGTGTGTTCGCGCATCGACACACCCGCTTCGTCGATGAACACGCCAAGATCGCCGGGTTCGCTGAAGTCGAGCAGTGCGGTCAGCAGCGTCGCGCTTGCGACCGTGTTATCACCATTCGCGCGCATGACGGCGAGCGCCGACGACAGCAGCGTGCCGCCGACACACCAGCCCAGCGCATTGACCTTGTCCACGCGGGTAATCGAACGCGAGACTTCGATCGCCTTCATCACGCCGCTTTCCACATAGTCATCCCATAGCGTATGGGACATGCTTTCGTCCGGATTGCGCCACGACACGAGGAACACCGTCAGCCCCTGTTCGCATGCGAAACGCACGAACGAGTTGTCCGGTTGCAGATCCAGAATGTAGAACTTGTTGATGCACGGCGGAACGATCAGGAGCGGCCGTTGTGCGACGGTCGCCGTAAGCGGCGTGTACTGGATCAGTTGAAACAGCTCGTTCTCGAACACGACTGAACCTTCGGACGCGGCCACGCTGCGGCCTACTTCGAACGCGCCGCGATCGGTGATCGAAATGCAGCCGTCCTTCATGTCTTCGAGCAAACGGGTCGCGCCCGATACGAGACTTGTGCCGCTCGACTCGATCGCGTGACGGATGACATCAGGATTGGTCGCGGCGCAATTGGTCGGACTCGCGAGGTCGATGAACTGGCGCGTGTAAAAGCGCAGCTTGTGCTTTTCCTTGTCGACCAGCGTGCTAGCCTCGACCATGTCTTCGAGCATGCGCGCGTTGATCAGGTAGTTCTGCTTGACCAGGCTGTACCAACCGTTGCTGGACCAGTCGTCAGCGTTGAAGCGGCGGTCGCCTTGCGGCGCCTCGATCACCGGCTGCGAAGCGGACTTCATGCCCGTCATGCCCGTGAATACGCTTGTGTATAGCGCGGCTTGTTGACGCCAGTAATCGGCGCTCGCCTGTGTGAGCGTTTTTCGCGTGCTGTGCGTGTCATTCGACAGTGGAAGCGAACGCCAGAAGTTGAACCCTGCTTTGATCCAACCCGACGCAAACTCATCCGGCATGCTAAACGGCATTTTCATATCCAGTCCTGATTCACGCGTTGACGGCTGAGCGATCGGCGCTTGCCTTGACCTGTGTATCGCGCGAGGTCGGCATGACAATCGCGTCGCCATCGATCACCACCTTGCCGTCGACCGTGCACACCGTCGACAACACCACGCGGCGTTTGTCCGCGATCAGTTCCTTGATCGTGACTTCGGCCTGTACGGTGTCGCCGGGACGAACGGGCGCCTTGAAGCGCAGGTTTTGGCCGAGATACACAGTGCCGGGTCCGGGCAGGCGTCCGGCGATCGTCGCGGAGATGATGCTCGCGGTCAGCATGCCGTGTGCAATGCGGCCCTTGAACGGCGTCGTGCGCGCGAACTGTTCGTTGATGTGGACTGCGTTGATGTCGCCCGATGCCCCCGCGAACAACAGGATGTCCGCTTCCGTGATGGTTTTGGCGAACGTGGCGCTCATGCCAGGTTGCAGGTCTTCGAAGTCGAAGCCGTTCAGCTCGTTCATGGTATTCCTTGCTATCGTACGGTTACTGGAGAGCAAGGTAGCATGGCGAAATTGGCCCGCTCCCCCCACGGACGGGGGGTATGCCTATGCGGGCTTGCGCACCGCGATCACGCGGTTCTGCGCGACGGCGTAGATCGCCGCGTCGTCGTTGGACCGGTTGACGACGAAGCCGCCCGTGAACGCACCGAACGCGGGCAGCACGCCACAGCGCGCGGCAAAACGGAAGCAGGGCACGCGCACTGAATCGGCGCGACTCGCGATCACATAGACAGGGTGCTGATGACCCGCGAGCACATACGCGCCGTCGACGGCTTGCGGATAGTGGCACAACGCCCACGGCCCGAATACCCACGGCTCGAACACCGTCTCGATGTCCAGCGACGGCGGCAGCAACCCGGCGTTGCGATCGTGATTGCCTTCGACCACCATCACGCGAACGGACCCAAGTCGCGCACGCCACGCGATGAGCGCCTGCATCGTCTCGCTGCCGAGCGATTCGCGGCCGTGCAACAGATCGCCGAGAAAGACGATCGAGTCGGGCCGATACGCGGCGATCAGCGCATCGAGCCGCGCGAGATCGCCCGCGGTCGCACCGGCAGGCACGGGCACACCGTGCGCGCGGAACACGGCGTCCTTGCCGAAATGCGCGTCGGCGATCAGCAAACATTTCAGTTGCGGATCGAACGCGGCTCGTTGTGCCGACAATTGCAACGGATGACCACCCGCTTCGACAGTGAGGGTTTCGAATAGCATCAGCATGCTGCCTTGTCGAGTTCAGCGAGCATTCGTTCGATGCGGTCCGCGAGCTTCTCCGTGCTCACTTTCTCGCGGATGCGGGCGACGATCAGCGGGAACGCGAATGGCGTCGGTTTTTTCGGATGCGTCAGCGCGAGGCGGCTTGTGTTCATTGCGTCGAGTGCACGCTTCATGCGATCGAGTTCCAGTTCCTGCAACATTACTTCCGCATCGGCTTGCGCGAGCAGCAGGTTGTCGCTGTCATGCTTGCGAAACACTTCATAGAAGAGTCCGCTCGATGCCTGCAACTGCCGCGCGCTTTTCTGCTGACCAGGATGCGCCTGATAGACGAGCCCGGCGACACGCGCAATTTCGCGGAAGCGCCGCATCGCAAGTTCCGATGCGTTGAGGCTGTCCATGATGTCGCCGGCGAGGCGCGCCGAAGAGAAGAGACCTTCCGCGATCAGCGCCGCCCAGTCGAAGGGCTGCGACGACAGTAGCTCGAAGCCGTAGTCGTTGGCGGAGATCGAAAACGTGCCGGGGCGCTCGCGTGCCGCGCGCCAGCCGAGCAGCGATGCGAGGCCGATGTGCGCAACGCGTCCCGCGAACGGATAGCAGAAGAAGTGATGGCCTTCGCGCGAGCGCAGCATTTCGGCAACCAGCACACCTGCTTCCGGCAGTGCCGACCAGCTTGCCTGCAATTCGAGCAAAGGCCGCACAGCGATCATTTCCGGCTCGGAGTAGATTCCGCGCACGGCCTCGGCCAGCATCGCAAGCGTCGCGTCCGCCAGTTCCGACGACAACGGCATCTTGCTGCCCGCCCACTGCGGCATCGCGCCCCGCACGGAACTCGCGCGACGCACATAGGCGGTCATGTCGCGCACGCGCACCAGTTCGAGCGCACGGCCGCCGAACGTGAATACGTCGCCGGGTTTTAGCCGCGAAATGAACGACTCTTCCATCGAACCGATCCGGCCGCCCGCGAGCCACGCCACGTGCAGTGTTGCGTTGGCCACGATGGTGCCGACATTGTTGCGATGGCGGCGGATCAGATCGTCACGCGGCACGCGATACACGCCGTCCTCGTCTTGCACGACGCGATGAAAGTCCGGATACGCACCCAGCGACGGACCGCCGCGCTCGACGAACGCGAGCGCCCAGTCGAATTCATGTCGTGTCAGGTCGCGGTACGCGAAGGTCGTGCGGACTTCGTCGAACAGTTCGGTCGCGTCGAAGCCGCCGCCGATCGCGACCGTGACGAGATGCTGGACCAGCACGTCGAACGGCTTGCGCGGCGTCTCGCGGCCTTCGATACGCCGTGCTTCCACCGCGCGGCGCGCGGCGGCGGCTTCGACGAGTTCGAGCGCATGCGTCGGCACGATCGTGATGCGGGATGCGCGGCCCGGCGCATGCCCGGAGCGACCCGCGCGCTGCATCAGACGCGCGACGCCTTTCGGCGAACCGATCTGGAACACACGCTCGACGGGCAGAAAGTCGACGCCGAGATCCAGGCTCGATGTGCAGACGACGGCCTTCAGTTTGCCGTTCTTGAGACCGTCCTCGACCCACTCGCGCACTTCCTGCGCGAGCGAGCCGTGGTGAAGTGCAATGAGTCCCGCCCAATCGGGGCGCAACGCGAGCAGCGCCTGATACCAGATCTCGGCTTGCGAGCGCGTGTTCGTGAACACGAGCGACGTGAGCGCTTCGTCGATCCCGGCGGCCACGGCGTCGACCTGACGCGTGCCCAGGTGGCCGCCCCATGGAAACCGTTCGATGGTCGCGGGAATGAGCGTGTCGATCAGCAGCGTCTTCGGCTGCATGCCGCTCACGGAGAGGCGCGGCGTGCGCACGGGCGCGAGCAGCACGTCGGCGGCGAAGTCGAGGTTGCCGAGTGTCGCCGACAGTCCCCATACCTGCAGATCCGCACGCCAGCGTGCGAGGTGCGCGATCGCCAGCTGAGCTTGCGTGCCGCGCTTGTTGCCGAGCAGTTCATGCCATTCGTCGACGACGACGAGGCGAACGTGCTTGAGCGCGTCGCGCGCATCGCTGCGCGTGAGCATCAGCGAGAGGCTTTCGGGCGTCGTGACGAGTGCGCTCGGCATGCGGCGGCTCTGGCGCGCGCGCTCGGTGGAGTTTGTGTCGCCCGTGCGCAGGCCGATCGTCCACGGCACTGCGAGTTCGCGCGCCGAGCTTTGCAACGCGCGAGCCGTGTCGGCGGCGAGCGCGCGCATCGGTGTGATCCAGAGGACGGTCAGCGGATCGGCGAGCGCGCCGGGCGCATGATCGCCGTATGCCGACATTGCGCCGAACCACACGGCCCACGTCTTGCCCGCACCCGTGGTCGCATGCAGCAGGCCGCTCAACCCCTCCGCGAGTGCGCGCCACACGTCGCGCTGGAATTCGAACGGCTGCCATTGGCGTGCATCGAACCACTGCTGTACGCGCGCGGCAAACGGAATGCCCGCTTTGTCGGGCTCGGGCGCATAGGCGGCCGATGTGAACGCTTCCGGCGTTTGCGGGGCGCGCGCTTTCGGTATCGGCCGGGGGCGTGGCACGCGGCGGCGCGGTGCCCCGCTGAGCGTGTCGTCGACGGCCGATGCATCTGGCGGATCGGCGTCGCAATCCTTACCGATGGCAGTTCCGGCTCGCCTGTTGTTGCGCTCGGGATCGATCGGATCGGTCATGGGATCTTCCACGTGGACGGGCGTTGCCTGCTTCCAGACGATCGGCACTGGCCAGCATCGTGCATGCCCGCGTCGGCAAGCGGCGTAAATCAAGTGGAATGAAGTGGCTGCCTACGGGCATGATGCAGTCATTTTTTCAGCGTAAAATGCGATGGCCGCCGCGATGTACCGGCGCAGAGCCCTTACGTCTGCGATGCATGTCGATCTTATTACGCTTTATCTCCTTGCGATTGGAACGCTTCTAGCGAGCTCAGCGATGACGCTCTGGGAGTGTCGCGTCCATCCCAAGCGCAGCAAGGAATTGAGAATACTGGCCACGGGTTACGCCACGCTCGCGATTGGCTGCGCGGTGGCGGCGTGGCGCCGCGATCTTCCCGGTGTGCTCGGCTCCGCACTGAGCAATCTCATCATCGTTTGGGGTTATCTGCTGATCCTGCAGGGTGTCGCCGTGCTGAACGGCCGCAAGTACGTGCGGACATCGGCGGGTGTGCTCGTGTTGCTCGCGCTCGCGTGGGCGATTGCCGGCGTGCGCGGGCAGGACGTGATGTGGATGTACCTGAGCGCAATTCCCATTGCGGTTGCGTGCGGTCTGACCGCGGGCGAACTGGCGCGATGCGATGGTCTGAAACGGCTGCAATCGCTGCGTATCGCGATACTCGTATCCGGCGGGCATGCGGCTTTCTACGCTTTCAGGGCATGCGTGCTGCCCTGGCTGACCACGCTCTTCGGGTTCAGATTCCTGATGGCCGTGAGCGAAATCACGATGTACGAGGGCGTGCTGTATTCCGTCGTCCTGCCGATGACTTTGCTGCGGCTGGTTCGCGAAGAAACGCATGGCCAACTGCTGCTGGAATCGCAGACGGACTATCTGACCGGCCTTGGCAATCGCCGATGGTTCTTCGAAGAGGGGGCGCGCATTCTCAGCAGCAGCGACGCGGCACGCTCCGTTTCGCTGCTCGCCGTCGACCTCGATCACTTCAAGAAGATCAACGACCGCTACGGTCACGAGACGGGTGACCGTGTCCTCAAGTCTTTCGCCGATATCGCGCGCAGCGTGCTGGGACGGCATGCAATTCTGGCACGCATCGGCGGCGAAGAATTCGCGGTTTTGCTGCCGGAGCACGATAGCATCCGTGCCAAAGAAGCGGGCGAAGCCGTCGTAAAGAGTTTCGGCGAGACGGTCACGCTCGGCGGCAATGGAGTGGGCGTTCAGGCCACGGTCAGCATCGGACTTGCGCAGTTCGGAAGCGGGGCTTCGTCGCTTGGCGATCTGCTGGGGGCCGCCGATCAGGCGCTCTATCGCGCGAAATCGCTCGGCGGCAACCGGCTTGAATCGGCTCATGCCACGGTGAGTTCTGCCGCCGCCTGATTCCCCAACGCACTTCATACGATAGGGCGGCTCGCACGGGAAGAATCGTCAGTTTCATGGTGAAGCGCGTGAAAAGCGCAGCGGCGCTTTTCGAGCGGCCGTCAGCGTTCGCCCGTTGTGCGCGGATCAGGCGTGGTGTGTGCCGCTCGTGTCGGCGTGACCGGTCCGCGACAGCACGAACACGCGGCGTGCCTCGAAACCAAGGCATTCGTACAGACGGATCGCGGTCGTGTTGTGGCTGAACACGTGAAGGAAAGGCGTTTCTCCGCGCTGCGCGATCTCCGTGCGCAGAATATTGATGAGCCGGCCCGCGAGCCCCTTGCCGCGCCACGCATCATCGACGCAGACGGCGCTGATCTCGACGTACCCTTCGATGCTCATCCGTTCGCCCGCCATTGCGATCAGACGCCCGCGATCGCGAAAGCCGATGTAATGCCCCATTTCGTGCGTGCGCGGGCCGAACGGGCCCGGTTTGGTTCTTTGCGCGAGATCGAGCATGTCGGGCGAATCGGCGCTGGTCAGGCGGATAACGTCCGCATCGTCAGGCGTTTCGGCAACCGGGCGCGTGGCCACCATTTGATGAATCGTGCCAACGTTTTCTATCCGTAGCGACGCGATTCCGCAAAGAGGCTCCAGCGACAGCAGAGCCACGTGTTCATGCGGCTGCAGAAGCCGTTGCAGCGCTGCGTATGCGGCGGGCGTTTCGGTGGACAACGCGGCGAAAGGCGCAACGTCGGCGTGATATCGGCGGGCCAGCGCATCGCCTTGCCCAAGGTGCGCTTGCCGTGTCGTGAGCGCGGTCCAGATTGCACGGTCGAGGCCGGTGTGCGTCGAATGGTGCGCCACGGTCTTCATGGTGTCTCCAGCTGCGAAGTTGATCGGGAAGGATCAATGTAGGTGAAAACCGGCGTCTGGCATATCGTCGTAGATGACAATTTTAGCTTCGTTTACGCCAACTCAGCCGAGCACTTGAGCGAATCGGGCGGTTCGTTTCATTGCGCGTGCAACGAGTTGCGCTTGCCTTTGTGACAAGCGAAGCTGGATATAAGCGCGTTCAGGCATGTTAAGGATCAGCCGTCTGTCTTCGCAGGGCATCGGTCACCATGACCTGGCATGAGCGCATGGCCCTTCGTTTGTCGATGCTCAAGGCAGCGACTATAGTGCTCTTGCCACTTTACGTGGATCGTCCTGTTCAATCGGCAGGTATATCGTCCTTTCATCATGCGAGTGCGACAATGAAGATCCTGATGGTGTTGACGTCTCATGATCAACTCGGCAATACAGGGAAGAAGACAGGTTTCTGGTTAGAGGAATTCGCAGCCCCCTATTTCACGTTTCTCGATGCTGGCGTGACCTTGACGGTGAGTTCGCCTAAAGGCGGGCAGCCGCCGCTTGATCCGAAGAGCGACACGCCGGAAGGCAAGACGGAACTGACGGAGCGTTTCAAGAACGATCCCGCTGCACAAAAGGTACTGGCCAATACGGTCAAGCTCGACACAGTCAAAGCCGACGACTACGACGCCGTCTTTTATCCCGGCGGGCATGGTCCGATGTGGGACCTCGCCGAAGACCGGCGATCCATCGCTCTGATCGAGAGCTTTTACAACGCTGGCAAACCGGTAGCGTTTGTCTGCCACGCGCCAGGTGTTTTGCGTCATGTGAAGGTGAACGGCGAGCCGCTTGTCAAAGGCAAGCGCGTAACAGGCTTCACGAATTCCGAAGAAGAAGCCGTGCAACTGACAAAAGTCGTGCCGTTTCTCGTGGAAGACGAACTGAAACGGCTTGGCGGGCACTTCGAGAAAGTCGACGACTGGCAGCCCCTGTCGATCATCGATGGCCGCCTGGTCACTGGGCAGAATCCCGCGTCGTCGACGGCTGGTGCGCGCGATCTGCTCAAAGTCCTCGATCAGTTGCATGCCAGCCGATGAGTGGCGTCTTCCGTTGAGCGCACGACGTGGACGCACGCTTCGCTGCAGTCCGTGCGGCAACCGGTGTCGCCCAAGGGGCGAACCGGCTGCCGCATGAATCGAAGCCTCATGCAGCCGCGAGCCCGCCGTCGACCAGATAGATGGCGGCGGAGAACGTGACGATTGACAGTACCGTGCTGATGAGAATCGACGTTGCGGCTTCGCTCTGATACGCGCCCGCTTCGTTGGCGAACATCGCGGGAATCGTCGCCGAGGGCAGCGCGCAAAGAAGGATCATCTGTTGCGCGTAGAGCCCATGAACGCCTAGCAACATGGTCGCGGCGAACATCAGCAGCGGATGAATCAGCAGCTTGAGTCCGAGGTTCCCCCACACTTCGTTCGACAGCTTCAGCTTGACGGACGACATGATCAGACCGAGGCAGAGCAGCGAAACGCCTGGCGTCGCCTTGCCCAGCAGATTGAACGACTCGGCCAGCACGGGCGGAAACCGGATCTGCAACAGCGAACACAGAATGCCCAGCGCGGGCGCCCACATCAATGGACGCTTCACCGCGCTCCTGATGCTCGACAGGAATGCCTGCGTACCGCTGCCTTCTCCGCTTGCCACCGTGAGCAGCATGGTCGTCAGCGGAATCATGACGAGGCTGGCGATCAGGTTGAGAATCAGCACTGAATAGATGCTGCCGGCACCGAACATCGCCTGCAAGATGGGGATGCCCATGAAGGCCGCATCGGGGTAACCGTTGACGAAGCCTTTGAGCGTCGCCGCCTTAAGCTCACGATAGCGCCACCAGCCGATCAGCAGCGCGAATGTGTACATGCCCATGATGCCGATGAACGTCGCGACGATCAGTCTGAAGTCGAACAGCTGCGATCGCGGCGTGGTGGCCATGCCGACCAGCAACAGCGCAGGAAAAATCCAGCCGAGCACCAGCCGGCTGATGAGCAGACTGTCCTTATGATTCAGACGTCCGCGCTTGCCTGCGATAAATCCGAGCATGATTACGAACGCGACGGGTAAAAGCGGACCAGCAATTCTGTCTAACATCTCCTGCCTCCAGATTTGTTATGCATATGCGACGGCAAGCAACGGCCCCTCCTCGCGACGCGCGGTTGCGCCGGATGCAGATCGCCGTTGAACGCCGAAGTGGTGTGGGTTTAGAGCTCGATGCGATAGTCGCGAATGACTTCGGGATTGGGCTCGATGCCGAGACCGGGGCTTTGGGGCACGTCGATGCGTCCATTGCGCGGAACGATGGCGTCGCCGTAAAGCTGCGCTTCGAGATCGAAATAACGCCATTCGACGAGCGCCTTTGGGCCGCCGAGCGCCGCGCTTGCATGCACGCTCGCAAGCAAGCCGGGGCCGTCGTAGAACGTATGAACCATCACGGTGACGTTGTGCGCGTTCGCAAGTGCGAACACCTTTTGCAGTTCCGTGATCCCGCCCATCTTCGCGGGGCTGGGCTGGATGAAGTCGACGGAGCCGGCTTCGAGCAGATGCTGGAAGTCCATCAGCGTCGACGCGTTTTCGCCCGCTGCGACGGGAACGCCGCCTTGCTGGCGCACGGTCGCAAGGCCCGCGTAGTTTTCGGGCGGCCACACGGGCTCTTCGATCCAGCGCAGGTTGAAAGGACGCAGTTTCTCCGTCATGTCGAGCGCTTCGCGGACTGTCCACGGGCAATTGACGTCGAGCGTGATCTCGATGTCGGGGCCCGCCGCTTCCCGCGCGGCGCGCACGGTTTCCACGGTGATTTCATGCAGCTTCAGATGCCGGTAGCCGGCGTCCACTGCGCGTCGCACGTTGATCGCGACGAGTTCGGGATCGGCGTAACGGATCAGGCTCGCGTAACAAGCAAGCGACGTGGCCCCGGCGCCGCCGAGCAACTGGTGCACGGGCTGGTTGGCCCGCTTGCCCGCGATGTCCCACAGCGCGATGTCGATCGCCGACAGCCCGTAGATGAACGCGCCGCTGCGGCCGAAGATGTGGAATTTCTTTTGCAGTTCGAGCATCGACTTCTCGCGTAGCGCGACGTCGCGGCCGATCAGTTCAGGTGCGAGGATCTTGTCGATCACGAGTTTGACGGACGGAATCGCCGTGAAGCCGAACGTTTCGCCCCAGCCGACGGTGCCGTCGTCGGTCCTTACCTTGACGACGAGGGAGTCGACTACCTGCAGGTCTTTGGGGCCCCACACGCCGCCCGCCGACGGTCCGCCCGTCGTGAAAGGGATGCGCAGTGGGATGGTTTCGATGCTGGCAATGTTCATTTTTGCGTGTACCTCCGCTCCGGTTGCGATGCGACGAACGGAAGTCCGCCGTATGTTCCCGATGGTAGGGGACATCCTGTTGTCCTTCAAGTGAACAACGTGTTCTTTTTGTGCAAATGACTTGCGCGTCGCAGGCAACAGAGACCAGCTCAGGCCGGGTCTCTAAGCGCGGTGGAGCGCGCATCAGCGTGGTGCTCGCGCTCGAACACTCATCAGGATGTAGAATAAGAAGACAAGCAACGGCCCGAAAACGACTATGAGCGAAATGAACGTGCGGCGCGTCGAACGGCGGCCCCATCTCGCGGAGCACATCGCGCGCTCGCTGAGCGACGAGATCGGGTCCGGGCGTCTGAAGCCGGGCGACCGGCTGCCCACCGAACACTTTCTCTCCGAGAATTTCGGCGTGAGTCGCAACGTTGTCCGCGAGGCGATTGCGAGTCTGCGCGCGCAAGGCCTCATTGAGTCGCGCCAAGGCATCGGGGCCTTCGTTGCCGCGACGCCGCTGCCGTCGGAGCCGCTGCGGCAGGTGAGTTCGCAACTGCTCGAAGGCGACAACACGATCCGCAACATGTTCGAAGTGCGGGCTGCCCTCGAGAGTCAGGCCGCCGCACTCGCCGCCGCGTATATGACGCCTCGCAGGCTCAAGCCGATTCAGGAAGCGGTCGAACGGATGCGCTACGAAGGCGCGCCGACCGCCGATACCGTCAACGCCGATCTCGACTTTCATCGCGCCGTTGCGGCTGCATCTGGCAACGACTACCTCGCCGCGATGATTCGCACCGTGCTCGAACCGATGCGTCCGCTGATCGCGGCGAACTTCGCGCGGCAAGGTCCGATGTTCGGCAACATCCCGAACGCGGCGCGCGGAGAACATGAAGAGCTGATCCAGGCCTTCGTCGACAAGAACGCCGCTGCTGCGCGCGAGCTGATGGGTCAGCATATCGTGAGCGCTGCGTCCCGCTTCGGCTACGACATTTCGTTTTTCTGAGCCCGTCGTCGAGCGTGCCACACGGCAACGTCTGTGTATTACACGGTGTAACGAGTGATGTGAGGCGCACGCCGTTCATGCGCTGACATCGCGCACGTATAGTCGCCTGATTCGTGCGACCCGTCGGGCCGCGCATCCTCAGATAAAGATGGAACAGCGTATGAAACTGATATTTGTCGGTGACCCGATGTGCTCGTGGTGCTATGGCTTCGGCAAGGAAATGAGCGCGATTGCGCAGAGCATGCCGGGACTCGAGGTCCAGGTCGTCGTGGGTGGCATGGCGGCTGGATCGACCCAGCTGCTCGACGACGCTGCAAAGCAGTTCAGGCTCACGCACTGGGCGCGCGTCGAGCAGATGAGCGGTGCCGTCTTCAACCGCGAAGCGCTGATGGCGCGCAAGAACTTCGTGTACGACACGGAGCCGGTTTGCAGGGCAGTCGTGACAGCGCGGACGATTGCGCCCAATGTCGACGTGCTGAAGGTGTTCCGCGCGTTCCAGCGGGCGTTTTACGTCGACGGACTCGATACGACGGATGGCAACGTGCTCGCTGAAATCGGCGCGCGGGCGATTGCGGAGCAAGGTATCGAGACCACCGCTGATGTCTTCTTCGAAGCCTCCACGTCCGACGAAGTGATCGACGCGACGCAGCGCGATTTCGAACTGACGCGCCGCCTCGGCGTGCGAGGTTTCCCGTCACTGTTCGTCGAAATCGATGGAAAGATCGGTCAGCTCAGCTCGGGCTATACGACGGCCGCGCAAGTCATGCAGGCGCTGAAGCCGCTTGCGGCATAACGGCAGCTAGATCCAGTAAAGCCAGCCGAGCAGCGTCACGATCGAGAAGAGCGTCGTTATCGAAATAGCGGCACCTGTCGAGGCCTTTTCAACGTCGTACTCGCTTGCAAGCACGTAGGCGCTCTTGGCCGTCGGCACGGCGGCGCAGATCACGGCGGCGAGCGTCAGCGTGCGGTTCAGTGCTGCCACGACGCATAGCCCGTACACGCAGTTGTGTGAGAAATTCGCGAGTGGTGGGCCGAGGCAGCTTTCGGCCGGAAGAAGCGGTCTCGCCAGTAAAGAGTAGGCGATATGCGTGCGAATGCATTGCGATCCGCCCGCGAGCCCAGCGTGTGCGCCGGGCTCCCGGCGTGCCTGTGTGTGTTCACCCGCAACAGCCTTCGTTCCAGCTTGGCCTGTTTACGCCCGGGCCGCCCGTCCACGATGAGTCCACCGCGCAGATCCTGCGTGCGATGGTCGCAAAAGGGGCGATGCCGCAGCGGCGATCGCAGCCGCTGCGTCTTTCAACGCCGACGCCGGCTGAGCAAGAGGCCGCTCACGCACTGATAAGCGGCTCGAGATCTTCTGCGTCGAAAGGCTTCGAGAAAATAGGCACGCCTGTATGCCTCGCTCTGTCCAGTTCATCGGCATAGCCGGTCATCAGCGCTAGCCGCTGCTCCGGGCGGTGGGTTTGCAGCCATTCCGCGAGGTCGATGCCGCTCATCTTTCCGGGCATCTGGACATCGGAAAGCACGAGCCTGAAGGCCTGTCCTTCCTGCAAGGCGATCAGGGCATCGTCGGCGCTAGACAGATGCGTGACGTCATGACCCATCAACTGCAGCACGGCGGACAGGCTGGCTGCGACTTCGTCGTTGTCTTCTATCAGCAGGACGTGGTGGTTTTCTGGTTCGGGCGATGCGGCTGTTGGCTCATCGTCATGTGGAACAGAAACAGGAACGGCCGCGACGCGGACATTGCTCCTCGGAAGATAGAGGCGCACAGTCGTCCCTACGCCCGGCTCGCTCGTGAGCTTCGCGGTGCCGCCGCTCATCTCGCACACCGCGAGTACCTGGACGAGTCCGAGGCCGGGATGCGAGGTGCCGCCCTTGGTGGTGAAGAGCGGCTCAAATGCCTTGCTCGCGACCTCGCTTGACATCCCTTCGCCGTCGTCCGAAACGGAGAGGAGCACATAGTCGCCTGCCGGCACACCCACCACGTGAGACGCAACCTCGATATTCTGCGCACGGATCGCGAACTTGCCTCCGCGATGAATCGCGTCTCGCGCATTGAGCGCGAGGTTGACAATGGCCAGCTCCAGTTCGGCTGTATCGCCGCGAACCGGCCAGATTTCCGGCGCCACGTCGATGCTTGCCGAGACGGAATCGCCCACGGTTGCCTGCACGACCTGCAGCATGCCGGGAAGGAAGTGCGCGAGGTCGACGGTTGTCAGCTTCAAGGGCTGCTTTCTCGCCGAGCCCATCAGGGTCCGGACGAGACCTTCGACGGTGCCCGTCGCCCGCTCGATGGCGATGATTTCGTTGGGGGTGTCATCGTGTCCCTTGGCCTTGGCGACCGCCACATTCGACTTCACCACCATCAGGTAATTGTTGAAGTCGTGCGCGACGCTCGCTACGAGGTTGCCCAATGCGCTCGCGCGTTGCAGATGTCTCGCCGATTCCTCTGCGTCCAGTCGTCTGCCTGCCTCATCGCGCCATTGTTCCCACGCGCTTTCCTCCGTCGATAACTGCTTCAGCGAAAAGCCAATCAGCAGCCAGATGATCAGGCAGGGCAGGCCCGTCAGCAGGCAGATCAGAAGGAAGTGATGTAGCCAGATTGCGTAAAGCTGCGCGACCTGGAAGCCGACGGCAACGTACAGCCCGTAGTTGTCGACCCGGCGATAAGTCACGACACGTTTCTTTCCGTCCGCAAAAGCCGTCGACACGAGATGGCCGATCGATTCATTGCGCGAAAACGCCTGAGCGAAGAGGTTGGCTTCCTGCGGCGTTGCGCCCGGTGAGTCACCGGGGAAGCTCGTCAGCAATGAGCCATCGCTCCGGTAGAGCCCGATGAACGTCGCGGCGCGCGCATCGATCAGCTTCTGATAGAAGCTGGAAAAATAATCGCGGCGCAGTGCGACTGAGACGACACCGAGAAACCGGCCGTCGGCGGCAATGCGCGCGTTAGCGACATTGAACACCCTCGCTTTCGACACACTGGCCTGCATGGGCAGTGACACATAAGACTCGGGCTGGTACTGGCGGGCATTGAGGAAATCGTCGCGGTTCCGGATGTTGACGGCGGGCGCCGGCGAAAAACGGCTGCTGACCAGCAGGCTGCCTGACGCGCCGAATGCCGAGATCGCGGCGACCTGGGGAAAGGCACCCGCGATCCTGTTAAGCCGTTGATGAAGCGCCGCCTCGTTTTCCGCGATCTGAGCGTCCGTCATGTCACCGAGCAGCTCTTCCACTCGCGACACAAGCTCGGCATTCAGATCCATGACTTTGAGCGCCTGTTCTTCGCCGACCCGGCTTATCCGCTCGCTTGATTCGACTGCATCGTCATAGCGCAGTTTGTAGTTGTAGTAGCCGTATCCGGCCAGAACGCCGATGGGAACGATCATCGTCACCACCAGCATGAAAAGCAGCACTCGTCGCGTACGAGCAAAATTCCGCGATGGCAGAGCGGGTCCGGAGGCCGCCAGATAGACGGAATCCACGCCAATGGGTTTGATCGGCTCACTCATCGTTTGAGAATGCGTTATGCGACCGGCATTGATGTCAAAGTGTCACCATAGCCGGACATAGCACATTTCATACCGCTTTCGCTGATCGTGAACAGCCGGGCAATCAGTCGATTCGACCTCGGCTTCGCATTCCACCGGTGCGTCCAGCGGCAACACCGTGCCACCGCCGAACGCGCTCGGATCATTCCTTTCTGTGTTCCGTTAGCTCTGTCTGCGCGTGGTTGAGCGCGATATCGTCAATGCATGCGGGCATGCGTCGCGCCTGTTGCGAAAGTTTTGGCTGCGAGGATGCCGCGAATCGTCGCAAGCGCCTGCTCGCCCGTCTCCGTTGGGGCGGGACGGCTGGTGGAAGCCAGAAAATCAGGCGGCCGCACGCCGATCTGACGGCAAACGGACGACAGGAACGGCTTGTCGCCAACGCAACGTTTGACGGCGGCTGCGATTGCCGCGTCGCCGACGCGCTCCCGAAGCCACGCCAGCGTCCGACGATCCTTCTCGTTGTACACCCTGACCAGATGCTCCATGACGCCTCCGATACTGTATTTAAACACAGTACTGTGAATATATACAGTATCGGGCGTTAGAGCAAGACGCGGCATTTCCCGCTTGCGGCCGAGACGTTCGTTCGGAAGCCTCGGCCTACTGGAACCCCACCACGTCATGCGGAACATACGGCGCTTCTAGCGCGGCTATTTCATCGGGCGTGAGCTTCACATTGAGCGCCGCGACGGCATCCGTCAGGTGCTGCGACTTCGACGCACCGACGATTGGCGCGCTCACTTCCGCTTTGCCGATGACCCACGCTAGTGCCACCTGTGCACGCGGAATGCCGCGCGCCGCCGCGATCTTCGCCACCGCTTCGATCACGCGACGATCGGCGTCAGCCGTCTTGTCGTAAAGACTGTTGCCATATGCGTCGGTTTGCTGGCGCGCGCTTGTTTCGTCCCAGTCGCGCGTCAAGCGTCCACGCGCGAGCGGGCTCCACGGAATGACGCCGATCCCTTCGTCCGCGCAGAGCGGCAGCATTTCGCGCTCTTCCTCGCGATACAACAGGTTCAGGTGATTCTGCATCGTCACGAAGCGCGTCCAGCCGTTTCGCTCGGATACGTGCAGCGCTTTGGCGAACTGCCATGCGAACATCGACGACGCGCCGATGTACCGCGCCTTGCCCGCTTTCACGACGTCGTGCAGTGCTTCGAGCGTTTCTTCGATGGGGGTCGCATAGTCCCAGCGGTGGACCTGATATAGATCGACGTAATCGGTGCCCAGGCGCGACAGGCTCGCATCGATCGACTGAAAGATAGCCTTGCGTGACAAGCCCGAGCCATTCGGCCTTTTCGAGTCCGCGCGATTGCCCATGGGGAAAAACACCTTGGTTGCGAGCACGATTTCGTCGCGCTTCGCGAATTGCTTCAACGCGCGCCCGACGATTTCCTCGGATGTGCCGTCGGAGTAGGTGTTAGCAGTATCGAAGAAATTGATTCCCGCTTCTACCGCCTGGCGGATCAACGGGCGGCTTGCGTCCTCGTTCAGCGTCCAGGGGTGCGGGCCGCGCTCAGGCACGCCATACGTCATGCACCCCAGGCATAACGGCGAGATGTCCAGTCCGGTGCAGCCCAACTTCACATAGTCCATCTCATTCTCCGTGCGATTTGGCATTCGATTATGTCGTAATCGGCCGGCTCACGTTGATTCTTTGCGCCTGGTTGTCTGGAAGTCGCTCGCAAGCGGGAACTCCTCGCGTGGCAGTTCCGCTAGCAGATTTCAATGTGGAAAATGGATGGCCCATTACCTTCGCTGCATGGGTTCATCCATGCTCACTGGGCTTGCGCGAAACGCATGAGACTGGGGAGCATGTCGAAATGGCTGTCGCAATGTGATGAACGCAAACACGATTTGGCGAAGCGTTTGTTCATTGCAAAAATAGTTCGCGAACCAACAGGGGTGGTTAACGTCGGAAGATTGTCGTCATAAGTGGAAAGACGGCTCGGGGACCGTCATTGGCGACGAAACTCAAACAAAGTGTAGGAACTTCCGACAAGCTATCGGAAGTTCGCGACACAAATAATGATGCACAGTGCGTCCCATCTATGATGCACCGCAAACAAGCACGTTCCCACGCAGTAAGTCTGGCGTCTCAGTTGGCAAGGCTCGGCGCGGCAAGACGTTATCAGGCGATGCACGGAAAGTACAGCACCGCGCGCATGTTGCGGCCTTCGTTATGGGTAATGGCAGTGAAATCTCCCGAGACAACACAACATCGTCTGATATTGAGGACGAGCGTGTCGCAGTAACGCCTGAACGTTCAAAAGCCTGGGATGTGGCCTTTCGTGCGCATCTACCCAGTTCTTTCCATAACCGCAATGGTCAAGGGGAAGGCTCATGACGTGTGCAAGTCTGGAAGCGCCTTTAACGGGTTGGGTGCAAGTGCCCGAGCCCGATGTGCATTGCACGCCTGTCACGCGCCGCGTGGCAATACTGCTATTCGAAAATTGTTCGTTTGCCGTGACCGTCATGATAGGGGAGATTTTTCAGGCAGCGAACGAACTCGCGTTGAGCGCGAACCTCAACGTGAGATATGAACTCCGTTTTCTATCCGCGACAGGCGGCAACGTGAAATGTTCGTCGTCGATCTGCGTCTGGACGGACGGACTCGACTCGTGGCACTGCCAGGGTTTCGATGCACTGTTCGTCTCGGACGGCGCGGGCGCAAATGTCGCGGCACGCGACGAACGGCTCATCGCATGGCTGCGTCGAGTACACGCAAACATGATCGCTGTGCGACCGCTCGGCGAAGGACATACGCTGTTTCAGCAAGTCAAAGCAGATGCAGGTCCGCAACCCGTCGGCTTCGACAGCGGCGGAGTGAGCGAGTTGAATGACGACGAGGGCGATCGCACAAGCGTTCGCCTCGAACTGATGAAGGGCGCACTGATCCTGCTCAAGCGCGACCTTGGAGATAGCTGCGCACGGAGCATCGCGGAACATGTGATGCCCGACACCTTGCCGGCGTTGTCATCGCTTCTTGGCGGCAGTTCGAACGGCGAATCCGTCGACAGGGTACAAATCGCAGCGCGTTGGCTGACTGAAAATTGCCAGCGTCCGATCTCAATCGAAGATGCGGCGCGAGTGGTCGACATGAGCACGCGAAATTTCCAGCGGTGCTTCAAGATGGAAGTCGGCGTCACGCCGTCGGCGTATCTGATGCGTGCACGGTTCTCGATCATCTGCAGTTTGTTGACGCATTCCGAGCTGCCCGTCGACAAGATCGCACGGCATACGGGAATGAGCAGCGGGGATCGGCTGGCAAAGGTATTTCGGCGGCAATTGAATGTATCGCCAACCGAGTACCGAATAAAAACACGGCGAGAAGCGGGTATCTAGCGTAAGCAGCCAAAAGACCCTCGTGGCTTATTTGCGGACTGCAAGTTCGACTGCGTCCACCTCTTGTACTTGGCACCGGGATTGCGCTCTCAGTGTGCGACCTTCGGTCCAGGAGGCTCGATTGAAGCTCTGTACATTTCATTCATGTGATGTGGGATATGTCGATCCCACGCTTGCCGACGATGAAAGACCACGTCGTTTTGTAGCAGAGGTTTCGTGGTCACGTTGAATACGAGGAAGCGAAATGAGCAACTTCGAAGGAAAGGACTCGGCCCTTATGACCGAGCACTGCTGGAACGATCTGAATGCTCTGCCAGTCGCTCGAACCGAGGCGTTGCCGACTACCGTTCCGATACCCGTCGAACCAGCCGTTGACGGGCACGTGCATCTGATCGGACCTGTCGCCGGCGACGCGCACGCGGTGGTCTCCGCGAACCACGAAGGGATGCGGCTATTGCTCCGGCCGTTTTCTTGCCGACTTCTTGCATCGGTCGTCGAACAGGGGCCGCCGCCGTATGAGATGTTCGTCGAAGGATGGTTGTCGACTAGTGGCACGACAGAGCATTCGTGTACGCAGGCCGTACAGATACATTTCCGGTTCGGTGAAAGGATAGTGCATACTCAGCGAGATTCTACGTCTGAGGAGGCGGGAATCCCTGAGCGGATCCACGGGTCGGCCACCTTTCTAAAGTCGAATCTGGAGCATGTCGTCACAGTCGCGGATGTCGCGCGCACTGTTGCGATGAGTGAGCGCAATTTTCTACGGCGCTTCCGCCAGGAGTTCGGCATAACGCCATCGGAGTACCTGCTGCAAACCCGCTTGCAAAAGAGCTGTCAATTGCTTCTTGAAAGCGAACTCCCCGTCGACAAAATTGCGCGGCGTTGTGGAATGACAAGCGGCACCCGCCTCGCCAAGATATTTCGGAAGCGCTTTGGGATGTCGCCTACCGAATACCGATTCCAGAACGGAAAGCACTCGCGTGCACTCACCGAGGCCTGAAACAAACCTGGCAGGCGTCCGTCTGATTGTTCTTGCCGAACCCGGCCCAGAGCAGCGGCGAGTATCTGTCGATTGCCGCCTGGATCGGCGCATGATGTCCGTACGCGAACGCTGATACTGTCAACAGCGATCCCGCCACGAATGGACGCAGGCGGGTTGGCAATAGCGGCAGATTCTGTCGCATGAGCATTACTGTCACGAGCAGCCCGAGCGTCCAGCCTGCGATCACCTCCGACACCGAATGCGCCTCGTCGAACACACGTGAGACCCCGATCAGCGTGGCAATGGCGACTCCCGTACCCAACGCGGCGCTGCGCCTGTTGGCTCTGCCGTCGTGCAACGTGAGCAAAAACGACATCGGCCATACCGCTGAGGCCAGCATGGTATGCCCGCTAATCATGCGGAAGTTGATGAACTCGATCTGCATGCCAGAGCCGGCATAGAGAACTTTACTCAGGCCGACCAGCAACATTGCGCCGACAAGCAGAACCGACCACATCAAGGCCACCCGCGACCCCGTTAGCGAACGGGTAAGCCAGGCGACGCAGACGACAGCCAGGGGGAGTGTCAAGGCCGCGTCACCGAGATTGCTAATAGCCAGCCACATTCGTCAATCCCCAGTTTAGAACGGCCTAAGCGTATTCCAAGCATGGGCATAAACATTTCGTTTTGCAAATGAATTAATTGATATGGGTGGGATGACAGTTGAGAGACACGGCGGATCGGAATCATACGGATTGTTCATTCCTCTGTCTTTAGCGCCGTGTCGTTGCCGCCTGTATGCAAACGAATCAGACAACGTCGGGCACGATTCGGCCAATGAATATTGAACCGTAGTCAGTCAAGTATGATGCACTGCATATAAACGCATAACTGAACCGGACGGGGACTCAAGGTCGTCTCGTTCGTGAAGCGGTTCCCATCACGTTAAAGGCACGTTTTTTCAGGTTATGTCGCTCATGTAATCCATTGCTAATCTCGGCCGGTAATTCACGTAGGAGCCCAAACATGATCATGCGTGACGAAAAGAGAAGAGATAAACGTGAAGGCCGCCCCGGCGCTGGCGAGATTGACGCGTTGCTGCCGTCCGGCATTGCCGATATGGTGCCGGTGATACTTGCTGGCGGAGCGGGAACTCGCTTGTGGTCGATGTCGAGAGAGCAGTACCCTAAGCAGCTGACCGGGCTGCTCGGGCACAACTCGCTATTGCAGGCGACCGTTGCGCGCACGCAGAACCTTGCCGGTCCCTGGCGACTCGCTCCCGTTCCGGTCGTGGTATGCGGTGACGAGCATCGGTTCATTACCGAAGAACAGATCCGTGCCGCAGGTGTTCATTCATCGATCGTAGTCGAGCCGGCGCGGCGCGACACGGCGCCCGCACTGACCCTTGCCGCAGCGGCACTCTCGCGCGACGGCACCGATCCGATCATCGTTGCTATGCCGGTCGACGATGCGATTGCCGACGTCGACGCCTTCCAGCAAGCGATCCAGATTGCCGCGCGTTATGCAGCCGACGGCGCGATCGTGACCTTGGGCGTGCCGCCCACACGCGCGGAGACGGGTTTCGGCTATATACGGTTCGGTGCTTCGCTTGCGGGCACCGCACGCGAAGTCGAGCGCTTCGTCGAGAAGCCGGCCGCCGAGTTGGCCGTGAATTACGTGCAGTCAGGTGGCTATTGGTGGAATAGCGGCATTTTCGTCATGCGTGCGAGAGTGTGGCTCGAGGCGGTCAATCGACTTCAGCCTGCGATGTACCGTGCGTGCGTAGATGCCGTCGAAAACGGAATGAGCGACGCGCCGTACTTCTACGTCAGCCCGCAACATTTCATCAGGTCGCCGCCTGCTTCGATTGATCGTCTCGTAATGGAACGGATCGGCATCGACGATTCAATGCCGCCCGGGGTGGCTGTGCTGCTTGATGCAGGCTGGGCCGATCTGGGCACGTCTTGCGTGCCGGACGATGGTTTCGACAGGATTGGGCAGCACACCGCCATGCAAGACGGTGGCAACGTAGCAGCGATCAACGATGTGCGGAACATGAAGGTAGCCATCGTCCACGATTGGCTGGTGACTGCCGGTGGCGCCGAGAAGGTGCTGCAGCAGATCATCCGTTGCTTCCCGGCTGCAGATCTTTTCAGCCTCGTAGATTTTCTCGAAGATCGCGATGCAGTGTGTGGCAAGGCCGTGACAACATCGTTCATCCAGAAACTACCGTTCGCCCGGCGCAAGTATCGCGCGTATCTTCCGCTGATGCCGCTTGCGATCGAGCAATTCGACCTGTCCGATTACGACCTTGTGATCACGAGTTCGTATGCCGTAGCAAAAGGGGTGCTCGTAGGCCCCGACCAAACTCACGTCAGTTATGTGCATTCACCCATGCGGTACGCGTGGGATCTGCAGCATCAGTACCTTCGGGAATCGCATCTGACGCGCGGGCCGAAGTCTTGGGCGGCGCGTGCATTACTGCACTACATGCGAAGCTGGGACGCGCGCTCGGCCAATGGTGTCGATAGCCTCATCGCGAATTCAGATTTCGTCGCGCGACGGATGATGAAAACGTATCGACGCGAAGCGACGGTGATCGCCCCACCTGTCGACGTCGAGCACTTTGAAGTATGCAGTCAGAAGGACGATTTCTATTTGACTGCGTCGCGTCTGGTTCCATACAAGCGCGTCGACCTGATCGTCGAAGCTTTTTCGTCAACCCCGGAGCGGCGTCTCGTCGTGATTGGCGATGGGCCGGAAATGGACAAGATCCGCGCGCAAGCGGGCCCGAACGTAACGATGCTCGGATACCAGGCGTTCGCGGTCTTGAAGGACCATATGCAGCGCGCGAAGGCGTTCGTGTTTGCGGCCGAAGAAGACTTCGGCATCGTGGTCGTCGAGGCTCAGGCTTGCGGTACGCCCGTCATTGCATATGGCAAAGGCGGTGCATTGGAAACCGTTACACCCATCGGCAAACCGCATCCGACAGGGGTGCATTTTTTTCGGCAGAGCACGGCGTCGCTGCTCGAAGCCGTGGAGTGTTTCGAACGCCAGGGGCAGCAGATCAGTGTCGCCGCTTGCCGTGCAAATGCGGAGCGCTTTTCGGTTGCGGCATTCAAACGCGCATTCATGCAGGAGGTGCGCACGACGATCGCGGCGAGTCGCGGACGCCCGCAACGCATCGGTTCGTTACGCGAGTTCGATCTCGTATGGTCGGGCAGCCCGACGCATCGCATTCTGCAAAACAGTTGAGGTGGCCGGCTGCGGGCGCGCATGCCCCGCCCCCCGTCGGCAAAGCGAGAGGAAGCTGCCCAACGCTGTAGACCGTGCATCGCTAACCTGCCGGGAAAGACCGGCAAAGGAGAGGAAATTGACGAATGCATTTGTTACGGGCATTACCGGACAGGACGGCGCGTATCTCGCTCAACTGCTGCTCGAACGCGGCTACGAGGTGTTCGGCACCTATCGTAGCAGGAGCACGTCGAATTTCTGGCGCATGGAAGAACTTGGCGTGCTAGGGCATCCGAATCTTCATCTTGTCGAATGCGACCTGACGGATCTTGGTGCGACGATACGCCTGATCGAAAGAACGAAACCGCGCGAGATCTATAACCTCGCCGCGCAGAGCTATGTTGGCGCTTCGTTCGAACAGCCCGTTACAACCTCCAAGGTCACGGGTGCGGGTGCTCTTCATCTTCTCGAATCGATCCGGACACTGGACTCATCCATTCGCTACTATCAGGCGTCCACATCCGAGATGTTCGGCAAAGCCGGGGCGGCGCCCCAAAACGAAGACACGCCGTTTTATCCGCGCAGTCCGTACGGCGTTGCAAAGCTTTACGCGCACTGGCTCACGATCAATTACCGGGAGTCGTACAACATTTTTGCGTCGCCCGGAATCCTCTTCAATCACGAATCTCCGCTGCGCGGACGGGAATTCGTCACGCGCAAGATCACCGACGCAGTGGCGAAGATCAAGCTCGGAAAGCAGGACGTGCTCGAACTCGGCAATCTCGATGTGAAACGCGATTGGGGCTTCGCGAAGGAGTACGTGCATGGCATGTGGCGCATGCTGCAGGTTGACGAGCCGGAGACTTTCGTGCTGGCGACCAATCGAACGGAGACTGTGCGCCGCTTCGTCACGATGGCGTTCAAGGCGGCGGGAACGCAGATAGAGTGGCGCGGTCGCGGCGCACAGGAAGAAGGCATCGATATTTCCAACGGCATGGTGAGAGTGCGCGTCAATCCGAAATTCTATCGTCCCGCCGAGGCGGAACTGCTGGTCGGCGATCCGGGAAAAGCAAGGGAAAAACTCGGGTGGGAGTGCAAGACCACGCTTGAAGACCTTTGCAAGATGATGGTCGAGGCGGACCTCGTGCGCAACGAGAAGGGCAGTTCGTTCTGAGTGTATCGATCGTGGACGAACAAACGGGCAACCTCGTTCGAAAGGAGTGCGAACTTGATCGCAAGGAACATTGAGATGAAGGGCGAGCCGGGCCGCGGGGACGAAGATGCGTTCGTTGCGGCTGACCTGGGACGGCTGATCGTCGATAACATCTGGGTCGTGACCTCGATCGCCGCGCTGGTGTTCGTGGCGTCTCTTCTGAACGCGTACTTCGCTACCCCGATGTATGACGCCAACGCGGTACTGCGCGTCGATCTGCCGAACCCGAATGGACTTGGCATTGCCCTGCAGGCGCCACAGGTCGCTCAGCCGGTCCCACTCAAGCTGCCGACCGACGTCGAAATCGAAATGGTCCAGAGCCGGAACGTATTGCTGCCGGTCATCGAACAATTCAGATTGAACATTTCCGTCACGCCGCGCAGCGTGCCCTTACTCGCGGAAGTTACCGGCTTGTTCTCGACGCGTGGCGTGCCCATGCCGCCCGTTCTCGGCCTCCGTTCATTTGCGTGGGGCGGTGAGGACGTCCATCTGAGCGCGCTGCGAGTACCACGCGAACTGGAGAATGAGCCGCTCAGGATGCTGGTGCTGGAAGGAGGGCGATACCGGCTCGATGACCCGAACGGCCGCCCGGTTCTCGCGGGTACGGTGGGCGCACCCGCTACGGGCGACGGCGTGTCGATCACGGTGGACCGCATGGCGGCTCGGCCGGGCACGCGTTTTACAGTCGTGCGGTATAGCGATGTCGACGCGATCGCGCGGTTGCATCGGCAATTGCAGGTGATGGAGCTGGGCAAGGACACGGGTGTCATCCAGATCCTCTACGAAAGCAGCGATCCGCTGCTCGCGATGCACGTCACCGATGCGATTGCGAAAACCTACGTCGCCGCGCACATCGCACAACGGCGCGAAGAAGCTAGCGAGACGCTGGCGTTCGTCGATGGTGAACTGCCGCGCTTGCGCGATGAACTCAGGCAGGCAGAAGTGCGGCTGAGTGACTATCAGACGGCCGTTGGGTCAATCAAACCTGACCCCGAGAGCACGATGTATTTGCAGGGTAGTCTTGACTTCGCACGCGAGATTGCCAATGTAAGACTGCAACGCACGCGGCTTCTCGAGCAGTTCACACCCGACAGCGCTCAGGTGCGCACAGCCGACAATCAGCTCAAGCAGTTGATCAGCGAAAAGGAAGCGTTCGAAGCGCGCTTTAGCACGTTGCCGCTGGCAGTGCGGACGACGGCCGACCTGACGCGCGACGTCAAGGCGGCCAACGATATCTACCTGGCGATGCTCAACAAGTCGCACGAACTGGATGTAACGCGTGCAGGAACACTGGGCAATGTGCATATCGTCGACACGGCGCTGTGGCCGTCGAGACCTGTCAAGCCGAAGCGCCTGCTGATCGTGGCGTCGGGTGCCGGAGCGGGTGTGATCCTCGGCGTGTTGTTTGTATTCGTGCGGCAGCAGTATTTCAACGGAGTACGCGAGCCGCTTTCGGTCGAACGGCGTTTGCGCCTGCCGGTTTTTGGTGCAATCCGCTTCAGCAACGAACAGGCGCGGCTCGATTATGGCGCAGAGCGCATTGCGTCGCCTGAGACGCTTGCGGGCGACAAGCTGGGTGGGGAGCCGCATACGCGCGATCACGCCGGCGCAATCGACGCTGGCCTAAGCGAGCCAGAAGGGCTTCGTGAGCCGGGAGTCGCTGCGCATTTTCATCGTGCGTCACACGAAGCATCGAACCACGCCAGAACACCATCGTTGGCGAGAAAGCGGCATGCGACAGGGGCTCCTTTGGCCCTGTATCGGCCCGCGGACCTGGCGATGGAGCAGTTGCGCGACGTGCGAACCGCATTGGAATGCGCAGTCGCCGTGGCGCCGAACAAGATCCTGCTCGTGACGGGCGCGACGCCCGGCACCGGCAAGAGCTTTGTTTCAGCGAACCTTGCTGTGCTTGCCAGCGAGACGGGCAAACGGGTCTTGCTGATCGACGCCGACATGCGTCGCGGCGTGCTTGCGTCGCACTTCGGGCTTCCCGCGTCGAATGGTCTCGCAGAGTTGTTGGCGGGACACATCATGCCGTTGCACGCGATCCAGCCGACCTGCATCGACGGCATGTCGTTGCTGGCGACAGGTCTGTATCCGCCAAATCCATCAGCGCTATTGGCGACGCAACGCATGCGGAACCTGCTTCAGGTCGTCAGCGAGCAATTCGATCTTGTTATCGTCGACACCCCGCCCGTTCTCGCCGTAACGGACGCAAACATCCTTGCCGCGCATGCGGGCGCCACATTGCTGGTGCTGCGCCCGAATGTGCAGACCCAGTCCGAACTGGAAGAGACCTTGAGGCGCCTCGACCGCGCCGGCGCCAATCTCATCGGCGCTGTGTTCAACGCGATGCCGCAGCGGCGCAGCGAAAAGCGGTGGCATGCATATGCGAGCGCTTACACCGCGAATGCAAACCAGATGCAACGTAATGCATAGCTCCGACGCGATGGTCGCATCGCTTCCAGCAGATCACGGCAGAGAGGGAAATCATGCTCGATACGCCACATAGAACTGATCCCGGCGCACTTTCTACGGCGGCGGGGAATGTCGGCTCCGACCGTTCCGGAAAAGGAACGTCGACTGAACGCGACGCGCCGCATGAAGACTTCGTCATCAACGGCAAGTTCATGAGCCAACGCATGACGGGTGTACAGCGCTGCGCTTACGAATTCGCCACCGCGCTACAACGTGCAGAGTCGGAACACAGGCGATTTGCAGTGATCGTGCCCGCCGATGCCAAAACAACGGCCGCGCCGTTCAAGACGCGAACAGCATTTTCGTGGCTCAAAGGCTCGCTTTGGGAACAGCTGGCATTGCCGTTCGCGTCAGGCCGCCAGATCCTGCTGAGTCTCTGCAATGTCGGGCCTCTCATCAAGCGGCGGCACGTCGTGATGATCTATGACATGGCCGTGTTCGACGCACCATCCGGATATTCGAGGAAGTTTCGGTGGTGGTACACGTTCGTGTTCTTCTCATTGAAACTGAACGCCCGGCATATCGTGACGGTGTCGGAGTTCTCCAAATCAAGGATTCGTGCGGCGCTGGGGGTGCCGGATTCGAAGGTTTCCGTCGTCAAACTTGCCGCCGATCATTTCGGCCGTATAGAAAGCGACATGAGCGTCGTCGCGCGCCTCGATCTGAAGAAGGATCGCTATGGGCTGGCCGTAGGCAGCCTCGCGGGCGGGAAGAATCATGCGCGTCTGCTTGCCGCGATCGAGCGGCTCGAACTGCGCGACGACTTCAAGTTCGTGCTGGCAGGCGGAAATAACGCGCGCATCTTCGGCAACAGCGGAACGCGCGCCGCAGGCGAGGCGGAAAAGGTGGTCCGGGCAGGATACGTGTCCGATAACGAACTGAAGGCGCTGTATGAGAACGCGGCCTTCTTCGTGTTTCCCTCGCTATACGAGGGCTTCGGCCTTCCACCGTTGGAAGCGATGTATTGCGGTTGTCCCGTGATCGTGTCGCGCGAGGCTTCGCTGCCGGAGGTATGCGGTGATGCGGCGCTCTACTGCGACGCCTATTCCGTCGACGACATCGCGCAGAAGATGACGGCGATGATGAACGACACCCGCATGCGTGCGATGTATCGAACGCGCGGTCGCGAGCACGCGAAGCAATTTCAGTGGGCGAAGTCTGCCAGTCGTCTGCTGGACACGATCAGCCGCACGCGCTAATGCGCTTCGGCCAACGGCGCCCTGACGGAGATGTCGATGTACCCAAAGGCGATATCGATTCTGTTCTATATGTTCTTTACCTGCGTGATATTCAATCCGCAGATATCCGGCGTCACCGTCTATGTGTATGTCGTCATTCCGTTTCTGGATCCGGGATTCGCCCGCTTCATAGGCAGCACGTTTCGCCGATGGAGCGGACCGCTCGGCGTCGCGATGATCGTCAGTTTCATCGGCTCGCCGTCGGTGGCAGTCCGGGTGCTATCTATCGCCGTGTGCGTCGGTTATCTCCTGTATAGCTCCGATCGCGGTATGGATTACCTGCATCAATGGATGGCGATCAACGTGATCTTCGCTCTGGCGCAGTTCGTCCTTTACTACGTCGATCAGGGTCTGTCGATACAGCTTGGACCGAAGAACCTGTCGAAACTGCTATGGGGCGAGTATGCGACGGAGACCAACACCAACTTCTATGAAATCTTCTATTTTTCGCGCGTGTCCGGATTCTCCCGTGAAGCAGGGTTCTTTTCATCTTTGCTAGTGGGATCGTTCGTCGCGGACATCATCAGAGGGACGACGAGCCGCAAAATGATCGCGCTTTACTGCATCGGCTTGTTCATCAGTTTTTCGAAGTCCTCGTTTGTGTTTCTGATCTTCGCCGCGCTGTACCCGCTGCGTGAACGCATACGGACGATCCATCCGCTCATTGTTCTGCTCGCATACACGGGAGTCTTCACGCTGATAGGCGCATATCTGGCGCATTTCAATTTCTTCGATTCGGACACGTTCGGGCATCGGCTCGGCGGCTACGCTTTCCTGTTCGATGCGAACCTGGAAGACGTCGTTCACGGCATCAACGCGGGCGACCTGATCGCGCACTACCGGTACTTGCCGTACGTGCATCTCATCGAGCGGGACGTGCAGGGCGCCGGGGTGACATTCGCCGGGTTGCCGGCGAACGTTGCCGAAATGGGGTTGTTCAGTGCGTTGATCCTGTTTGGCGTCGTCGCGCTGACTGCAAGCGACGGGTTCGTCATGCTGCTGTTTCTTCTGCTGACCGCGACGGTGAGCATCACGACAGTGACTTCGTTCGTGCCGCTCGCTTACCTGACCATCTACTGGCCGCGGTTTGCTGCATATAGCGCGCGGTATCTGCAGGGAGTGAAGCGCCGGCCCGCGTGGAAGTCATTCGCGTCAGTGCCTTTTTCGATCGCTCGCAAGAGCATGCCATGACGGAACCGCAAGGAGGCTTCATGTCCGCAGGTCGTGTTCTCAGCTGTTTGACGACGCCGACGCGTGTACTGCTGCTTTTGGCAGTCGCGATGGGGTGTGCAGGCATGCCCGCTGCCCGGAGCGCGGAGGCGACGCTCGGTGTGAACAATCCCGCGGGCTCGCTGATCGCGCACGGCGCAGGGAATATGAAGATCGAGTTCGGTGTACCGCCCCAGGAGCAAACGGGCAGCGCAACGCTTCGGACATCGCTCCTGAGCTATGACGCCGATGGCGCGGTGATGAGCGATCCCATTGCTTCCTACCGGCAGGCGATTACGCTGACGCGCGAAGGCGTCAACACGACGGTCAGCATTGCGCTCCCGCGCGCGGGCCTGTTTCTGGTCGACGCCACCCTGCTCTCCGCCGACGGCAAAACAGTAGCGACGAAGCGCATCAATGTCGCGGCCATTCCGTCACGCGGACGCTCGCCCTTTCCCGATTTCGGTGTGGTCACGCATTTTGCACAAGGAAAAGGATCACCGGAAGTGGTGTTGCCGCTCGTCAAAACGGCTGGCTTTTCGTGGATACGCGACGAGCTCTATTGGGATCACATCGAACAGAAGCCGGGCCTATTCGTTTTTCCGCGAGACTATGAGGACTATCTGAATCACGCGTCGAAGCTCGGAATCTCGCCGCTGATCGTGCTGGCCTATGGCAATGCGAAAGCCTATCCGGCGCTTTTCGGTGGGGACCAGAGCTTTCCGAGGACGCCGGAAGCGCGGCGGTTCTTCGTTCGTTACGTCGACGAGGTGGTCCGCCACTATGGCGCGACGGTCAAGCATTGGGAAGTGTGGAACGAGCCCGCGTTCGCACAGATCGGCTATCCCGACTATGTGGCGTTGCTGAAAACCGTCTACGTGCAGATCAAGGAGCGCAGCCCGCAGGCCACGGTGGTTTCGTGCGGTGGAGGTGGCGCTGGCGGCGGCCCGGGTGGCGACTGTCTTGTGGAGATGAAGAAGAGCGGCGCGCTCGACTACCAGGATGCGTTTAGCGTCCATCCATATATGTCGCCGCACACGCCGGAAAAGGGTTATCCGACTGCGGGTGCCGCGATTGGGTCCGTCAGCATTCCGACGGCATGGCCTTATCTCGGTCAGCTGGCCGAACAGAATCCGCGAACGGACGGAAAGCGCATTCAGCTCTGGGTGACCGAATTGGGTTGGCCATCGAGCCCCGAGTCGGCCGGACTGGATCAGACGTCGCAGGCGGCATATCTGGTCAGAAGCTATCTGCTGTCGAGAAGGTATAGCACCGCCAAGGTCATGTTCTGGTATGACTTCGTCGACGACGGCATCGATCCTTCGAACAAAGAGGACAACTTCGGCTTGCTCAGGAAGGATCTCTCGCCAAAGCCCGCTTACGTCGCGTCGGCCGTGCTCGCGGCTACGCTCGGAAACAGGAAATGGCACACGGCACTGGTCGACGACGACGTGAAGGTGTTTCAGTACGGCAATTCGGAGCCCGTCATCGTCGGATGGACAACGGAGCGCGCCGCTCGCGTGGTGTCGGTTCAGGTGCCGGCGGGCAAGTACGTGCAACGCGACTGGCAAGGCGCCGAGTCTCCCGTGACGGCGGCCGCGTCTGGGCTGAAGTGGCGGCTTGGGCCGCTGCCGTCCTACCTGGTGCCAGAGGCCGTCGTGCGTTGATCGAATGTCGGATATTGGGAGCTCCCATGTCGTCGGTGAAGAAGAACGCCGCTTTTCTGTTGCTGGTGCAGATATCGACATACGTGGTGCCGATATTGATCGTGCCCTGGCAGACGCGTGTGCTGACCGCGGAAGGGTTCGGCCGTCTCAGTGTGGCAATGGCGATCATCATGTACTTCGTCAATTTCGCGCAGTACGGGTTCGATCTGACGGTCACACCACAGATTTCGGTTCATCGCGATAGCCGCGACAAGTGCACTGAACTCTTCTGGACCACGCTGACCGCGCAAATCCTGATCGCGATCGCGGGATTCATCGCACTGATGGCGCTGACATTCATTGTCGGACGTCTCGCGGATGACCGGAAACTGCTGGCGATCGGCTATGGTACGGCGCTTGGCGCCAGCTTGTGCCCAGGCTGGTACATGCAGGGTATGGAGAAGCTCAAGCTGCTGAGCATGGTGACCTTCACGGGACGCGTACTCAGTCTGCCCGCGATGCTCCTGCTCGTTCGAACGAAGTCGGATATTTACTGGGCGATGGGCATCAATAGCGCGGTGACCTTTGGGGCGAGCCTGGTCATCCTCGGGTATGTGCTTTTGCGCGGGGAGGTCGGGCGGTTCCGCACGTCGATCGCCGACATCGTTGCCGCACTACGCGCGGGATGGCAAGTGTTCGTTGCCGTGTTTTCGGTGAATTTTTACGCATACACGAACACCGTGGTGCTGGGCTTCGTCGCCGGCAATGTCGAAGCGGGTTACTTCGCCGCAGCGGACAAGCTGGTGAAGGCAGGCATCGGCATGATCACGCCGCTGTCCAATGCCGCGTATCCCCGCATGAGCTATCTGATGCATCACGCGAGAGACGATGCGATGGCCCTGCTCCGCAAGCTGCTGGCGGCGCAGGGCACCATCATGCTCGCCGTCTCGCTGACCATTTTCGTCAGTGCGCCCTATGCGGTGAAAGTGCTGTACGGCGCGCATTTCCTCCCCACTACCGACGTATTGCGCTGGATGGCCTTTCTGCCGCTCATGGCAGGACTGGCCAACATATTTGGCGTGCAGGCCATGCTGCCGCTCGGCATGAAAAATCAGTTCAGCCGGATCCTGTTGTCGTCGGGCGCATTGAACGTCGTGCTGATTTACGTCCTTGCGACGTGGTTCGCTGCCGCTGGCGCTGCGGCAGCGGTGCTCATCACGCAAACGGCAGTGGTCGTAGCAATGGCCTACACGTTGTATTCGAAGGGCGTCGTGCAGGCGTTCGACACTCGATGACGCGTGGTCTATCCCCCTGAAGGATCGAACATCAGGGATCACGGTTGGAACCTTAAGGAGCGGTGCAAGAATGAAAGTGCTCATTACCGGTGGTGCCGGCTTTATCGGTTCGAATCTCGCCCGAAAGCTGGTGAGTCAAAACGTGACGGTCACGGTGCTCGACAATCTGTCGCCGCAGATTCACGGCGACGATCCCTACAACAAATCGGCTTTGTTTCTGTCGGTGAAGGATCAGGTGCGCTTCATCGAGGGCTCAGTGCTGGACCGTGAAACACTGGAGCGATCGATGCGGGGGCAAGACGCAATCGTGCACCTCGCAGCAGAGACGGGCACGGGCCAGTCGATGTATGAGGTCGACCGCTATATCAAGGTCAACGTGCGCGGCACTGCGCTGATGCTCGACGTGCTCGTGAAGAATACCGGACACACGGTCAGGAAGGTCGTGGTCGCTTCGTCGCGTGCGATTTACGGCGAAGGGAAGTATCGCTCGCCCGCGGACGGAATCGTCTATCCGGGCGCGCGTGAGGAAAATGAAATGCGTGCCGGGCATTTCGATTTCATGTGCCCGCGTACGGGCGAAAAAATGGAGTGTCTGCCCACCGACGAGGATTCGCGGATCAATCCATCTTCCGTGTACGGCATCACCAAGTACAACCAGGAGCAGATGGTGATGACCGTATGCCGGTCGCTGGGCATAGCGGGCTGCGCACTTCGCTACCAGAACGTCTACGGTCCCGGGCAATCGTTGTCGAATCCGTACACGGGAATCCTGTCGATCTTCTCGACGCGGATCAAAAATGAAAACCCGATCAACGTATTCGAAGACGGAAAGGAAAGCCGCGATTTCGTCTATATCGACGACGTGTGCGACGCCACGATGGCCGCCCTTCTGAGTCCCACTGCGGACAATGAAATCTTCGGCATCGGCTCAGGCGAGCGTACCGAGGTGCTGGGCGTGGCGACGAAACTGCGCGATCTGTATGGCAGTCGTGTTCCGATCAACGTGACAGGCGCATTCCGCCTGGGCGACATCCGTCACAACTATGCGGACCTCACGCGAGCGCGCGAGCGGCTCGGATTTCAGCCGAAGGTCTCTTTCGACGAAGGCATCGCGCGTTTTGCGGCATGGGTCGAAAGACAGGATGTCGCGCCTGACACCTACGACAAGAGCGTCACCGAGATGAAGTCGCGAGGACTCTACCAAAGCTGACGGAAAGATCCCAAGGAGTAGCGAAATGACTTTCGACCGTTCAAGACCGCTGATCGGCGTCGTCACCGTTCTATACCGGTCCGACGATGTGCTCGACGACTTCTTCGCGTCTCTCGGCTTGCAGCAGGACGTGAATCTCAAGCTGTACGTAATCGACAACAGCGCGACGGACAGCGGCAGCGTATTGGCGCGCAAGCTGGCGGACCAGGTGGGAATCGATACGCGCGTCATCTTCAACAACGCCAATCTGGGTGTCGCGCGCGGCAACAACCAGGGAATCGAGCTCGCGCTCGCGGACGGTTGCGAGTATGTGCTGCTAGCCAATAACGATGTCGAATTCAGGGGCGTGCGAACCATCGCAGAACTCGTCGATCGCAATGGTAAAGGCGACATACTGGCGACGTGTCCAAAGATTTTCTATCACGGCACGAAACGCATATGGTGTGCGGGAGGGGGCATTTCGAAGATGAAGGCCGTCGTGAAGCACGTCGGCGACGGTGTCGAGGATCGCGGCCAGTTCAATCAGGAAATCGTCACAGAGTACGCTCCGACATGCTTCACGTTGCTGCACAAGAGCGTGTTTTCGCGTGTTGGCGTGATGGACGAGCAGTACTTCGTGTATTACGACGACGTTGATTTCGTATGGCGCATGAACAAAGCGGGCATCCGGCTGCTTTACGTTCCGTCGTCGGAAGTGGCGCATAAGGTCAGCTTTTCGACGGGTGGCGGCGAAAGTCCATTCACGCTGTTCTATGTCACGCGTAACCGGATTTATTTCAGCCGAAAGAGTCTGGGCAGGTTTTCATCCGCCGTCGCCATCGGCTATTCGCTTCTCGCCATGCTCTACAAATACCCGCGCTTTACGGTGGCAGGTCGCAAAAGCGTATTGCGCGGTATCGCGTCAGGATTCCGTCTGGGGCTCGCCGTCTCGCGCACGGCGCCGTCCGGCTATATGAAGAGCCCGGCGCGGAAAGAAGGAATATGACGTGCATCGCGCATGCGCGCCGTCAACCACTGTAACCAGGCTACATGCACTTGAGGAGGCGGTCATGGCTCGTAAAGGAATCATCCTCGCTGGCGGGTCGGGTACGCGTCTGTATCCGGTCACGCATTCGGTTTCGAAGCAGCTACTTCCCGTCTACGACAAGCCGATGATTTACTACCCGCTTTGCACGCTGATGGTAGCGGGCATACGCGATGTGCTCGTCATATCGACGGTGGAAGATACACCGCGGTTTCAGGCGCTTCTCGGCGACGGCAGCAAGTGGGGCATCAATCTGCAATATGCGCTGCAGCCATCGCCGGACGGACTGGCCCAGGCGTTCATCATCGGCCGCTCGTTCGTCGGAAACGACAACTCTGCACTGGTTCTTGGGGACAATATCTTTTACGGGCACGAACTGGTGAAGCAGCTGGCGCACGCAAACGACCGCGACGACGGTGCGACGGTATTTGCCTATCATGTGAACGATCCGGAACGGTATGGCGTTGTCGAATTCGACCCGGAATTCAAGGCGCTTTCAATCGAAGAGAAGCCGGCGAAGCCGCGTTCGAGCTACGCCGTTACCGGGCTCTACTTCTACGACCGACAGGTCTGCGACATTGCGGCGGACATCAAGCCTTCGGCACGCGGCGAGCTCGAAATCACGGACGTCAACGTACATTATCTGCGGCGTCAGCAATTGCATGTCGAGATCATGGGACGGGGTTACGCGTGGCTGGATACGGGCACCCATGACTCGTTGATCGACGCGTCCACCTTTATCGCAACGCTTCAGAAGCGGCAGGGCATGATGGTCGCTTGCCCGGAAGAAATCGCGTTTCGCATGCAATGGATCGACGGCGACCAGTTGCAGGCCCTCGCCCGACCGCTGTCGAAGTCGGCTTACGGCCGGTACCTGACGGACATTGCGCAGGACCGGGTCGCATGGCCGACCAGGGAGGCCACTGTAGAGGCAGAACCTCAACATATTGGTAGCGGCCGCATTCGGCGCGTTTCTTAAGGCAAGAGCTGATTGCCGGACCTGCATTTTCCAATGAGGGCGACCATGATTCTGGTAACGGGTGGAGCGGGCTTCATCGGGGCGAACTTTGTCATCGACTGGTTGAACAGAGTGGATGAAACGGTTGTGAATGTCGACAAGCTGACTTACGCAGGCAACCTCGGTACGCTTGAATCTCTGCGCGGCGACCCGAGTCACATCTTCGTGCGCGAGGACATCTGCGACAGCAGGGCGATGGATTACCTACTCGATCAATATCAGCCGCGGGCAATCCTCCATTTCGCGGCAGAGAGCCATGTCGACCGGTCGATTCACGGCCCTGGCGAATTCATGCACACCAATGTGGTCGGCACCTTCACGCTGCTCGAAGCGGCGCATCGCTATTGGCAGGCATTGCCGTCCGCCGCGCGGGACGAGTTTCGCTTCCTGCATGTATCGACAGATGAAGTATTCGGCTCGTTGTCGATGCACGCGCCGCCTTTTTCGGAGCGCAGTCCTTATGCACCAAACAGCCCCTATTCCGCATCCAAGGCGAGTTCCGACCACCTGGTGCGCGCGTGGCATCACACGTATGGCTTGCCGACCCTGACGACACACTGCTCGAACAACTATGGTCCCTACCAGTTCCCTGAGAAGCTGATTCCGTTGACGATAACCCGTGCGCTGGCCGGCAAGCCGCTCCCGCTCTACGGCGACGGGTTGAACGTGAGGGACTGGCTGTATGTCGGGGACCACTGCAACGCAATCCGCGCTGTGCTTGCGAAAGGCCGGCCCGGGGACACGTACAACATCGGCGGGTGGAACGAGGTGGCGAACATCGACGTCGTGCATGCGTTGTGCCGGCTGCTCGACGAACGGCTGCCGAAAGCATCGGGTTCGTACCTCGACCAGATCAAGGCAGTCGCCGATCGCCCGGGGCACGACCGCCGATACGCGATCGATGCCGGCAAGCTGGAGCGCGAGCTTGGCTGGACGCCGGAAGAGACGTTCGAAACCGGGCTACGAAGGACGGTCGACTGGTATCTCGCTCACCAGCGCTGGGTCAGCGATGTGACGTCGGGCGCCTACCTTAAGCTGGCGGGCGCGGATGATCTGATAGACGCGTGAGAGACCGATCGCGGCGCCGCATTCACCGGCGAAATCCCGCCGACTCGCGTCTCGTGAAGATAACCGACCAGCCGGCAAGCCGCCGGCGTATCTGGTCGTACAGCTCGGGACCGACCGTTTTCCGCAGCAGATATCTGCCCACGGCTCTCCGGTTTCCTATCGCGAGCAGTCCTGCCAGTTCGAGCAACCCGAGGCGGACCTGTGGGTAGTCCACGAAGACGGAGCGTATCCTGAACTTCTGAACAGGCGCCGACGCGTAATGCTTGGCCGCAAACAGCTGCGCGGCGCGCCGCAGTGCCGCTTCGGAACGGTCGGAAATCCGCTCGTGCTGGTGTGTCGCGTCGATCACATAAGTGCATGCACGGATGCCGACGAATTCTCCATAGCGATACGCCATCCTCAGCCACAAGTCCCAGTCTTGCCAGACCTGCATCGAGCGGTCGAAAAGCCCGGCGGCGATGAACCTCTCGCGTATCGAAAATACCTGCGTACCGACGGCGCACGCAGCCGCGAGGTCGCGCGGATGAGCGCATGCGCGGTCGAAGAGCGTCCTCTCCATTGCGCGGCCGATCCAGCGGGACGAATCGAAGAGCCCGGCGATATGATCCGTTCGGCCGTGTGTAGAAAGCTCTCTCCACCGCTGCACGAAACATTCGATCCGTTGCGGAAGGAAGTAATCGTCGTCATCCAGGCCGGTGAGAAACTCGCCTGTCGTCATTGAGATCGCAGCGTTTCTCGCTGCACACGCGCCTTCGCTTACCGGCAGGAAGACGGCCACGCATTTTCCCGACGCGGCAAGTTCGTCAAGGTATTCGCGCGTGCCATCCGTTGAGCCGTCGTCGGCGACGACGAGTTCTATACGAGGATAGGTCTGCTGCAAGACCGATGCGACCGCTCTTTGCAGAAGCGGCAGCCGGTTTTTCGTTGGAATATAGACGCTTACCAATGGATAGGTGTTTCCCTCGTCGCTCACTTGCGTCGCCTCCGAAGCTTCGCGCCGGTACGTGCGGCTTCCTGTGATTCGACACTACGCAACGGCAGCGCCGCCGGTCCGACAAGGTCTAGACGTTTGACGTCACCGTCCGGTTTGTCAGCCAACCGCGTCCATCAGTGCGGCCACGCCTCCATTGGCTGAGCCTTGCGGCGGCAAGACGGCGGGCGAGCGTCCACTGCATCAAACGTTCCCACACAATCGCCAGCGGCCGCGAATTGCTCTGTTGTTCAGAACCCCACACCGACGCCGACGCCCACTCCGCCGCCGAAGCTGCCGCCTCCCACACCGACGCCAACGCTTGGACCGGGCGTGTAATAGCCCGGACCACCATATGCAGGGTAGTTGCTATCGTAGGGCGGGGCCGAGGCGCATCCCGCGACGGCGGCCGCTAAAGCCAAGATGCCGAAAAGTCTGACCATGTTCATCTCCCATGCACGAGCTGGGCAGCAAGACCTGATCCTCGTTCGTCGAGCGTTGTTGCCGCAGAACTGGAGCCAATTGCGCATACTCACGTTCGCGCAGGGCGCGAGGGTCAATGTGGCGCCGCCTCAACTCATCGAAGAGCCACGCCCGGTCCGGCCAACTCAGGAGGGATCGCCGCCACCCGTCGTTGCCGATATGGCTGCCGCGGGATATCTGACCAGGCAGCAATCCGGGGACCGGTTTAAAGCATCCTGCGGGTGCGAACCACCTCGTCAAGCATAGCGCTCGCATGCGCACATCAATGAAGTACCACGCAGCGTTTCGAGACGCTAGAACCGATGCCGCAGGCCCACGGTGGCTTCAATCTGATTGGTCGTGGAAGACGGCGCAGTGACGCCGTTGATCCACGCGACGCCTAATGGTGAAGTGCCGCTCGGGCTCACGCGCTGCCAGGCGCTCTGAATATAGACATCGGTGCGTCGCGAGAATTGGTAGTCGGCCATCGCGCTGAGCTGGTTCCAATGGGGTAGGCCGCCTCCTCCGTTTCCGCTCGCGCGCGAGTAGGTGTATGCACCTGAGACTTCGACGGCAGGCGTCAGCGCATAGCGAATGTTTCCTTCGAAGTTCTGGAAAGTCCCGCTCAGCCCGCTCTGAAAGAATTGAGCGAGCTTGGTGTGCGAGTACACGAACCCGGCAACAGCCGGGCCGAAAGTGTAGTTCACGCCGGCGCCGAAAGTCTTCTGGCTGCTGGCGAGCACGCCTAAAGGCACACCCGTCGGTGCGAGCGGGCCCTGCAGGGACGCGCCGGTTGTATCGGTGACGGCACCATTCGTATTCAACGTCGCCGGGGTGCGCGCGGAACTGCTGAGCCCGAGATAACCAACGCCGAAATTGAAGCCGCCCCACATATAGGACATGCCGAAGCTATACGCGCGATTGTTTGTGAAGCCGCCCGCCTGATTGGAAAAGCCGTACAGCGCGCCGATTTTGAGTCCACCGAAATTCGGACTCAGGTACTTCACGGAGTTGTTGATCTGGAATGAATCGTTCAGGTTGTCGTTGTCCAAGGGATGCGCGAAATGCGTGCCACCGAACTCCGTTCCCGTCAACGAAAGCGGCGCGACGAAATCGACCATGCCTGTCCGTCTGCCGACCCAGCGTGAACGCGCCATAGTTGCGGCTCGACAGACCGACATAGGCCTGACGATTGAAGATCCGGTTGCTCGATGCAGACTGCCCGTTGTTCAGGTTGAAGCCGCTTTCCAACGTATAGATGGCCTTCAACCCGGCACCCAGATCTTCGGCCCCGCGAAGACCCCAGCGGCTGTACTGGACGGCGCCGCTCGTCATTTCCCAGTTGCTGTGTCCACTGCCCGTTCGGGCAATCTGATTGTTCGTATACGTGAGCCCCGTGTCGATCAGCCCGTAAAGGGTGATGCTGCTTTGCGCATGTGCAACGCCGGCAAGCGCGATCATCGTCGTCGCACCGCTTATAAGTAACTTGTTCATTCTTGCGCTCCGGCTCAGGACCGAGAGAAAGGACTTCTCTTGCAACGCTTGAACAACGATATGGGTGCCAATTGGGGGCAACGTGCGAATTACCCGCTACGAATTGGCGCGATGCTCTTTGTAGACTTTATGTGATCGTTGGCGGAACCGCCAGACAGCTGCGTGCGGAGCGACACGGATAGGGTCATGCCACGAACGATGCCAGATCATCCGTCGAGGCGTCATGCGTTACGTCGGTCCAGCGCGCTGGTTGACCGACAAGCGAAGTAAAAGAAGAACTGGAACGGCCGGGGCGATGCGCGTCAGCAGCGGCTTCACCATGAAGCGGGGTGCTGACGCAAACAGCTGTTCATGTCGAACGCAAGCGCACGCATGAATGCTTAGCTGCCGAAATAGATGTTGCAGTAGCTGACAGGGCCCACGCACGAATCGGCACCCGTGCTGCGCTTGTGGAACAGGCCGCCTGCTTGCGACGTGCCCGAAGTGGCGCCGCCATACGAAGTCGCAGCGTTATCGCCGCCTTGCGATGCTTGCGCGACCGGACCGCGCTGAGACGCCGGTGCGCCTGCTTCCGGGTTGTAGTACGGAGCCGGACCGAAGCCGCTCGCGAAGACGGGAGCGGAGACGAGTGCAGTAGCGGCAACAAGGGCAGCGGCGACGAGCCTGGTTTTCATGACAGTTCTCCAGAGACAGATGAGGGATCGAAAGTTCGTTGAACGGCCGTGCTTCAACGTTGATGCCAAGTCTAGTCAGGGGAGTTCTGGAGAATAAGGCGTCTGGCAGGAAGGCTTACTTGCTGGATTCGTGCCTAATCGGCGAAACGGGCAGAGGGTGCTGTATGTGGATAGCAGGGCTTTGCTCGTGCATGGATGCGTCCCGCGCTCGCGTACGGCTGACGCACCCGCGCACAAACGTTCAGGCGCTTACCGCCTGATTAAACGGCTGCGTTTCGGCTTGGCGCTCAACAGAGAATTCCGCTCGACGCTCGAGCGATGCCTTGCGCTTTTCCTCGGCGCTCGCGATGAAGTCGAACAGTTCGCGTTCCATGGCGGAATCTTTCGCGCCGGGCCGCCATGCCGCCGCGCCGTGCCGGCGGCGCGTGGCGCGGGCCAGCGCCAATGCGGACGTGGCCAGCTTCGCGCATTCGTATTCGACGCGGCTGCAAAGATCGAGTGGCTCGCCGAGTTGCCGGAATGCTTCGAGGTATTCGCGGGCGGCGTGCACCATAGCGGGGTACTCGCGCAGTTCGGAAATGACCTTCCGGTTCAGGACGGGCCATGAGAGCCTGTCGGGATACGCAAACGGCGGAATGGACACGCCGTCGATGGCTTCGAGGCTCATGGGGCCGACAGGCTTGGCGGCGGCCCACGCAGCCTTGTGCATCATGGTCCTGCAGGTGCGCGCATAGCTTTCCAGCGCGAGTGCGAGATCCAGGGCGGTGTCGCGTCGCTGACGCCTGCGCTCTCTGGCGTCGCGGGCGGAAATCCACACGAGGGTAATGACGGAGCCGACTGCTCCCGACGCCAGCGCCAGAGTGATCGGCGCGCTCAAGCTGATTCGTTGGAAATATTGGAGCGATTCCTGCCACATACATTGCGCCTCGGAGAAAGAGGTGCACAGAGTATAAGCAATCGTTTGCGGCATGATCAGAGGAAAAAATGCGGTGTGTGTTTTCGCCACACACGTGAGGAACGGGCAGCGCGCATCTTGACAGAATTCGCCAAAAGCAGGCGGACGTCAGCCGTTGCCCGGGTGACGCCCGCGATTTTGCTTCGACGGCACGCGCCGCGTGGCGTTCATCAGACGTCGGGATTGCTCGCGATGAACCCGGTGAAGGCGCTGTACGGCTGAGTCAGCACGGCGCCGTCGATCATCAGGCCGTACGTCGCGTCGCCGCTATCGAGCACGTAGTACATCACCGACTGCACGTTCTTCGTCTTTCGCGCCTTGAAGTAGTTGGCAAACTGCGTGCTGATATAAGTCGCGCGGTACGCCTGGGTGCTTTCCGGCCCCGTATTCCACTCGGTGATCAGGAAGGGCACGCCGTAGCGGGCCTTGCAATACGTCGGCAGATCGAAGCCCGGGCCTGCGCCGTCGGTGCCGATGTTGAAGATGTCGCCGTAGACTTCGTAGTTGTGCCATGTCGTCATGTCCCAGCGCACCTTCGGGTAGCCGCCGCTGCCGTCTGGCTGCATGCCGTCCCACAGCGCATCGGCCGCGCCGATATCGGCCACGCAGAAATTGATGCCGCACTTCGCAGCCGGTTGCACCGACTTCACGCCGTCGATCATCCCGCGCATCACGCCGCGCATGACCGGCCAGTTCGTGTTGCTGAAATCCACGGCCTTGGTGCCGGCATTGGTGGAATCGAGGATGATGTCGTTCTCGCGCGTCAGCTCGTTGCCGCACTCGTACATCGTCACGCCGAACGGAGCGAGCGCCGTCGCAACGGCTGCCGCACAGGCGCGTCCGCGGTTGTATGCGACCGATTCGTTCGCGAGCAGCGCGCGATTGTTGTCGTAGATGCCCTGGTTGATGAGCACGAACAACGTTAGCCCCGCCGACTGGAACGCCTGCGCCAGCTTGACGACGGCATTCAATTGCGTCGGATCGTCGGTGCAGCCGACGCGGTATGTCGAGCAACCTGCGCTCTTCAGAATCGACACGACCTGCGCGGGCGTATAGCGATAGTCGTAGTGGCCGTTCACGCCGTAGAAGGTGCCCGCAGTCGCGGCCGTAACGATACGCGGATCGTTACACGGCAGCCAACTGGTGCTGACGTCGCTCAGCACATAGAACTGACTGCTCGTGCCGCGATGCCATATCTTGCCGCCGTACCACAGCAGCAGCGTGACGTTGTAGGTGTTGCCAACCGTCTTGTTGTTGCGATAGATGACACCGTTGACCACCGTCCAGACGGCCCCGGCCTTGTCGATGATGTACGACGCGGACGGAATCGTCGTACCGTCTGCCGAAGTGCCGCCGAGCCGCGGATCGTTGCATGCGATCCACGTCGTTCCATTCCATCCATAGAACTGGCCGCCCGAGCCCTGATGGTAGACGCCACCCCCAAACCAAAGGATCAACGAGACGTTGTAGTTGTTGCCGGCTTTCACGCCGTCCTTGTAGACCGAGCCGCCCGTCAGCGTCCAGACGGAGCCCTGATAGTCGATGATCGAGGTGGCGGGTGGAACGGTCGTGCCGTTCGCGGAGGCATTGACAGCCGTCTGGCTCATGGCCTTGGCAACAGCACCGCCGTCGGCGCCGAGGTCCGAGCCGCCGCCCCCGCATCCCGTTAGAACATAGCTGCCGCCGAGCGCGGTCAGGCAACCAAGAAACTGACGTCGATTAATCACGTGAATGTCCGCCGCCGGAAGTTCCGGCGAAAAAGTGTCGGGTGGTCATTGCCGAGTCGCGTCGCAACGAACAGGAGCCCCTTTTAATTCGAGGTCCTGATTAATGCCTATGGTGCGAATCGAGCTGCGTGCGACTGCGGAGTGCCACCCGGGCGCCGCAATGCGTTATCGAAATACGCTCAGAAAAAGGACTTCAACCGATCCCCGCCCGGCTCTATACGACGGAAGGGATAAATCGGGGACTCGGTAATTTGTTCCCGATTGCCTTTGCTCTGATGTAATTGATACCTGGCTGTCGGCAGAAAGCCGGTCGGACGTTAGAGGCGGACCTGAAATAAGTCGATTCTTCTGACAAATACGCGGCTTGGAAATCGTTCTCGCTTTGGATTTTTTGGCCTCTTCGGCGGCTTGGACTCAGCGCAGCCGCTCGGGGAGGCCCAGCTGATTACGAAAGAGCACCGTCTTCGGCGGAAGCGAAGAAAAGAAATCTTCCTGATCCGGTCCGATTTTGCGAGGCCAACGCCCGGGCTGTCATAGTGGCGTCGGCACACAGGTGCAACGACATGCGGGCTCCGAATAAACGGGGACATGTCGCAGCGCATAGTTCGCTTAGGGATTTCGGTTCGCTTGCAGACCAGGTCCCCACGCGTGACGCCGGGCGCGCGTGTCTCTGCGCTGACAGAGTTCACGCCGCGCGTCACGTAATTACGTCGCGCACCGCGCGCCAATCATCAGGCGATTTGCGCCTGGCCCGGCGCCTTTTACGTGCCTCGTCTCTATCATCGGGAGAAACCCTGGGCCCGTTTTCGCTGTTCACATTGCGCAGTCGCCCCGCATTTTGCCTTTCAACGCGTGATCCAAAAGAGGACGAAGAGAATGAGCGAAGTGAAATTCGCGTCGTTCTGGCATGGGCCGGAACTGTCGCCGTATGAACATGCGTGCCTTGCGTCCTTCGCGGCCTACGACAATGAGGTTTCGCTCTACTGCTACGAAAAACCTGCCAATGTGCCGCCGCGTATCCAGATCAAGGACGCTCGACGCATCCTGCCGATTGAAACGACGCAGCATTTCAGAGTCAACGGATCGCCTTCGATGGCGCATTTCACCGACTACTTCCGTTACGCGATGTTCACCCACACGGAAGAGATCTGGGTCGATACCGACATGCTGCTGCTAAAGGATTTCGACCTTCGCGAATCGTTCAACATGATCGGCCGGGAGACGGCCGAAAGCGCCTGCACCGCGATCTTGCGTCTCGATCCGAACGACGCACGTCTGTCCGCGCTGATCCGCCGGGTCGACGCGATCAAGGAACTCCCTATCAAATGGGGAGACACGGGTCCGCGTCTGTTGACCGCTGTGTATGGTGTCGCCGACACATATGCGCCCCCATACTTCTATCCTGTTCATTTCGACGACTACTACAAGGTGTTTCTGCCGCGGTTCGCAGACGAATGCGCGAAGCAGTGCTCGAATGCGTACACGCTGCATCTGTGGAATAACCGCGTGGTCAAAATGGGGCTATTCAAACGAATCGGACCCCCAGCGGGTTCCTATCTTCATGACGTGTTCGCAAAGCAGCGCGTGCTCGCGTCGTTTTCCGACCTGTATCCCGAATCGGTGATGGAGACGATGGTTCACAACGTCGAAAACAGAGTGGGTTGCGATGAAGGCATGCGCAAGCTATTCAGAGTCGCCGTGCCGTCGATGAAAGCCGCGATCGACAAATGGCTTCTTTCTTCAGGCGGTGCACGCGCGACCATGCAGCGGCGACGCGATGCGAGGTAATGGGTCCATTTTTCAACGCAACAGGATCAGTTGCGGTGTGGCGTCGGCTGCCGACCAGACAATCGCATTCTGGCCGTATTGCGTGCCGAGTGCCTTTGCCGCGTCGAGCGGGAGGCCCAATACGAGAAAGCTCGCTTCGCCGGGCCAGTTATTCGACGGATGCTTGCCCATACCGTCGATGGCAACGAGGCCAAGGTTCTCCAGGTCGCGCGCCAATGCGTGCTGACGGTCAGCGTTGAACTTCGCACTGCAGGCTTGGCTAAACGGATTGCACGCGGTGATGAATGCGCTGCACGTTACGCCGTGAGCGGTATGCAACGCGGCCAGTTTCGAATTGGGTTCGCCAATCTTCAATGCCATCGATGCGTCGTCGAACGCGAAATATTCGGTTTCCAGGTAGGCCTGGATCGTTTCGCGAGGAATCTCCGTGTCCGAAAACAAAAGACCTCCGTTAAAGGAAGTGCAATAGCCCCAATACCCGGCGATAACTTGAGGTTATCGCGTGCGCAGCAGCTTTCATTATTCAAGCGCGACCAGTTTCCCTACATTGTGCGGCAGACGCAATGCAGGTCACACAGTCACACAACGGGAGACGAGGAACCACCATGAAATTGTTGCGATATGGCATACCCGGACGAGAAAAGCCCGGCATTCTCGATGGCAACGGAGCAATACGCGACCTTTCCGGCGTGGTCGATGACGTCGCAGGATCGACGCTGTTGCCGGAAAACCTTGCACGTCTGCGCCAGCTTGATGCCGGTTCGCTGCCTGTCGTCTCCGCTGAAGAGCGCATCGGTCCGTGTGTGGGCCGCATCGGCAAATTCATTTGCATCGGGCTGAACTACGCTGACCATGCCGCCGAATCGAATCTGCCCGTGCCGGCCGAGCCCGTCGTGTTCGGCAAATGGACGTCGGCTGTCGTCGGTCCGAACGACGACGTGCGCATCCCGCGCGGCTCGCAAAAGACCGATTGGGAAGTGGAGCTCGGTGTCGTGATCGGCAAGGGCGGCACCTATATCGCCGAAGCCGACGCACTCAGCCACGTCGCGGGCTATTGCGTCGTCAACGACGTCTCGGAACGCGAGTATCAGATCGAACGCGGCGGCACGTGGGACAAAGGCAAGGGCTGCGACACGTTCGGACCGATCGGTCCGTGGCTCGTCACTGCCGACGAAATCCCCGATCCTCAGCGCCTCGGCCTCTGGCTCGAAGTCGACGGCAAGCGCTATCAGAACGGTAATACGAGCACGATGATCTTCAACGTCGCGCAGATCGTCTCGTACCTGAGCCGCTTCATGAGCCTGCAACCGGGCGATGTGATTTCCACGGGCACGCCGCCGGGCGTCGGCATGGGCCAGAAGCCCGAGCCCGTCTATCTGCGCGCCGGGCAAACGATGCGCCTCGGAATCGAGGGGCTCGGCGAACAGCAGCAGCGAACCGTCGCCGCATAAAGGGGAGCGCGCGCATGAACCAGTACGATTTCACGCAGCGCGCCGCCGTCGTGACAGGCGGGGCGCAAGGCATCGGGTATGCGGTCGCTGAGCGGCTGTTGCAGGGCCGCGCACGCGTCGCGCTGTGGGATCGCGACGAAGCGGCGCTTGCCGAAGCCAAGGCGAATCTCGCGCGCTTCGGCGACGTTCAGAACGTGCTGGTCGATCTCACGCGGCGCGACGACGTGCAAGCGGCCACGCATGCAACTGTCGCGCAGTTCGGCACGATCGACATTCTCGTGCATAGCGCCGGCATCGCGGGCGCGAATGCGCCCGTCGCCGACTATGCGCCCGAAGAATGGTCGCGTGTGATCGACGTTGATCTGAACGCGGCCTTCCACGTGAACCAGGCCATCGTGAAGACGATGATCGCCTGCGGCTATGGGCGCATCGTGAACATCGCGTCGATTGCCGGGAAGGAAGGCAATCCGAATGCGAGCGCGTATAGCGCGGCGAAGGCAGGCGTGATCGCGCTGACGAAAAGTCTCGGCAAGGAAACCGCGCAACTCGACATCGCCGTCAATGCAATTACGCCGGCCGCGGCGCGCACGCGCATCTTCGAGCAGATGTCGCAGCAGCATATCGACTACATGCTGTCGAAGATCCCGCGTGGCCGCTTCGTCGACGTGAAGGAAATCGCGGCGATGGTCGCGTGGCTTGTGTCGGCGGAAAACTCCTTCACGACGGGCGCGGTGTTCGACCTGTCGGGCGGGCGCGCAACCTACTGATCGCCGCGACGCCCGGTTCTACGCCAGCGCCCCATACAGGTCGCGCGCCACCTGCTTCAACGCGCGCACCACTTGCGTCGAAGCGGGCGACAGCAACTGCCCGGTGCGCGTGATGATGCCGAAGTCGTCCATGCGCAGCGGCATGTCGAGCGGCAGGATCGACAGCAGGCCGTGCGCCGCGTAGTAGTGCGCGACCTCGGCGGCTAGCACGGCGAGCATGTCGCTTTGCGACAGCAGGCTCGTGACGAACAGCAGTTCCGCGCTCTCGACCACGTTGGACGGCGGCGCGAGGCTTTGACGCTGGAACATCAGCTCAAAGCGATGACGCAACACGCTTTGAGCAGGCGGCACGACCCACGACGCGTCGACAACGTCGGCGAGCGTCAGGGACTGCGCGGCCAGCAACGGATGACCCGAACGGGCGACGGCAAGCGCCTGTTCCTCAGCGAGAGGCTCGTAGCGCAGGTGCAGCTTGTCATGCTCAGCGGAAAGCCGGCCGATCACGAGATCGAGTTTGTCCTGCGCGAGGCTTTCGAGCAGCACATTGCTGCTGTCGATCTCGACGCTCACGCTCAAGCCGGGATGACTCACCTTGACCTGCGCGATCGCGGCGGGCAGCAGGCTCACGGCGGGCGACGTAATCGTGCCGACGGCCACGCGCCCGAGCTGTCCCGACTTCAGCGCGAGCACTTCCTCGCGCGCCTGATCGAGACTGCCGACCACCGAACGTGCGTGGCGAATCATCACCTCGCCGTACAGCGTGGGCCGCATGCCGCGCGGCATCCGCTCGAACAGCGGCGCATCCAGCATTTCTTCGAGTTCCCGCAACAGCTTCGACGCGGCGGGCTGGGACATGCTGAGAGCGTCGGCGGCGCGGTGGATGTTGCCTTCTTCGTCGAGCGCGACGAGCAGCAGCAATTGCCGCGTTTTGAGCCGCGTGCGGACATACCAGGGATTCGAATCGAGCATAGGGTTAATACCAATAATTAAAACGATATCAGTTTGACGCCAATTTTCATTAGAAAGATATCAGACCGCTTCGTACACTTTCCTTTTCCATGAGTCCGCGACCACGACCCAGCCCCATCCGAACCGTCGCTCACGCAGCGTCGTGTCGGGCCGTGCGGCGGCTCAGAACATCAGCACTTGCCTTCAGGAAGTAAGCATGTCGGATAAGAAATCGAAGCTGCGCTCGGCCCAATGGTTCGGCACGGCCGACAAGAACGGCTTCATGTATCGAAGCTGGATGAAGAATCAGGGCATCCCCGATCACGAGTTCGACGGACGCCCCGTGATCGGAATCTGCAATACATGGTCGGAACTGACGCCCTGCAACGCGCACTTTCGCAAGATTGCGGAACACGTCAAGCGCGGCATTTATGAAGCGGGCGGTTTTCCTGTGGAATTCCCGGTGTTTTCCAATGGTGAATCGAATCTGCGTCCGACCGCGATGCTCACGCGCAACCTCGCGGCGATGGATGTCGAAGAAGCGATTCGCGGCAACCCGATCGACGCCGTCGTGCTGCTCACCGGCTGTGACAAGACCACGCCCGCGCTCCTGATGGGCGCAGCGAGCTGTGACGTCCCTGCGATCGTCGTCACGGGCGGGCCGATGCTCAACGGCAAGCTCGACGGCAAAGATATCGGATCGGGCACGGCCGTGTGGCAGTTGCACGAATCGCTAAAGGCAGGCGAGATCGATCTGCACAAGTTCCTGTCGGCGGAAGCGGGCATGTCGCGCTCGGCGGGCACCTGCAACACGATGGGCACGGCGTCGACGATGGCCTGCATGGCGGAAGCGCTCGGTACATCGCTCCCGCACAACGCCGCGATCCCCGCCGTCGATTCGCGACGCTACGTGCTTGCGCACATGTCGGGCATGCGTATCGTCGAGATGGCACACGAAGGTCTCACGCTGTCGAAGATCCTGACGCGCGAGGCTTTCCTCAACGCGATCCGTGTGAATGCGGCGATCGGCGGCTCCACTAACGCCGTGATTCACCTGAAGGCGATTGCGGGGCGCATCGGCGTGAAGCTCGATCTGGACGACTGGGTGCGCATCGGCCGCAATACGCCGACCATCGTCGACCTGATGCCGTCGGGCCGCTTCCTGATGGAAGAGTTCTACTATGCGGGCGGTTTGCCCGCCGTGCTGCGGCGTCTCGGCGAAGCGGACCTGCTGCCGCATCCGGGTGCGATGACAGCGAATGGCAAGGCGCTCTGGCACAACGTGATGGACGCACCGATCTACAACGACGAAGTGATCCGTCCGCTCGACAAGCCGCTCGTGAAAGACGGCGGCATCCGCGTGCTGCGCGGCAATCTTGCACCGCGCGGCGCGGTGCTGAAGCCGTCGGCGGCGACCCCCGCGTTGTTGAAGCATCGAGGTCGCGCTGTCGTATTCGAGAACTTCGAGCACTACAAGGAGCGCATCGTCGACGAAACGCTCGACGTCGACGCGAATTCGGTGCTGGTGATGAAGAACTGCGGGCCGAAGGGTTATCCGGGCATGGCAGAAGTCGGCAACATGGGTCTGCCGCCGAAGCTGCTGCGCCAGGGCGTGAAGGACATGGTGCGCATCTCGGATGCGCGGATGAGCGGCACCGCGTACGGCACGGTGGTGTTGCACGTCACGCCGGAAGCGGCCGACGGCGGTCCGCTCGCGGCCGTGCAGGACGGCGATTGGATCGAGCTCGATTGCGATGCGGGCACATTGCGCGTCGACATCGGCGACGAAGAACTCGCGCGCCGGCTGGAACGGCACACGCCGCCCGAGATGCCCGCAGGCGGCGGTTATCAGCGCCTGTATATCGATCACGTGTTGCAGGCAGACGAGGGGTGCGATCTGGACTTCCTCGTCGGTTGCCGGGGCGCAGGCGTGCCGCGCCATTCGCATTGAACATCGAGGAGAAAACATGGACCTGAGAGGTGAACTGCTGATCGGCGCGCGTACGCGTCGTGGCAAGGGCGGTGAATTTCACGCGATCGACGCAGCCAGTGAGCAGGCGCTGCCCGCGCCGACGTACAACAGCGCGCAAGCAAGCGACGTGGATGAAGTCTGCACGCTCGCTGAATCCGCATTCGACATCTACCGCACAATGCCCGCCGAACGGCGCGCGAGCTTTCTCGACGATGCCGCGGCGCGCATCGAAGCACTGGGCGACGTGTTGATCGAACGCGCGATGAGCGAATCGGGCTTGCCGCGAGCGCGTCTCGAAGGAGAGCGTGCGCGCACGGCGAACCAGTTGCGCATGTTCGCAGCGCTCGTGCGCAGCGGCGACGCACTCGATGCGCGCATCGAACCCGCGTTGCCAGAGCGACAGCCGCCGCGCACCGATCTGCGTTTCCAGCGTATTGGCCTCGGCCCTGTCGCCGTGTTCGGCGCGAGCAACTTCCCACTTGCGTTCTCGGTCGCGGGCGGTGATACGGCGGCTGCACTTGCCGCTGGGTGCCCGGTCGTCGTGAAGGCGCATCCCGCGCATCCTGGCACGTCCGAACTGGTCGGCCGCGCGATTCAGGAAGCCGTGCGCCATGCGGAACTGCCCGAGGGCGTGTTCTCGATGCTGTTCGACGCAGGCCACGAAGTCGGTGCGGCGCTCGTCGCGCATCCGTCGATCAAGGCCGTCGGCTTCACGGGTTCGCGTGCGGGCGGACGCGCGCTGATGGCGATTGCCGCCGCGCGCGCCGAGCCGATTCCCGTCTACGCGGAAATGAGCAGCGTGAATCCGAACCTGCTGATGCCCGCTGCGCTCGCCGCACGTACCGACACGCTCGCGCGCGACTTCGTCGCATCGGTCACGCTGGGCTGCGGGCAGTTCTGCACGAATCCGGGCTTGATGCTCGGCATCGCGGGTGAAGGCTTCGAACGCTTCGCCGCGACGGCCGCACGGACGCTGTCCGACGTGGGCGCAGGCGTAATGCTGACGGGCGGCATTTTGCGGGCTTACGAGGCGGGCATCGAGCGCTTCGCCGCGAATCCCGCTGTAATGACGCTGGCGCGCGGCAAGGCGCCCGAAGCCGGCAGCCGTCGGGCACAGGCCGCGCTGTTTCGCGTGAGCGCGCAGAGCCTGCTCGCGGATCACTCGCTCGCCGATGAAGTGTTCGGTCCGTGCAGCGTGCTCGTCGAATGCGGGGACATGGACGAGTTGCGCACGGTGTTGAACCGGATCGAAGGCCAATTGACGATCACGTTGCATCTCGACGAAGCCGATCAGTCCGCTGCACAGGCGCTCCTGCCCGTTCTCGAACGCAAGGCTGGCCGCATTCTCGCGAACGGTTTTCCGACGGGCGTCGAAGTCTGCGACGCGATCGTTCACGGCGGTCCGTTTCCAGCTACCTCCGATGGCGGCAGCACGTCGGTGGGCACGGCTGCCATCGAGCGCTTCATGCGTCCCGTCTGCTACCAGAACCTGCCCGCCGCGCTGGTGCCCGAAGCACTGCGCGACGCGAATCCGCTCGGCGTGCATCGGCGTGTCGCGGGACGCTACGAACGAACCTCCGGCTGACGCGCCGGGACGCGTGCTGTCGGCACTGACTGCGCTGACAGCGCGCATATAACGACATTCATGGAGACATTGCAATGACCTCATCTCACGCCAGCGTTCAGCAGGCCGTGCCCGTTGCGGACGCGGGCACGGGCGCTGCGCTCGCCGACGAACAGCGGATCATGAGCCTGCTGGTTCGGAAGCTGATTCCTTTTCTCGCGCTGATTTACGTGGTCGCGTATATCGACCGATCGGTGGTCGGCTTCGCGAAGCTGCACATGAACGCGGCCGTCGGCATTAGCGACGCCGCATACGGCCTCGGCGCAGGGCTCTTCTTCATCGGCTATTTCCTCTGCGAAGTGCCGAGCAATCTCGCGCTCGAACGCTTCGGCGCACGCGTGTGGTTCGCGCGAATTCTCTTCACGTGGGGCGTCATCACGATGGCGATGTCACTCGTGACCGGACCGACCAGCTTCTATGTGTTGCGCTTTCTGCTCGGCGCAGCGGAAGCCGGTCTGTATCCGGGCATTCTGTACTTCCTCACGAAGTGGTTTCCGATGCGGCATCGCGCCCGCATCATCGGCTTGCTGGTGCTCGCGCAGCCGCTTGCCGGGATTCTGACGGGACCCATCGCGGGCCTGGTGCTGTCGACGCATGGCGTGTTCGGCCTGTCGAACTGGCAGACGCTATTCGTGTTGAGCGGCCTGCCCGCGGTGCTGCTATGCGCGCCGACGCTGCGTCTGCTGCCTGAGTCGCCTGCCAATGCCAAATGGCTCGCCGCAGCGGATCGCGCGTGGATCGAACGCGAACTCGCCGCCGATAGCGCGTCGTATGGTCTGAAGTCGCACGGCAATCCGCTTGCGGCGCTGAAGGACAAACGCGTGCTGCTGCTCGCGCTGCTGTTCCTGCCGTTTCCGTTGAGCATCTACGGCCTGTCGCTCTGGCTGCCGACCATCATCAAGGCCTTCGGCGTCAGCGATGCGACCACGGGCCTGCTGTCCGCCGTGCCGTATCTGTTTGCCGTGGTCGGACTGTGCGTCGTGCCGCGTCACTCGGATCGCAAGCGCGAGCGCTATTGGCATATCGTCGTCGTGTCGGGCTTCGCGGCCGTCACGATGGCGCTCAGCGCATGGGCGCATTCGCCGGCGCTGCAATTCCTGTTCATCTGCCTGACGGCGTTCTCGTTATATTCGATTCAGGCTGTCGTGTGGGCGCTGCCCGGGCAATTCCTGACGGGCGCACGCGCGGCCGTAGGCATCGCGACGATCAATTCGCTCGCAAATCTCGGCGGCTACGTGGGGCCGTACGGCATCGGCCTCATCAAGGATGCGACGGGCAGCCTCGCCGCCGGCCTCTATTTTCTTGCGGTGACGCTGTTGTTCGCCGTCGTGATCACATTCGTCGTGCGGGCATCGCTGCCCGAACCGAAGGCTCCGGCGCGCTGATCCGCGCCGCCTCGTTTAACCTGTTTCCAGCGGAATACCAGCCATGACCTCGCAGACCATTGCTCGCTATCGCGGCATCTTCCCCGTGGTGCCGACCACCTTCACCGAAACGGGCGCGCTCGATCTGGAAAGCCAGAAGCGCGTCGTCGATTTCATGATCGACGCAGGCTCGGATGGCCTGTGCATTCTGGCGAACTTCTCCGAGCAGTTCGCCCTTTCCGACGAAGAACGCGAAACGCTCACGCGCACGATGCTCGAGCACGTCGCGGGCCGCGTGCCCGTGATCGTGACCACGAGCCATTACAGCAGCGCGGTGTGTGTCGAACGCAGCCGCCGCGCGCAGGAACAGGGCGCATCGATGGTGATGGTGATGCCGCCGTATCACGGCGCAACGTTCCGCGTGCCCGAGACACAGATCTACGAGTTCTACGCGCGTCTGTCGGATGGCATTGACATTCCCGTCATGATTCAGGACGCGCCCGCGAGCGGCACGGTGCTGTCGGCGCCGTTCCTCGCACGCATGGCGCGCGAGCTGGAACAGGTCTCGTACTTCAAGATCGAGACGCCGGGCGCGGCCGCCAAGCTGCGCGAACTGATCCGCCTCGGCGGCGACGCAGTGGAAGGCCCGTGGGACGGCGAAGAAGCGATCACGCTGTTCGCGGACCTCAACGCGGGCGCCACGGGGTCGATGACGGGCGGTGGCTACCCTGACGGCATTCGTCCCATTCTCGAAGCCTTCCGCGAAGGCAGGCGCGACGAAGCGTTTACGCTCTATCAGCGGTGGCTTCCACTGATCAATCACGAGAACCGCCAGACGGGTCTGCTCGCCGCGAAGGCGCTGATGAAAGAGGGCGGTGTGATCGCGTGCGAAAGCCCGCGTCATCCGCTGCCGGCGATGCATCCCGATACGCGTGCCGAACTGATCGACATTGCGCGCAGGCTCGATCCGCTGGTGCTGCGTTGGGGGAAGTGACCGTGTAGTGCGATGCGCGTCGGCCTCGAAGGTCGGCGCGCATGTTTCCCGTATATGAACACGGGAACAACTCCAGCCAGCATCGAGTGGGACCGGACAGAGTTCACGGCAGGCAACGAAGGGAGGAGACAGGTTTGGCGGCGCGCTGGGTGAGATGCTGGCGGGCTGGGTTGCGACGAAGCTCGTCGATCAGGGCCTGGCATCGTCGATGGGCGCGAAGCGCATCATCATCGTCTGCTGTTCGCTAGGCGCGGCTGTCTGCGCAATTGCGCTGCCCTTTACGCAGTCGATCACGATGACGATCGTGCTGATGACGGTCGGGCTCGCGTTCATCGCCGCGACGATCGGCAATGCGTGGGCGCTGGCGGCCGATATTGCGCCTTCGTCGATGGTTGCGTCCGTCAGTGCGATCCAGAACTTCGGAGGCTATTTTGGCGGCGCGTTCTCGCCGGTGACGGCGGGGTTCATTGTCGACCGCACGGGTTCGTATTCGCTCGCGTTCGTGATCGGCGGCGCAATTGCGGGCTGCGCGGCGTTGTTTTACTGGTTCATGGCGCGCAAGCGTATCGTGGATGCATCGGCGAATCAGGTGGCCTACTGATGTCGATGTCGCGTGTTGCCTGAAAGACGGGTGCGTAGCGATGTTGTACGCGCCCGTCGTTTATCGCGTAGCTGTGGTGACTTGAGGGGCGCAGGACAGTTCGCCGCAGCACACATCAAACCCTCACACAACCCTCCATCAACACCCGCGCACTGCGGCTCATCACGGCCTTTTTCACGACCCAGTCGCCATTCTCCAGAACGGCTTCAGCCCCGACCCGCAGGGTGCCGGAAGGATGCCCGAACCGCACAGCCTCGCGCTCCCCACCGCCAGCGGCAAGATTGACAAGCGTGCCAGGAATAGCGGCAGCAGTACCGATAGCAACAGCAGCCGTCCCCATCATCGCGTGATGCAGCTTGCCCATCGACATCGCCCGCACGAGCAGATCGACATCATGTGCATCAACGGTCTTCCCGCTAGAAGCCACATACCCGGCTGGCGCGGCGACAAACGCTATCTTCGGCGTATGCTGCCGCTTCGCGATCTCATCGAGACTCTTGATCAACCCCATGCGCAATGCGCCATACGAACGGATAGTCTCGAACTTCTTGAGCGCCGCATCGTCGCCATTAATCGCGTCCTGCAATTCCGTGCCCGTATACCCGATCGCATCGGCGTTGACGAAGATCGTCGGAATCCCGGCGTTGATCATCGTCGCCTTCAGCGTTCCGACACCGGGCACTTCGAGATCGTCGACGAGATTCCCCGTCGGAAACATCGACCCCCCTGCGCCTTCTTCCTCGGCGGCGGGGTCCATGAATTCGAGCTGCACTTCGGCAGCGGGGAACGTGACGCCATCGAGTTCGAAGTCCCCCGTTTCCTGCACGGCACCGTTGGTCATCGGCACGTGCGCAATGATCGTCTTGCCGATATTCGCTTGCCAGATTCGCACGACAGCGACACCGTTGTCCGGCACGCGCTCCGGGTCCACCAGTCCGCCGCTGATCGCGAACGGCCCCACAGCCGCCGACAGATTGCCGCAGTTGCCGCTCCAATCCACGAACGGCTTGTCGATCGATACCTGACCGAACAGATAATCCACGTCGTGATCGGGCCTGCTGCTTTTCGCGACTATCACGGTCTTGCTGGTGCTCGACGTCGCGCCGCCCATGCCGTCGATCTGCTTGCCGTATGGATCGGGGCTGCCGATCACGCGCAACAGCAGCGCATCGCGGGCCGCGCCCGGCACCTGGGCTGCTTCCGGCAGGTCTTTCAGCCGAAAAAACACGCCTTTGCTGGTGCCGCCGCGCATGTAGGTCGCGGGTATCCTGATCTGAGGTGCGTGAGCCATGTAGGGTGATCCTGTCGTGATCCTGAAAAGAGCAGGGCGGCACATCGCGCACCGCCCGCATGAAATGCATGAATATGTCCGGCCTTACGCCGCAGCCTTCGACGACTCCAGGAAGTCTTGTGCAAAGCGTTGCAGCACGCCGCCCGCTTCGTAGATCGAGACTTCCTCTGCCGTGTCGAGGCGGCACGTGACGGGCACGTCGACCCGCTCGCCGTTCTTTCGATGAATGACGAGTGTCAAGTCCGCACGCGGTCTGCGTTCGCCGATCACGTCATACGTCTCTGTTCCGTCGATACCGAGCGCAAGACGATTGACGCCCCGTTTGAACTCGAGCGGCAGCACGCCCATGCCGATAAGGTTCGTGCGGTGAATGCGCTCGAAGCCTTCTGCAACAATCGCTTCGACGCCCGCGAGCCGCACGCCCTTCGCGGCCCAATCGCGCGATGAGCCCTGGCCGTAGTCGGCCCCCGCGATGATGATGAGCGGTTGCTTGCGATCCATGTAGGTTTCGATGGCTTCCCACATGCGCGTGACCTTGCCTTCAGGCTCGATGCGTGCAAGCGATCCCTTCTTCAACTGCCCGTCGACGACGGCCATTTCATTGATCAGCGTCGGATTCGCGAACGTCGCGCGCTGCGCGGTGAGGTGATCGCCGCGATGCGTCGCATAAGAATTGAAGTCCTCTTCGGGCAGGCCCATTTTCGTGAGGTATTCGCCTGCTGCGCTGTTCGCGAGAATCGCGTTCGACGGCGACAGGTGATCGGTCGTGATGTTGTCGCCGAGTACGGCGAGCGGCCGCATGCCCTTCAGCGTGCGCTCGCCCGCGAGCGCGCCTTCCCAATACGGCGGCCGGCGAATATACGTGCTTTGCGCGCGCCAGTCGTAAAGCGGGCTGATCGGCTCGCCACTTGCAGCCGTGACCGCGAACATTGGTTCATAGACCTTGCGGAACTGCTCGGGCTTCACGCTCTGTTTGACGATCGCGTCGATCTCTTCGTCGCTCGGCCAGATGTCCTTCAGATAAACCGGCTTGCCGTCCCGGTCGGTGCCGAGCACGTCGCGTTCGATATCGAAGCGGATCGTGCCCGCAATCGCGTAGGCAACCACAAGCGGCGGGGACGCGAGAAACGCTTGCTTTGCATACGGATGAATGCGGCCATCGAAGTTGCGATTGCCCGACAGCACAGCCGTCGCATACAGATCGCGGTCGACGATCTCCTGCTGGATCGCCGGATCGAGCGCGCCCGACATGCCGTTGCACGTCGTGCATGCAAACGCGACGATGCCGAAACCGAGCTTCTCCAGCTCGGGCAGCAGGTTCGCTTCCTGCAAATACAGTTCGACGGCCTTCGATCCCGGCGCGAGCGACGATTTCACCCACGGCTTGCGCGTCAGTCCGCGAGCGTTCGCATTGCGCGCGAGCAGAGCGGCGGCGATCACGTTGCGCGGATTGCTCGTGTTCGTGCAACTCGTGATTGCCGCGATGATGACAGCGCCATCGGGCATCTGTCCCGGCACTTCTTCCCACTTGCCCGCGATGCCGCGTTCCGCGAGGTCCGACGTCGGCAGACGCCTGTGCGGATTCGACGGGCCCGCCATGTTGCGCACGACCGTGGACAGATCGAAGCTGAGGATGCGCTCATATTCGGCATGCTTGAGCGTGTCGGCCCACAAGCCTGCTGTTTTCGCGTAAGTTTCCACGAGCTTCACTTGCGCATCGTCGCGGCCCGTGAGGCGCAGATAGTCGATTGTCTGTTCGTCGATGAAGAACATCGCGGCCGTCGCGCCATATTCGGGCGCCATGTTGGAGATGGTCGCGCGATCGCCGAGCGTCAGGCTCGATGCGCCTTCGCCGCGAAACTCCAGATACGCGCCGACCACTTTTTCCTTGCGCAGGAATTCGGTCAATGCGAGCACGATATCGGTTGCGGTGATGCCCGGCTGACGCTTGCCCGAGAGTTCTACGCCAACGATATCGGGCAAGCGCATCCACGACGCACGGCCGAGCATCACGTTCTCTGCTTCCAGTCCGCCGACGCCCACTGCGATCACGCCGAGCGCATCCACATGCGGCGTGTGGCTGTCCGTGCCGACCAGCGTGTCCGGATACGCGACGCCGTCGGCAGCGTGGATCACGGGCGACATACGCTCCAGATTGATCTGATGCATGATGCCGTTGCCGGGCGGAATCACGTCGACGTTCTTGAACGCCTTCTTGGTCCAGTTGATGAAGTCGAAGCGGTCTTCATTGCGCCGGTCTTCGATCGCGCGATTCTTCGCGAACGCATCGGGATCGAAGCCGCCGCACTCGACCGCGAGCGAGTGATCGACGATCAGCTGCACGGGCACGACGGGGTTCACCTTCGCAGGGTCGCCGCCCTGATCGGCGATCGCGTCGCGCAGGCCGGCGAGATCGACGAGCGCGGTCTGACCGAGAATGTCATGACACACGACGCGCGCCGGAAACCACGGGAAGTCCAGCTCGCGCTTGCGCTCGACGATCTGCTTGAGCGAATCGTTCAGCGTCGCGGGATCGCAGCGGCGCACGAGGTTCTCGGCGTGCACGCGCGATGTGTACGGCAGCTTGTCGTATGCGCCGGGTTGAATCGCATCGACGGCGGCGCGCGTATCGAAGTAGTCCAGCGAGGTGCCGGGCAGCGGTTTGCGGTATGCAGTATTCATGACGTAGGGACACATGCGGTAATTCTCCCGTTTCAAGCGGGCGGATCGCGTGCGAGCGCTTTCCGCGAAGTTTAGCGCGTGATTGGGCGCGCGGTGCAGCAAAGGTCGGTCGGCAAAAAGCGGCCCTGGCTCGCGGGTATCGACGAACCAGGGCCCAAGTTCGACGCGGCTCTCACATCCGCAATCGAAAGACGGCTCGTCGATCAGGCGCGCTTCGCGAGCGGCGCGAACGCGAGGTTGTCCGGTCCTGTGTAATTCGCGCTCGGGCGAATGATCTTGTTGTCGATGCGTTGCTCGATGATGTGCGCGGCCCAGCCGGAGGTGCGCGAGATCACGAACAGCGGCGTGAACATGGCCGTCGGCACGCCCATCATGTGGTACGACACGGCGCTGAACCAGTCCAGGTTCGGGAACATCTTCTTGACGTCGGCCATCACCGTTTCGAGGCGTTCCGCGATGTCGAACAGCTTCATGTTCGACTGTTCCTTCGACAGTTTCTTCGCGACTTCCTTGATCACCTTGTTGCGCGGATCGGAGATCGTGTACACCGGGTGACCGAAGCCGATCACGACTTCCTTGTTGTCCACGCGGCGGCGAATGTCCGCTTCGGCTTCATCCGGTGTCTGGTAGCGCGACTGGATCTCGAACGCGACCTCGTTGGCGCCGCCGTGTTTCGGCCCGCGCAGCGCGCCGATTGCGCCCGTGATGGCCGAATACATGTCCGAACCCGTGCCCGCGATCACGCGGCCCGTGAACGTCGACGCGTTGAATTCGTGCTCGGCGTACAGGTTGAGCGACACGTGCATCGCATCGACCCACGACTTCGGCGGCTCGACGCCATGCAGCAGATGCAGGAAATGGCCGCCGATCGAATCGTCGTCGGTTTCGACTTCGATGCGCTTGCCGTTGTGCGAGTAGTGATACCAGTACAGCAGCATCGAGCCGAGCGAGGCCATCAGCTTGTCGGCGATATCGCGCGCGCCGGGCAGGTTGTGGTCGTCCTTTTCGGGCAGCACCGTGCCGAGCACGGACACGCCCGTGCGCATCACGTCCATCGGGTGTGCGGCAGCGGGAATCCATTCGAGCGCGGCCTTCACGTTCGCGGGCAGGCCGCGCAGCGCTTTCAGCTTCGTTTTGTACGCAGCGAGTTCGGCGACATTGGGCAGCTTGCCGTGCACGAGCAGATACGCGACTTCCTCGAACTCGCAGGCACCTGCGATGTCGAGAATGTCGTAGCCGCGGTAATGCAGGTCGTTGCCCGTCTTGCCGACCGTGCACAGGGCCGTGTTGCCCGCCGTCACGCCCGACAGCGCGACGGATTTTTTCGGCTTGAATGCGCCCGCGCTTTGCGTGACGTTGTCTGCTTCGCTCATGTGTCTTCCTCCAGATGCAATTACTTGTTGGCGGCGAACAGCGCGTCGAGTTTGTCTTCGTACGCGTGATAGCCAAGATATTTGTAGAGATCTTCGCGCGTCTGCATCGTCGGCACCGCGGCCTTTTGAGTGCCGTCGCGCATCGTCGTTTCGTAGAAGTTGAGGGCGGCCGCGTTCATCGCGCGATATGCCCCGCAGCAATACAACGCGATATCGACGTTCGCGTCGCGCAGTTCCGTCGTCGTAAAGAATGGCGTCGTGCCGAACTCGGTCAGGTTCGCGAGAATCGGCACCTTCACGGCGGCCTTGAACTTGCGATAGTCGTCGAGTGTTCGCATCGCTTCCGGGAAGATCATGTCGGCACCGGCTTCGACATAGGCGACGGCGCGCTCGATCGCGGCGTCGAGTCCTTCGGCGGCGGCGGCGTCGGTGCGGGCCATGATGACGAACTGATCGTCGGTGCGCGCGTCGACGGCAGCCTTCACGCGATCCACCATCTCTTGCGTCGCGACCACTTCCTTATTCGGACGATGGCCGCAGCGTTTCTGCCCCACCTGGTCTTCGAGGTGAACGGCAGCGACACCCGCCTTGATGAACGAGCGGACCGTGCGCGCAATATTGAAGGCGCCGCCCCAGCCGGTGTCGATATCGACGAGCAGCGGCAGGTGGGTGGCGTCGGTGATGCGTCGGGCGTCGATCAGCACGTCGTCCATTGTGCTGATGCCGAGATCGGGGATGCCGAGCGAGTTCGCGGCGACGCCGCCGCCCGACAGGTACACGGCCTTGAAGCCGACTGCTTCGGCCATTTTCGCGGCGTAGGCGGTGATTGCGCCGACGACCTGCAGCGGTTGTCCTTCTGCGACGGCCTGGCGGAATGCCGCGCCGGCGCTGATGGGTTGTCTGGTTGAGTTCACTGTGAGGCTCCGTGGATTTGCGGGCCTATATCTGCAAGTGACGTGCCAGGTTTGCGCGCCACGCTAAGTTACTGATTTTGCGAGGCGAGCGCGCAACCCGGCATTTGCTTTAATTTCAAAAGTGAAATCCGCGGTTTCTGTTATGAAATTATGCGCGCATAATCATAGATGACCGTGAATCCGACCCGGACCGCCGCGATGAGCACACCTTCCGCCGTTTCCAACCCGCGCCCGCGCATCTGGGCGATGGGCATCAGCCGCTTGCGCGATCTGTTCGTCGATATCGCGAGCGAATACGCCGCCCGCGCCGATTTGCGTGTCGTCGCCCGCGGTTTCGACGACGCCGTGCAGGAAATCGAGGCGGCGGGTTCCGAGCTGCCGGACGTGATCGTCGCAGGCGGCTCGAACGGCGCGTATCTAAAGACGCGTGTCAGCGTACCCGTCGTGGTCATCGCGCCCACTGGCTTCGACGTGATGCAGGCGCTGGCACGGGCGCGGCGCGACGGCAATTCAGTCGCGCTCGTCACGCACGGCGACACGCCCGACGAGGTGAAGCGTTTTGCGTCGGCATACGGCATCGACGTGATCTTCGCGTCATACCGCTCGACGGAAGACGCAGAGGATTGCGTGCGCGAACTGCGCGAGCGTGGCGTGGACGCCGTCGTCGGGCCGGGCCACGTGACCGATCTCGCCGAGCGTGCGGGCATGGGCGCCGTCTTCCTGTATTCGCGCGCCTCGGTGCGCAGCGCCTTCGATACGGCGCTCGAAGTGGCGCACGCCACGCGTGCCGAAGGCATGCGCCGTCAGCGCCTCGACAACCTGTTGCAGCATTTGCGCGACGGCGTCGTCGCGCTGGACGCCCAAGGGCGCGTCGAAGCGATCAACCGGCGGCTGGCGGGCGTGCTCGGTATCGACGCCGCAAGCGCAGCCGGTTCGCCGTTGGAGCAGCTCGCGCCCGATATCGCCGGCGCGCTGCCCGATAACGACGGCGACACGCTCGTGTCCGTGCGCGGCACGAGCTATCTCGTGCATCGCGGGCCGCTGGCGGGCGCTGATTCATCGGCGGGTACAGTGCTGACCTTCCAGGAATCGCGTGCGGTAGAACGGCTGGATCGCACGCTGCGTTCGCGCCAGCGCGCGCAGCAGCTTACGGCCCGCTACCAGCTAGACGATCTGGTCGGCGAGTGTCCATCGATCGAGCGTGTGCGCATGCTCGTGCGGCGGTATGCGAAGTCCGATGCAACCGTCTTGATACTCGGCGAAAGCGGCACGGGCAAGGAAATGGTGGCGCAAAGCATGCATCAGCTGAGCGCGCGGCGCGACTTTGCATTCGTCGCGATCAATTGCGGCGCATTTCCGGAGGCCCTGCTGGAAAGCGAGTTGTTCGGCTACGAGGAAGGCGCGTTCACAGGTGCGCGCAAAGGCGGCAAGGCGGGACTGATCGAAGCGGCCCATCGCGGCACGCTGTTTCTCGATGAGATCGGCGAGATGCCGCTGCCGCTGCAGAGCCGGCTGCTGCGCGTGTTGCAGGAGCGAGAAGTGGTGCGGCTCGGATCGACGGAGCCGACGCGTGTCGATATCCGCGTGGTTGCCGCAACGCACCGTGCGTTGACGGAAGGCATCGGGGACGGCACGTTTCGCGCGGACCTCTACTATCGGCTGAACATTCTGAGCATTGCGCTGCCGCCGTTGCGCGAACGCACGACCGACGTGCTGCCGCTTGCCGCCCAACTGCTGCTGCAGGCGGCAGCGCGCGAACCGAGGCTGGCCGCGCGCGTCGGCGATCTGCCCGCAGCGACGCGCGTGCTCGCGCAGATCGGAGAGCCGTTACGCGGCTACGCGTGGCCAGGCAATGTGCGCGAGTTGCAGAACGTGATCGAACGGATTGCCGTCGAGCTCGCCGATACGGAAGACGACACGTTCACGCGCGAGATGCTCGATGTCGTCGCACCGGAACTATTCGCATCGTCGAAGCCGCAAAAGAAGGGCACGTTGACGTTGCGCGAGCGCAGCCGGCATGTCGAAGCCGACGAGATACGCGCGATGCTGGCGGTGTGCGGCGGAGATCGCGATGCCGCGTGCCGAGCGCTCGGCATCAGCAAGACGACGTTGTGGCGCAAGCTCAATGCGACGCAATGAGCGCCGCGCCAACCGGCGTGCTTATACGCCGAACAACGCCGTGACGAAAAGACCGACGGCAACGACGGCCATCCCGATCGTGAGCTTCTGCAGCCAGCGCTTTTTCGTCAGCAGTGTGATGGCGGCGAGTGCGATGGAAATCTGGATCAGCGTCGTCGCTTGTGCCCAGCGATGATGCTGATGCTGTAACGACTCGCTGACTTCATTGTCTTTCTTCACCTGCTTCTCGAGCGACTCCGCCTGCTGGCGGATCGGTTCTTTCTCGGTCTTGTAGCGTTGCGTGTCGGTGACGAACTTCGCATGCGCAGCCGACGCCGGATCCGTCAATGCCGCGCCCAGCTCCGCCAGATTCTGCTTTTCTCCCTTGGCCTGGTAATAAGCCCACTGATTTGCGGCTTCCGTTTTGAGGATAGCCGCTTCGTTCTTGTAGAAGAGTGCAAGGTTTTCGTTAGCGCCGCTCTGATAAGCGGCGATCGCGCCGACGCTCGCCAGAATCGCCGTCATGACGGCGAGGCGCGACGCGCTGTTGTCGCTGCCATGAGCGCCTGCATGCTCGATGGCATGATCATGCGGACCGTGGACTTCGTATTCGTCGGACATCGTGATTCGTCAGGTTTATTACGGGAAAGCCGCCAGCATACCGCAGCGCGCGGCGGGTAAGAACCCGGCAAAAAGGCGGTGTTGTATCTTGTCGAATCACGTGCGCGCGGCGTGGCTCAACATTGCATCCGGCGTTGCGCGCGGTACTCGCTCGGCGATGTTTTCATATGCCGCCGGAAGCTGCGCGCCAGATGGTCGCCGCTCGTCAAGCCGGCGCGCTTGGCGACCTTGTCGACGGGCAAGTCGGTTTCGATCAGCAGATTGCAGACGACCTGCAAGCGCGCGTGCATCAGATAGTCGGAGGGCGTCATGCCGAGTTCGCTTCTGAAATGGCGCAGCAGGCTGCGTTCGCTCATCGCGGCGACCTGCGCGGCGTCTTCGATCGTGATCTGGCGGCGGCAGTTGTCCTGCAGCCAGTGAGCGGCAGCGCGCACTTTTTCGGCGGGCGTGCTGCCGACCACATCCTCGAAGATTGCGTTGAGCATGTCGCGTGAACAGATCGACAGCCGTTCGGCTACGCGACGCGCCATGCCGTCGCCCATGTCGCGACGGATCAGTTTCAGCGCAGCTGTCAGCGCATCGTGGAGACTTTGCGCCTTTGTCTTGCAGTCGGAAGAACGGTAGGCCGCACGTCTGCGAGGATCGGGCGAAGCCTCGTCGAACGAACCATAGGCGTGGTCATCGAGTCCCGGCGGCGTTGCGCCCACGAGCCGCACATCGCTTGCCTTGGAGCGCGCGCGATTGATCCACGCGACCAGCGGCGCCGAGCGCGAATCGACGTACGCGTCGGAGCCGACGATCGCGAAGATCGCATCGAATTCATGCTCCGCGTGTACATCGAATGCTTCGGCGCAGAGGCGCAGAGCGGCAGAGCTGGCGACATATCCGGCGTGGTCGGACAATGTGGCGATCCGATACGTCCACTGGACCGGGCCGCGAGCCGACAGCTCGCCTGCGAGTTCGAGTGTATTGGCGATCACGCTGGCGCTCATCAGATCGAACCCGTCGAACAGCACGATTGCAACTTGCCGCAATCGACGGGGAATGAGGTCTGTGCCTTCGGTTTCCTTCGTGTCGAGTCTTTGAGGCGCACGAGTAGACATCATGTTCTTCCCCAACCTGAATGAACTGGATCAGTACTGCGAAGACCCGGCGTCGACGCGTGATTCGGTCACGCGCATCGGCTCCAGTTCGCCCGTCAGGCTCTCATGCTGCCTCGCTGCATCCGCGGGCGAATGTGGGCAAGCGCACGCAGCGACGCCATTTCAATTTCAATGTAGTGCAGTCTTTCCCGGTCCACACGCAATCGGACAAATGACGTACAGCGCAATCTGCAGATCACCCGCTGACAAATGGCCGACGCCACTCGAGCATCGCGTGAAATAAAAAAGCTTGTGTGATACGTCGCATCGCGCTGCTCCACCAGCAGCAGTTGCAGTGCGCTGCCGAAACTGTCCTTGGCGTGAGTGGCAGGGTCCTGTCGAGTCTGTTGGCGGGTGCTGTGCTCGTCGGCGGTGGCGGGTGCGTGATAGAAAACGAGTGACGGACAGATGTTGTTCCGTCCTCACATCGAAGATTCATTGCGCTTCCAGTCGGCTATCGACGCGTTGGCGGCAATGCCGTTTCTTTCGAAGACGGTCTTTGCAATATTCAGGTAGCGCTCGGCGGTGTCGCGCAACGTGTAGCCGTCGAGTGCCCGATGCGCGCGAGGCGAATGCAGCGCATCGAGCAACGCTTGCGCATACGCCGGCGTGTTATTCGTATCGACCAGCGATACGCCAGCGAAATCGCGGGCGAATTCGAAAGCTGCGATCTGGCTCGCCACCACGGGAATACCCGAAGCCAACGCTTCCAGGAAGCCGATACTGTGCGCCTCCCTGTGCGAGGGCATCGCGAACACCTGCGATGCCTGCAGAATGGCGGCGACGTTCGATTCGGGTCCGCACAGCGTGACTCGCCCGGCCAGATTCAAACGGTGCACGAGGCTCATGGCCTTATCGTGATAGGCCTGATCTTCGATCACGCCATAAAACACGAGACGCGCATCGGGCTCATGCTGCAATACGATTTCGAACGCCTGAATAGTCTCGAGTTGTCCCTTGTCGACGACATAGCGCCCCAGTTGGACGATTTGCCGTGAGTCACGGCGATCGCCGGTGACGGGTGCAGACGCCGCGTTCTCGAAACGCGGCAGGTCTACGCCATTGGGAATCACAGTCACGTATGGGTGGGGGCCGACTTCCCGCAGATAGTCGCGGGTGTTTTGTGGCGATACGCCGACCACCACCTTTGCGCGACGCGACAGCACGCGCTCCGCCCATTTCAGCTTGGGGTTGGCGAAATCGTTGGAGCCCGAGTGCATTACATAGACGACGGGCGCAACGCTTGGCAGAAGACGTACATAGAGCGCGGCGAGCGTAGCGTGCGCGATGATGATATCGGGGCGGAAGCGTCGTACGCAGCGCCAAAGATGCCTGAGCCGTCCCACCCTTCCCAGAGGCGAATCGGGAAAGTCGCACAGCACGTTTGCCGCCGAGAGTTCGCTGCGGCTGTGATCGAAATCGGCCAACTGTGGCTGCATCGAGGTGATGCAGACCTCGTGACCGCCCTCCCTGTGCTGGATGGCGAGACCCTTTGCCAGAATCTCCGCACCCGACAGCCTTGGCGCATAGACAACCTGTAGTATCCGCACGTATCACCATTCAGAATGGGGCGTGTATCTGGAGCACCGGCTCGCCGAACCGTGGAACTTTTTTTTGTCGCGTACGGTTGCGTGGGTCGATCGTCGTTTGTCGCAATCTACATAAGTGGATATACCATATCCAATCCATCTGATGCGATTCGGTCAAGCACTAGTCGTTACTCGACACGTGCATTGATTGCGATAGCCTTTTTTCTCTCTTTCCATGCAAATTGAATTCGATTCTCACTTGAAGAGGACCACATCACCTATTGAAAGAGGCGTTCGAGCCACAGCGATTCCGAATAAACGGCGGGGAGCGCGAAAGATCCCGTTGGCATACCTTGTATGTCGTTGCCGTTGAACGGATATCTAACGAGGGTGGCGTTACCTGAGGTGAAAAGCGTGTTGGTCAAGATCGCGTCCGCTCGCTCGTAGAAAAACAGTGCCGTGCCTTTCGCATCGCGAACCACGGTTGGCGCAGCGTCTTGCCACCGGATTTCACGCAGATACTTCATAAAAACGGGCTCGCTCGCAGGACGAGCGACACTCCATTTCCAGACATCGACGCCGCCCGGTCCCGCCAGATGCGGCACCGCAATGACAACCGACATCTCTGCGCCGGCGTCGTTCGTGATGCGTGTAGTGTCGCGCTTGAACAGGGGCGGAAGAAGAGCCGTCTCGCCAATGCTCCAATGGCCACTGTCGAAACCGAACTGCGTCACCGTCATGCGGCGGCTTTTGTCTGCGGATTCAACGGCAACAAACGGCGTGAATCTTTGGCGGTCGCTTCTCAGGGAGAGGATCTGCACATCGGATGTGAAACGATGGGCGCCGGGCACTTTAGTCTGCTGAATATGTCCGTCGCGATCGGCGCCGACTGTCCAAAGCTCTACCGCGTTATCTGATCTCAGGACTGCGATCAGGATCTTCTCGCTCGGGGATTCGGCTGTCGCAAACGAGACGTACTGCTGCGCGTGGTCAGCGGAAATGTTGTCGTCGCTCTGAAACCAGAGTGTGGGTTCGAGAAAGCGGCTGCCGTTGCTTTTCAATAGCCAGAACGCGGTACCGCCATGTCTCGGCGTGGCGACCATCAAGTCTGCCCGGCCGTCTCCGTCGAAGTCACCGACGAGAAAGCGTGCACTGTCGAAGCACAATGTGTCGGCGTTGCATGTCGGTTCTGTGGCATGGCTGTCGAAGCGCACGGCATTGGAGTACCAGTTATCTGGCGTTTCAGACAACTGCAGAATTGAGGTTTGAACATAGATATCGAAGCCGGGACCGTCGGGCCGGCGTTGAACATAAACAGCCGACGGCGAGCCTTGTCCGGCTACGTCACCGTACATCGCGCCAGCGAGACGAAGGTCGGTGGCCCGGGTCGGACGCGCTGCGGACCATCTGTAGCGTGTCGTCAATGAAGCACAGCCTCTGATGTGAAGCCGGTTGTGTTCTTCTCCAAGGCATCGTCGTGACGGTGTAAATATCAGACCAAAATCCCAAGGTGTCCAACGTTGTGCCGCTTTCCATTCCTCACACGGTTCTTCTGCAAGCGCGCCGTCGTGTTCGCCCACGCACAGTCCCGTCGAAGCGGAGACGAGTGCCGCGTTGTGCTGGTTGCCGGCATAGCTGGCACGCGGCTCCCATATCCACTGCTGTCCGACCGAATCGTCGCAAGGGGAGAGCGCAGGTGCACGTCCGGCGCCCGTCGACGTCAGACATTGATTCGACCCTGCATTGAACAGAACGGAAGGGAGCGCGACGAAGTCCTGAACCTTGTGACGGTTGGTGTCGTTGCGCACGTAATTGCGCAATACCCAGTTGCCGTCCCATTGATATTCACCGAATACGTGCGCGACGTCACCGCCGTCGACGGAAAAATAGCTCGCTGCCAGGTCGCGTTTGCGTTGTGCCGTATCGCCGAACAGCGTCGTTGGCCAGTTCCCCGTCGGGTAGGTGGTGTAGTAGCCGATCGGTAGGGAACGATCGAGGGTTTGCGCGAGGTGGCGCGTGATGCGGGCGGCGTAGATGTGATCGGGATGCTCGATAAACGGCACGGTGTCCGGGTTAAGTGTCGCGATGCTTGTTGCGTCTTGCAGGATCTCCCTCAATACGGCGGAGAGCGAGTCGCGCGTATAGCGTGCTGCCGGAAGTTCTCCACGTCCCATTGGATAAGTCGTGAGCGTTGCGCCCTGATCCCATAGCAATGCGAGCGGCACGCGGCCGCCGCGAACTGCGCCGCCAGGCAGTCGGAGTTCGAGCAGGCGCACACGGGGTTGCGCTTTCAACGTGAGTTGATACACGGGTTGCCCCGCAATTTTCAGCGTCGATTCATCCCACGCGTTCGGCACGCCAGCGGCGCGCGCGTAGGCGAGACGCGAGCCTTCCTCGCGCTTTTGCACGTAAGCGAAGTTCGCGCCGTTGGCGCCGCCGATCAGATGTACCGTCGTAACGCACCATCCCGCGCGCAGCCGTTCGCTGATTGCTGGCTCGACGAACAACAGATCGTCGTCGAGATGTGCGACGACTGTGACGAGCGTGCCGGCACTGCAGTCCGCAGTCGACCCACGCGCAGTCGCGGAGCAAACGAAGCCAAGACAGAGAAGAAGGACGGCGCGCGACAGCCTGACAAGTGACGACGTGCTCACATGTGTGCAACCGCCCCTGTTTTTCTTGGTATTGTTCCCGAGAGCCGTCATGTGAGGGATGAAGTAGCCTCGCTCTGTTTGCGCGCAGAAGCCAGAGGCATTGTTCTTCTTACGGTTTGAAAGAAGCGCGAGTATTTTGTACAGACACGAGCGATGCAGCCCAGTCTATCTTTGTGAGTCGATTTTTAAAAGAGAGTAGTGCACGCGCATCAGGAAAGGCTGCGTTCCGAACAACAGTTTTTAATCGACAAATTGCAGTCACGAGTTGCAATACATACGAACGTAATGTGCCGCACGTAATAGAGTAAATGGCCGGCTGGTGCAGCGTCCGCCAGTGGTCTGGAACGATCGGAAAGATCGTCGATATCAATAATGGCATCCCGACGTGCTAGCGCGTCATGCGGTTCTGCCAATAGCGGTGTTCTGAGGACGTCATGCGGATGCTGTTCGTTATCGGTCACCTGGGTGACTACCATGTGCCGCGTTACGAAGCATTGATGCAACTTGCGGCGAGGCGCGGCGACGAGGTCTGTCTCGTCGAAGTATTCGGCCGATCGGGTTTTTATTCGTTTCCGCAGACGCGGCGCGCATCGTTTTTCGAGCAGCGTCACGAGCGGGTCACCACATTGGAGAACGATATCAGCGATGCAGGCGGCCGCTGGTTGCGTGTGTTTGCGCGACTCGCTGCGATCGTCCGGCGAGTCGAGCCCGATGTGGTTGTCACGTTGGGCTACGACACGCCGTATTCGTTGTGGCTCTGTTTCCTCAGACGGTTCACGCGGTCTTTCGCGTTGATCTATATGTCGGACTCCAAAGCCGACGATGGCCCGCGCAGCGACATCAAGGAATGGCTGAAGAGGCATCTGGTGCGACGGTTCGATGCCGCGCTCGTCGCCGGTGAGCGGCATCGCGACTATGCGGAGTTTCTCGGCATTCCGCGCTGGCGTTCGCGGGTGGGCTTCGATGTGATCGATGTCGACCAGTTTTCCCGTCGCGCGGCGGCCGCACATTCGACTGCCGATGAAGTGCGCGATCGGCGCGGCCTGCCGCGCCGTTATGTGCTGTGCGTGAGCCGCTTCGTCGCGCGCAAGAACGTCGATGTCGTGATCAATGCGTTTGCCCGTTCCGGCCTTGCCGACCAGGCAATCGAACTGGTCCTGATCGGGCAAGGCGGCGACGAGCCGGCGCTGAGAAGCCTCGTTTCGCAGCGCGAACTCGACGGCAGCGTGCGATTTCTCGATGCGTTGCCGAATGGCGAGATGCCCGCGATCTACGGACTGTCCGATTTCGTCGTGCTGGCCAGCGAGTTCGATCAATGGGGCCTTTGCGTCAACGAGGCGTTCGCGGCATCGCGCACGGCCATCGTCACGCACACATGCGGCGTCGCGCGCGAACTCGTGGTGAACGGCGTCAACGGGTATGTGATCGAACCCGGTAACACGGAGATGCTCGCGGCGCGCATGCGCACGCTCGCGTTGGACGACGCGCTGCGCGAACGCCTATCCGCACGCGCGCGGCTGACGGTCGAACAATGGAAGCCCTCCATGTTCGCGAGCAATCTGATGGAGCTTGCCGACTGCGTGCTCGATCCCGATGAGCTGGTTTCGCGAGCAGAACATGAATAGCGTATGTCGGTATGCTGGAACAAGTGAAATTCGAGTGGCGCATCACGCGGTGTAGCCGGGATGCGCCGATCTTCAGAACGTTTCCCAGTCGGCTTCGGCGCGGCTCATCGCCGGTTCTGCCTTGGGCGCAGCGATGACCTGCGGCCTTGCGGGTGTTACGCTGCGCGGCTTCGTCGGCAGGGAGACTGCGGCGCGTGCAACGTGCTTCGAGGCCGAAGGCCCGAGCGTCGTTCTCGCTTCCCGCGTTGCGGGCAAGCGGAACGTCGACACCAGTTCGCGCAGCGTGGAAGCTTGCGATGCCATCGACTGCGCCGCCGCCGATGCTTCTTCGACGAGCGCCGCGTTCTGCTGCGTCACTTCATCCATCTGCGAGATTGCGACGTTGACCTGTTCGATGCCGCGATGCTGTTCGCCCGACGCGGCGCTGATTTCGCCCATCAGGTCGGACACCTGACGCACCGATTGCACGATCTCGCCCATCGTGCGGCCGGCTTCGTCGACGAGCGCGGTGCCGCTATTCACGCGGTTCACCGATTCGTCGATCAGGTCCTTGATTTCCTTCGCCGCCGACGCGCTGCGTTGCGCAAGCGTGCGCACCTCGCCTGCGACGACCGCGAAGCCGCGGCCCTGCTCGCCGGCGCGTGCGGCTTCGACGGCCGCGTTCAGCGCGAGGATGTTGGTCTGAAACGCGATCCCTTCGATCACCGAGATGATCTGCGCGACCTGCTGCGAGCTGTTCGAGATGTCGCGCATCGTATCCACCACGCGGCTCACGACGTCGCCGCCACGCGCCGCCGTATCGGAAGCGCGCGCAGCGAGCGCGTTGCCCTGGTTGGCGTTCTCGGCGTTCTGCTTGACGGTCGACGTCAGCTCTTCCATGCTTGCGGCCGTTTCTTCGAGCGATGCTGCCTGTTCTTCCGTGCGCTGGCTCAGATCGGTGTTGCCCGCTGCGATTTCCGAGGAGCCCGTCGCGATGCTTTCGCTGCTCGAGCGCACGCGGGCCACGGTGTCCAGCAGACGTTCGTTCATGTTGCGCAGCGCGTCGAGCAACTGGCTCAACTCGTCCTTGCCGTCGACCTGAATGACGGCGGTCAGATCGCCGCGTGCGACGGTTTCGGCTATCTCGACGGAGCGGCGTAGCGGTCCCGTGATCGAGCGCGTGATAACCACGGCGATCCAGGCGCCCAATGCCAGCGCGAGCGCCGCGAGCAGCAGGGTCCACATGCGCGCGCTGCGGAACGCCTCGCCTGCCTTCGCCACTTCCGCGGCGGACCCGTCGTGATTCAGCTTGATGTCGCGGTCGATCAGGTCGAGCGTCGCGATGAAGCGCGTGGCCCCTTCCGTTGCCGTCAGCTGACGTGCTTCCGCGGCGCTGCCGCTGCCCGCGTCGATCAGCTTCGTGACCTTTCCGTCGACTTCCAGATAGCTGGACCACGACGATTTGACGCTATCGAAAAGCCGCTGTTCTTCCGGCGATGAAACCAGCTTCGAATACACCTCCAGCGAAGACGCGACCGCGTTGACGGCTGAAGTGTGCTGCGCGCGAGTGGCGCTCAACTGGTTCGCGTCCGCGGCGAGCAGTTCGCGCAGCGACAGGCGCCGCACGTCGTCGACGCGGCTGCGCAGCGCGCCCAGCGCTTCGACGCTTGGAAGCCAGTTGCTTGCGATCTCGTTGGTGCCGTCATAGATACGCGACGCCTGCAGTAAGCCGATACCCCCAGTCGCGCAGAGAAGAATCAGAACGGTTGCAAATCCCGCGCCCAGACGCGGACCGATTTTGAATGTATTGAGAAACGCCATTGCTTTGCCATTGGTACATGTTGACTGACAAGTCTCTTATCGGCAGGGCTGCACGCGTTCTCCAATAAAGTTTCAAAGATGACGGATAGCCAACGGCCATACTGCCGAGATGTTACGGGGGCGGATGCGGTCAAGACTTTGCCGCATGACCTCAACTGTCTTTGGGTTCCCGATCGCGCGCAAACATCGACATCCCGCGCAAGATCCATTCGAGCAGTTCGTTCGCGGCAGCGGCGAGCGGCCGTCCCGACTTCACCAGCAGGCGCGCTTTTGCACCCTGAAACAACGGGTGAGCGATAGGCACAATGGCGAGTTCTTCCGCTTCGAGTTCTCGATATGCGGCGAACTCGCCGATCAGCGTCACGCCGTCGCCATGCGCGACGAAGCGCTTGAGGGCAGTCAGCGAATTGCTCGTGAGCATCGCGCGGATTTCGATGTTCTCCGCGAACTCCAGCATCTTTGCGGCGTGGCCGATGCCGAACGTGGCGGGCATCAATGCGAGCGGCCATTCGAGCAGATCCTTCACGTGCGCCGGGCCGCCGCGCTGCGCTAGCGGATGACCGCGCCTCACCAGCAGCACGACGGGCTGTGCCGAACTGGCCCGATACTCGATGCGCGGATGCGGCGGCGGATTGTACGCAAGCCCGATGTGCGCGCGGCTTTCCGCGACCTGATTCAGCAGATCGTCGACAGCGAGTATGTCGAGTCCGACCTCCAGCTTCGGATACTTCGCGCAGAATGGCGCGATCACCTCTTCCACCAGCGGATCGACATAACCTTCGCTGACGGCCAACTGCACCCGGCCCTGCTGAAGCCCCTTCAGCAAATGCAGCTGATCTTCGAGTTTTTCCTGTTGCGAGCGGTAGCCGCGCCAGAATTCGAGCAGATGCGCGGCGGCCTCGGTCGGCTTGACGCCGCGCGCCTCGCGTTCGAACAGCGTCGCGTCGAGTTCCTCTTCGAGCAGCCTGATCTGCCGCGTAATCACGGAAGGCGACGTGTTCAGACTGTCCGCCGCGCCGCGAATGGTGCCGTGCGTCAGGACTTCATGAAAGTAGCGCAGCCTTTGCTGGTTGATTTCCCGCATGACGAGCGTCTCCAGGACGATGGGCGAAGCGTTGCCTTCCAGGCAACGAAGCGTGAACTTAGTTGCTCTTGCTCGCGGTTTTTTACCCCGACAACATGGCGTAACGCAAGCACGGGTACAAAACCCGACACTGGAGACGTACATGACAGCAATACAGACCTTGAGGGAAAGCGATCCCGTTCGGACCCTTTACAACCGGCTCAACTGGCGGCTGCTTCCGTTTCTTCTCGCGTGCTACATGTTTGCGTATCTGGACCGCGTGAACGTAGGTTTCGCGAAGCTGCAGATGCAAAGCGACCTTGGCTTCTCCGATGCGGCGTACGGCGTCGGCGCGGGCATTTTCTTTCTCGGCTACGTGCTGTTTGAATTGCCCAGCAATCTGTTGCTGCCGAAGATTGGTGCGCGCAAGACGTTCAGCCGCATTCTGGTGCTCTGGGGGCTGACGTCGGCGTCCATGCTGTTCGTGCATAACGTGCCGATGTTCTACGGCATGCGCTTTCTGCTCGGCATCTTCGAAGCGGGCTTCGCGCCGGGAATGATCTATTACCTGTCGTGCTGGTATGGACCGACGCGCATGGCCCGCGCGATTGCAATCGTGTTTCTGGCCGGGCCGTTGGGCGGCATCGTCGGCGGACCGTTGTCGGCATGGCTGATTTCCGCGTTCTCTGGTGTCTACGGTCTCGCCGGATGGCAATGGATGTTTCTGATCGAAGGCTTGCCGTGTATCGCGCTTGGTGTGCTCACGCTGTTCGTGCTGTCGAACCGTCCCGCCGACGCGCGCTGGCTGAACGCCGACGAAAAGCGACTGCTCGAAAGCGAAACGGGCGCGGCGCACGCACACAACCATTCGTTCAAGGCCGTGGCGCTCGATCGGCGCATCTACGTGCTCGCGCTTGCGTACTTTTCAATCATCTTTCCGATCTATGCGATCAGCTTCTGGCTGCCGACGCTGATCAAGGAACAAGGCGTCAGCGACACGCTGCGTCTTGGCTGGTATGCGGCGATTCCGTACGTCGCGGCGGGGATTGCGATGTATGTCGCGGGGCGCAGTTCGGACCGCACGGGCGAGCGGCGTCTGCATTGCGCGGTACCCGCGCTGACGGGCGCGCTGCTGCTGGTCGCGTCGATCTTCACGCAAGGCAATCTGTTCGCGACGCTCGCATTGCTGACGGCCGCCACGGCGGCGATGTGGATGGCGTACACGGTGTTCTGGGCAATGCCGGGCGAATACATCAAAGGCCCGGCCGCGGCGGGCGGGATCGCGCTCATCAACACGATCGGGCTGTCGGGCGGTTTCTGGGGTCCGGCTGCGATCGGCTGGGCGCGTACCGCGACGGGCAATTCGCATCTCGCGCTGATCGTGATGGCGTGCATGCCGGTGATCGCGGGCCTGCTGATTCTCGCCAGCCGCCAGAGCCGCAGGCCCGCTCGCGACGCGGCCGAGCTGGCGCTGAGCCCCGAATCGAACTGACGTCATCCGAATCGCGTTCGAATCTCAATCGACTCAAGCGCAACGAGTACGAGGACACAACGCACCATGAAGATCCTGATTGCCGGTTTTCAACACGAGACCAACACCTTTGCGCCGACCAAGGCGTCGTACCGTAGCTTCGTTCAGGGCGAGGGCTTTCCGCCTTTGTCGCGCGGCGCCGACATGCTCGCGTTGCGCGACGTGAACGTGCCGATCGGCGGCTTCATCGACGCCGCGCAAAGAGCCGGCCACAAACTGATTCCCGTGATCTGGGCCGGCGCGAGCGCGTCCGCACATGTGACAGAAGACGCATACGAACGCATCGCGGGCGAGATCGTCGATGCCGTGCGCGGGGGCGGCTTCGACGCGATCTATCTCGACCTGCACGGTGCGATGGTCGCCGAACATATCGACGACGGCGAAGGCGAGTTGCTGGAGCGCGTGCGTGCCATCGTCGGCGCTGCGGTGCCGCTCGTCGTGTCGCTCGATCTGCACGCGAACGTGACAGACCGAATGCTGAAACTCGCGGACGCAATCGTTGCATACCGGACCTATCCGCATGTCGATATGGCCGAAACAGGCGAGCGCGCGGCAGCGCTGCTCGATACGTTGATGCGTGACGGGCGGCCGCTGAAACGCGTGGCGCGGCGCATTCCGTTTCTGATTCCGGTGAATGCGATGTGCACGCTCGTCGAGCCGGCACGCGGGATGTACGGCATGCTGGCCGAACTCGAAGGCGGACCCGTTGCGTCGCTGTCGTTTGCGCCGGGATTTCCCGCCGCCGACTTTCCCGAGTGCGGGCCCGTGCTGTGGGCCTACGGCTACGACGAAGACGTACTCGCACGCGCAATCGATACGCTATACGAGCGCATGCTCGCCGACGAATCGAAATGGGAAGTGCGGTTTCTGCTGCCCGACGAAGCCGTGTCCGAAGCCTCGCGTCTTGCGCTGCACGCAGACAAGCCCGTCATCGTGGCCGATACGCAGGACAACCCGGGCGTGGGCGGCGATTCGAACACGACGGGCATGGTGCGCGCGCTGTTGAAACATCATGTCGAGCGTGCCGCCGTCGGTGTGATATGGGACGCCGACGCGGCGGGGGCGGCGCATCGTGCGGGTGTCGGTGCGCATATCGAACTGGCGCTGGCAGGGCGTTCGGGCGTACCGGGCGACGAGCCGCTGCACGGGGTGTTCGAAGTCGAGCATCTGTCGGACGGACGCTTTCGCTTTGACGGCCCGATGATGCACGGCATGCGGGGCGATCTCGGGCCGGTTGCATGTCTGCGTATCGGCGGCGTGCGGATCGTCGTCAGCACCATCAAGATGCAGATTTTCGAGCGCAACTTCTTCCGCGTCGCCGGCATCCAGCCCGAGGCGATGAGGATACTCGTGGTCAAGAGTTCGGTGCATTTTCGCGCGGACTTCCAGCCGGTTGCGCACGCGATCCTCGTGGCGAAAGCACCCGGCCCGATGGCCGCCGATCCCTCCGATTTACCGTGGCAGCGGCTAGCGACGGATATGCGCGTGCGGCCTATGGGCCCGACGTTTGGCGAACTGCGTGCGGCGGCTTCGGCGGAAAGCGCAGACTCAGTTGCCGAGAGCGATCTCATCCGTTGAACGCACGCATTTCCGTCAGCCCTATACTTTCATCTCAGCCCGACGACTGTCCCCTCTCCACCGGCTCTTTATGCAGTCCACCGCGATCTCCGCGAAGGAACACAGCGACGGGCGCTGTCAGCGGGATGCTCTGCAATTCTTCCGGCGACACCAGACGCGCGGCGACGATCTCACGGTTATCGAGCCGCAGGTCGGGCAAGCTATCGAGGTGCAGCTCAAAGAAGTGCACCCGGTCTCGTCGCCCGTCACACATGCCGGTGACCTCGCCCGCGGGGACCATTGCATGCGGCGAGAGACCAATCTCCTCGTTTATTTCGCGCTGCGCCGCTTCTTCAGGCGTTTCACCGGGATGGATGCTGCCGCCAGGCAAACCCCACTCCACCCGATACGATGTCTTGACCAGCAGCAATGCCCGCCCGACGTAGATCGTCACTAGCGCGCCCTCATGGTGCGGCCGTCGAATGTGCCACCAGACGCGAGCGAGCTGAAACCCGAGCCGAAGCGCGACGTGCCAGACGAAGTCGACAAACAGGGCCGCTCTGGATCGCTCAGCACTCGGCATGCGGTCTCCTTTCGTTCACTGGTTAGAGAATTTTCCGTCAACCGCAGACGTGCGGCCCGGTTCGTGCGGTGTCGGTCATACGGCCGCTTGCAACCGTAGTGTAGCGGCAGCAGCGCTGCTCGCGCTGACTTCCGGCATCGGCCAGAAAGGGGCTGCAATCCGCTCGCACCCACCGCGATGTTCGGGGCCGTTCAACTGGTGACGCATGACGATGCGTCATGCGTCGTGCCCGGCCGGCAGGATGACGATTGCGATTCATGTTGTTCGGCGCGGCTTGCGTTTCGTCGCACTTTCTTTTCCGCCGAAGTCGCGTTTGAGCAGCGTGCTTGCGTGCCCGTGCCTTCGAAAACGTCAGATCGGCAGTACCGTTGCAAATCGCACTTCACGCAATGGTCGATATCCGGGCCACACATCGAGCGACGCCGATAAGCGCGCCCCCGCCCACGATCGCGAATCCCATCGCATGACGGACGCAACTTCCTGCACTAACGCGCGTCTTCGTATCACTGATCGATACGTTCATGGTTTCGCTCCTGATGTCTACGTCGACCAGTCCGACTATGCGGTCGAATTGTCCTGGGAGCGTCTGTGCAACCCGTCCTCCGCTTTATCCGGCGATTCCATCGTGCCACACCTTGGTCGTTAACGCGAATGATTCGCGTTTGACATTGGGGAAAATCGACGTTGCGCGTGCGTTATCGGCCTTTGACAGCGCGTTGCAGCGCGTCGCAAAGCGGCGGGCAGGCCCGTCACGCTTCGCTTACCCGCTGTCGCTCACACGCGACGTTCCTCGACACGATATTGCAATTGCGAATCGTTGTCATTATCATTTAGTCGAAAATTCCATCAACGACCGAACCAGGTGTTGTGCAGCCGCCTGTCATAACAACGAATGAAGATGTCACAGTCAAACCACGCCATGCGCGTTATTCCTCGTTTCCGTTGTAACCCATCGATTCTCGGCGCTGCACTGCTCGCAAGCGTCGGGCTGGTGCTGTCGACTGCCTCGTCGGGCGTCCTTGCGCAGGACGCCGTGACCGATAGCGCCACGCTGCCGACCGTCAGCGTGAAAGCGACGGCGGATGCCAACGCGGTGCAAGCCGGCAAAATCAACGGCGGTGCACTCGGCACGCGCAAGCAGGTCGACACGCCGTTCTCGACGCACGTCGTGACCAGCGAGGAAGCCAAGGACCTCTTTGCCAATACGGCAAATGACCTGTTCCAGTACGATCCTGCCGTCTCTATCACAAGCACGAACGCGATCAGCGAGAATTCGATGTTCAACGTTCGCGGCTTGCCGATCGACACATTGAACAGCATCAAGGTCGACGGACAGAGCTTTCCGTCGTGGGACACCGATCTCGCACTCGAACCGTTCGAGCAGGTCGAACTGCTGAAAGGGCTGTCCGGTTTCATGTACGGTTTCGGCTCGCCTGGCGGCATCGTGAACTACGTGTTGAAGCGGCCGACGGACACGCCTTACCGCAGCGTCTCGGTCGGATACCAGTCGGCAGGCGTCTTCAGCGAGAAGCTGGATGTCGGCGGCCGGTTCGGCAAGGACGACCGGTTCGGCTATCGCTTCAACCTCGTCAACGAAGACGGCAACACGGCCGAGGCGAATGGCCACCTGCACCGCCAGGCCGCATCGGCTGCACTCGACTTTCGCATTACGCCGGACCTGACCTGGTCGGTCGATGCGTTCTATACGAAGCGCAAGCAGGAAGGCACGATATTCGGCCTGATGTTCGGCCCGGACGCGGGTGGCATTCCGGACGCGAGTCGCGTCACGCATGACCTGTCGCAGCCGCAGAACTATTACCAGGTGGAAATGGCGTCGTTCGGTACGGGACTCGATTACCGTCTGTCCGACAACTGGCACGCCAGCGTGAAATACCGCTTTGCGAAGGAAAACCGTACGAACTCGGACAGCCTGCTGTACGTCTACGACAACGCGGGCAACTACTCGAACACGCTGTACGCGGCGATGACGCGATACTTCTACCAGAACGTCGATGCGATGGTGGAAGGCAAGTTCAACACGGGCAGCATCAAACACGATGTCGTGCTGGGTGCAGGGTTCCAGTCGCAGGTCACCGAGTACGACAACAGCGAAGGCTGGAACGTCGGTTATCCGCTCGGCATTGGCAACATCTACAGCAGCACGTATCTGACGAACGCCGATGTGCACATCGGCGAGAATCTCTACAGGCAATCGCGCACGACGCAAGCCGCTGTGTACGCAAGCGACACCGTGCAATTCACGTCGCGCATCTCCGCGCTGCTCGGCTTGCGTTATACACAGTTCCATCAGTTCACGTACGATCCCACGGGCGCGACCACGGCGAACTACGCTGCGTCGCCGGTAACGCCGACCGTGGCGCTGATGTACAAGACGGACCCGTATTCGACGCTGTACATCAGCTACGTGCAATCGCTGGAGCAAGGCGGCTCGGCTGCGAACACGAACGTCAACTATCCGGCTACGTTCGGCCCGCTGCGCAGCAAGCAGTATGAAATCGGCTTCAAGACAGATCGAAGCAAGTGGGGCGCAAATATCGCGTTGTTTCGCGTCGATCAGGGCTACTACTACACGAACTCGGCTAACGTCTTCACGCAGGACGGCACCAAGCGTTACACGGGCGTCGATGCGAGTGGCTGGCTGCAACTGGCGAGCGACTGGCGCATGATGGGCGGCGTCATGTGGCTCGATACCAAGGCAGTCGACATCGACGACCCGAGCATCGAAGGCAAGCGGGTCTATGGCGCGCCGCGCTGGACGCTGACTGGCCGCGTCGAGTACAACCCGTCGTACATGCGCCGCCTGACGCTCGCATTCGGTGGCCGCTACGTCAGCGATATGGCCGTCGATGCCGCCAACACGCAGTTCGTGCCGGCCTACACGGTGTTCGATCTGAGCGGCAAGTACGACACGCGCATTGCGGGCAAGGAAGTGACGTTCCGCGCGGGCATCAACAACGTCTTTAATCGGCGCTACTGGACGACGGCATGGGGATACTACGTCAGCCCGTCGGCTACGCGCACGGCAGTGGCTAGCGCAACGATGCAGTTCTGAGCGCGGCCCGCATCGCACGAAGAACGAAACAGGTGTTGACCTCCGATCAAAACAAACGCTAGCATCGTGTACATGTCACGTCACAATCCATCCCTCGTGTCCCGCGTCTCGCTCGTACGCGCATGTTGTCATGACATGCCGGAGGGAAGCTGCGTCTAGCATCTGCTACGCGTCGAATCAATTGCCTTCTGGCCGCCCGTTGAAAGACCGGCGGCCTTTTTGTTGTTTGTTCCACTCATGCAGAACGGAGCCTTCCATGCCGCCGCTGATGCTGTATGACACCTGGTCGCGCGCGCTGCGCCCGTTTGTATCGATCGAAGCGGGCCGTGCCGGAATGTATTGCTGCGGCCCAACGGTCTACGATCACGCGCACATCGGCAACCTTAGAACCTATGTTTTCGAAGACGTCCTGCGTCGCGCGCTGGTGCGCAATGGCTACCAATTGCGTCACGTCGTGAACATCACCGATGTCGGTCATCTGGTCTCCGATGCCGACGAGGGCGAAGACAAGATGGAAAAGGGCAGTCGACGGACGGGCGAGTCGGCATGGACAATCGCGAGCCGTTATACGGACGCTTTCGTTTCGGACTGGCGCGCGCTCAATCTGCTGGAGCCTTCAATCTGGTGCCGCGCGACGGATCATATTGCCGAGCAGATTGCTTTTATCGTAGAACTCGAACGTGGGGGCTACGTATACCGGACGGACGACGGCCTCTACTTCGATACCGGCAAGCAGCACAGTTACGGCTATCTCGCGCGCCTGGACCGTGCCGGTTTGCAGGCGGGCAAGCGCGTGGCGCTCGGCGCGAAGAAGAACATCACGGACTTCGCGTTGTGGAAGTTCAGTCCCGTCGACGTCAAACGGCAGATGGAATGGGACAGCCCGTGGGGGCGGGGTTTTCCAGGTTGGCATATCGAGTGCTCGGCGATGTCCGCGAAGTACCTCGGCACGTCGTTCGATATCCACTGCGGCGGCGAAGACCACATCGCCGTGCATCACAGCAATGAAATTGCGCAGACGGAAGCGGCCTACGGTACGCGCCTCGCGAATTTCTGGCTGCATGGGCGCTTCCTGACTCTCAGCGCCGCGAAGATGTCGAAGTCGAATGGAGATTTCATACGCTTGCAAACGCTGCGTGACAGACACATCGATCCGATTGCATACCGCTATCTGTGCCTCACCGCGCACTACCGCAGCAACTTGCATTTCACCTGGGAATCGCTCTACGCCGCGCAGGCAGCGTTGAACCGGCTACGCCACGCGTATGCCCGCTGGCGCCAAAAAAACGCGCTCGCCGATGCGCGATTTGTCGCGCGGTTCGATGCCGAAGTGAACGAGGATCTCAACATGCCTAACGCGCTTGCGGTGCTCTGGGATCTGGTAAAGAGCGACTTGCCGGATGCGACGAGGCGCGCGAGCGTCGACAGCTTCGATGCCGTGCTCGGACTCGGCTTGCGCGATTGGACACCGCTCGCGACAGAGATTCCCGAGGACATTCAGGCCTTGCTCGACGAACGCGCACGGGTACGGCTCGAAGGGGACTGGGCAAAGTCCGATGCACTCAGAACGACATTACAGCTGCGAGGGTGGCAGGTTGAAGACGGGCGCGATGGTCAACGTGTGCTTCCGTTTTCCAGAAATGGCGCGGAATGAAGGGATCAATAGCTCGGCACGCGCCTGGGTAGAGCGCGCAGCAGCAGATAGAAGGCGGCCATGTGGGTGATCATCAGCAAGGGCACGTAGACGACGGGAATCGCGTACATGGCGCCCAGGTCACCTGCATGCAAAGGAAGATCGGCCTGGATTGCGTGATAGTAGTCGAGGACGAGGTCGGCGGTGCCTGTCACATTGAATGCCACGACGAACGACCAGAAGAGTGGCCGTACGCGTACCGTGAATAGCGCCAGTATCGCCAGCACGCCCGTCAGCAGGTCGCCGTATGCGGCAAACACGGCGAAGCTCGAGGAAAGATGGGCGCCGACCACGCCGGGCAGGATGAAGACCAGGCCGAAGAAGCGGAAGCTGTGCAAGGTGGCGATTGCGCGGTGCGCGCCGATTGGATCGATTGACCTGAGCCTCGGCCAGATGTATTCGACGAAGCAAAGCAGCCACGTGATATAGCCAAGAACAAGCTGCAACTGGAAGAGTCGTTCCGGTGACATGCTGTCTCCCGTCGTGTTAGTCGTGCGTGCGAAAAGGAGTGAGATCAACTGGCGCGTCGTCCGATCAACTGACGCAGCGAAAGCGCGTGCAGCAAGACCGAAGCTGGCACCACGAAGGCAGGCGTGAGCACATCCGGATAAGCCCCGGCGCCGATGCTTGCCACGCTTGGCACGATCAACTGGAAGCGGCCGGGCGACGTAACGATTCCCAACGCAATCGCGATGACGAAGTCGGCGAGGCCGACGACATTCCACACGATCGCCACCTTTCGACCTTGCTCCGCGCCGCTCGCCACGGCCAATGCCGCGGGCACGGCGAACAGGCCTGTCAGCACGTCGCCCATTCCGGCCGGCAACGCAAATACGCCTGGCAGCGCGCCGCGCAGCCACGCGGCGAGGGCCCAACTGCCGAATACCCGGTAAAGCTGAAGAGCGATGAGCCACGTCGCCGGCGTCGCGTCCAGCACCTGTTTCACCCGCTTCGACAAAAGCACTAGCGGTGTGCCGACGATGATCGGCAGGAAGATCGCCAACGGCAGTAACGGCACAGCCGACGTTGAGCCGCCTGTCCGAAACACGCCATTGATCGCACAACTCCAGGCGAGCGCGAACCAGAGGGTGTCGGCGATCATGATCGCCAGCCAGGTCGCCCGGCGTTGGCCTGGAGTCAGATCGGCGCGTTCGAGACCCAGCCACGAGCCGACTGCGATCAAACCGTGGGCCATCAGCTGATGAGCCGTCGTCGGAACGCCGCTGCTCGGTATGACCGGCAGCCAATAGATCAACCCGACCCACAGGACTGTCAGCGGGACGGTCCAACGCAGGCTGCGCCACGCACGACGCTGGGTGACGGAATCGGCTGTAATAAAAGTGCTGACCATCGGCGGCGCTCCACACTGGTATCTGCAGATGCCGTTAGATGTACCATCCTTCAGATGCAGCGACTATTGATCACAATATTGACGAGCTATGAAGCAAAACTTCACAGTCAGGCAAGGCGCGCTCGATGGCGTGGAAGCGTTCTTGACCGTGGCTCAACATCGCAGTTTCCGCCGTGCAGCCGCGGAACTCGGCGTGACAGCATCGGCCATCAGTCAGGCGATACGTGTGCTTGAAGCGCGTATCGGCGCTGCGCTCTTCATACGTACGACGCGAAGCGTGGGCCTGACGGAAGCCGGTGAGCGATTTCTTTCGCGTGCAAAACCTGCGTTCGAGGAGCTCGTGGCCGCCAGTGAGGTTGCGCGCGGACTTGGGCAGCGGCCCGCAGGGCTGTTGCGTCTGTCAGTGCCGCGTGCGGTGGTGCCTGTTCTGCTGGAGCCATTGATCGCCTCTTTCTGCCAGGCGTACCCCGAGGTCGAGGTAGAAATCGATGCGACGGAAAAGCTGATTGATATCGCTGCGGAAGGCTTCGACGCCGGCATCCGTTTGGGCCAGTTCGTGGCCGCCGACATGGTCGCCGTCGCATTGACGCCCCCGCTGCACCTCGTTGTCGTCGGCAGTCCCGACTACTTCGCCACACGCGGCAGGCCGCAACATCCTGACGATCTGCGCCAGCACGCATGCTTGCGCTGGCGCCGCTCCGGCGGCGCGCTCGCACCGTGGTCATTCAACGAAAACGGTGAGGCAATCGAGATCGCCGTGTCCGGACCGTTCATTGCCAACGACTTTCCCACCATGCTCGGCGCGGCAGTCGAAGGCGTGGGCCTCGCCCAGTTGCCGGGGCCGATCGCCAGGGAAGCATTGAGAGCGAAAAAGCTGTTACAGGTGCTGGAGCCCTTCGCACCTGTCGTACCGGGCGTATTTCTTTACTACCCGGACCGTCGGCAGATCATGCCTAAGCTGCGCGCGTTCATCGATCATGTGAAGAGCCGTTCTGCGGCCAAAGGCACAGAATGAGGCGGAAACGCGCGCGGGGGAACGCCCGCTATATGCAATTCAACGACAGCATACGGCCGCATCCGCCGCAATGAGATCGTCGACAGGAGTGAATGATGTCAAGCGAGTGGAAGCATCGTGCCGTGCTGTTCATCAAGCGCTTTTGGCAGCCAACCAGCGCGTGCATGACATGCATGCCTGGGAGCTGGGGCAACATCATGAGCATTGCCCACTGGACGATCGCATTGAACACGGGTCTTCTCACCGGAATCCTGGCAGTGGTTCTGACCTTCACGCCAGCAGCCAGGCTGTTCAAGAACCGTTACGGCAATGCGCTGATCGTCGGTCTTCTGACGATGTTGGGCGACGCCTACGCACACCCGAATCACTACGGTCCGCTCTTTTTGGAACACGTGATAACGGGCGTGATATCGGGTCTGCTCACGCTGGTTGCATCGTATCTGTTCGAAAATCATGCCCGGCGTATCCGGGCGACATGGGCGCGGATATGGGCCAAGCTTGCCCATCGGGCGTGAGCCGTTCTGCGCGCGGTGACCGGCGCTGCGATCGCGGCGTCCGGCGACTACGGCCGCGCGAGCATCAGGTCGAGGTTCTGAACGGCAGCACCTGATGCGCCCTTGCCAAGATTATCGAAAACCGCGGACAGCAGGACTTGTCCGTGTTCGATATTGGAAAAGACGCTTAAGCGCATGTCGTTCGTACCGTTCAGTACTCGCGGATCCAGGTGTGTCAACACGCCCGATTCATGCAGTGGCGACACATGCACGTGGTCCGCTTCGGCATAGTGGCGGGCGAGGCATGCATGTAACCTGGCGCCGTCCACGTCGGGTGCCAGCAGCCGCAACGCGAGGGGCACCGTCAACACGATGCCCTGGCGGAACGCACCATACGCAGGCACGAAGATGGGACGTTGCGCGAGCCCGGCGTGCTGCTGGATCTCCGGAGTGTGCTTGTGCGCGAGTTCCAGACCATATACCTGGTATGCAGGCGGGTTGGCGGCACACTCACCCTCATGCTCCTCAATACCGGCACGCCCGCGTCCCGAGTAGCCCGACACGGCATGAATGCTGACAGGATAGTTGTCCGGTATGAGCCCTGCCTCCATCAACGGACGCAGCAAGCCGATTGCGCCCGTCGGATAGCAGCCGGGATTAGTGACACGGCGTGCGTTCGCAATGCGCTCAGCCTGTCCCCGTGTCATTTCCGGAAAGCCATATGTCCATCCCGGCCGTGTGCGGTGGGCGGAACTCGCGTCGATCACTCTGACAGCGGGATTGACAATGGCGTCCACTGCCTCGCGAGCGGCGGCATCAGGCAAGCAGAGGATGGCGATGTCGCAGGCGTTGATGGCTTCTGCGCGGCGCCGAGAATCTTTGCGTTCCGCACCGGCAAGCGTGAGCAGTCGAAGATCGGTCCGGTTGCGCAGCCGTTCGTGGATTTGCAACCCGGTGGTGCCCTGGTCGCCGTCGATGAAAACAATGGGAGAACTCATACGTGCAATGCTCCGGTGGCCATACGTTGTCGCGAGAAACAGGCAGAAGGAGCCCTATGTTCCATTGATCGCTAGAATGGAGAAAGTTGAATTTCATAACCTGCACATTCAGATTTCCTGAATCCGGGAGCCGACATGCGAGAGATCAGTCTGGACCGCCTGCGCACGCTGGTGGCCATTGCAGACCGCGGCTCATTTGCCGATGCGGCGCGCGCATTGCACCTGGCGCCGCCGACGGTCAGCCTGCACATCGCTGAACTCGAACAACGCGTCGGGGCCCCGCTCCTGTCACGGAAGCGTGGACAAGTGAGGCCGTCGGCGATAGGCGAGGTGCTGGTGGAGCGCGCGCGCCGACTGCTGGCCGATGCCGAGCAGACGTTAGAAGATATTCAACGCCAGGTGCAGGGGCTCGAGGGGCGTGCGCGGCTCGGTGCGTCGACGGGCGCAATCGCGCACCTGTTGCCGCAAGCGCTCGAGGTACTGCGCCAGCACCATCCCGCTATCGACATTCAGATTGCAGTGCTCACGTCGCAAGAAACGCTGTCCCGGCTGGCGGATGGAACGCTGGATGTCGGCCTCGTCGCACTGCCTCAGCCGCCGGTGGTGGGACTCGTGATCAAGCCCTGGCGCCGCGATCCCGTGATGGCCTTCGTTCCGGCGCATTGGCGGTGTCCGGCGCGCGTCACGCCTGAGTGGCTTGCCGCGCAACCTCTGATTCTCAATGACGCGACGACGCGTCTATCGCGTCTGACTGCGGAGTGGTTCGCGACGGCAGGGCACCATCCAGTGCCGCGCATTCAGCTCAACTTCAACGACGCGATCAAGAGTCTCGTAGCGGCCGGTTACGGCGCAGCGCTGTTGCCTCACGAGGCCACTACGCCATTACCAGACAAGCGCATTGTGATGCGTCCACTACGCCCGGCGTTGTGGCGCCGGCTCGGCATTGCTTATCGTGCGGGCTATGTCGAGCGTTCCACGCAGCACGTGCTTGATGTGTTGTGGGATCTGCGCCTGACTTAAGCGTTGTCATTTACCGCTTTAGGGCGTCTTCGCTTGTGCACTTGTTGCGCGCCGCAAGACGTGTGTATCGGTTCATTTTGAACCACGCTCCCGCGAAAGTTCATAGTCGAGCCGCTCGGCGCCGCTGGAATATTCGCTGCCGGTGTGACTCGACGAGACGGTCCATGCCGAAACGTGCACGACAGGTAAGGGCAACGTCTTGCCGATGCGGTTGCAGCTGGCTTTCGTTAGAATCGGTTTGCGGGTTTGCCGTTCTTTTACTTGTCCATTACCGGAGGCGAAGGTGCCAGGTTTACTTCCCGATGTCGACCGCGAGGGGCTCCTCGAATATTCAGTCGTTTACACCGACCGATCGATCAATCATATGTCGCACCTTTTTCAAGGCGTCATGCGCGATATATCCGACGCCCTGAAGAAAGTCTACAACGCGAAGTCGGTCGCGATCGTCCCCGGTAGCGGGACGTTCGGTATGGAAGCGGTTGCCCGGCAGTTCGCGACGAACAGAAAATGTCTCGTCATCCGCAACGGCTGGTTCAGCTACCGCTGGTCGCAGATTTTCGACATGGGAGGCATTCCGTCCGAATCGATCGTGTTGAAGGCGCGCCCCGTCGAAGAAGGAAGACAGGCCGCCTATGCGCCGGCTCCCATCGAAGAAGTGGTCGCCGCGATCAAGGAAAACAAACCGGATCTGGTCTTTGCACCGCATGTCGAAACGGCATCGGGGATGATGCTGCCCGATGACTACTTGCGCGAGGTCGCCGACGCCGTTCATGCCGTCGGCGGGATGTTTGTACTGGATTGCATCGCCTCCGGCACGATCTGGGTGGACATGCAGGCCAGTGGCGTCGATATTCTGATCAGCGCACCGCAAAAAGGATGGAGCGCGTCACCTTGCTGTGCGCTGGTTATGCTTAGCCCGCTCGCCCGTGAAAGGATCGACGCAACGACCAGCACCAGTTTCTCTTGCGATCTGCGCAAATGGCTGCAGATTATGGAAGCCTACGAAAACGGCGGGTTCGCGTACCACGCGACGATGCCCACTGACAGTCTCGCGACGCTGCGCGACGTCATGATGGAAACCGAGGCATATGGCTTCGACAAAGTGAGAGTGGAACAGCTCGAGCTCGGCAAGCGCATTCGCGCACTCTTGAATGACGCAGGTTTCAAAAGCGTGGCGGCTGAAGGTTTTCAGGCTCCGGGCGTCGTGGTCAGCTACACGGACGACGACGGCATCCGATCCGGCAAGAAATTCGCGGATGCCGGCTTGCAGATCGCTCCCGGCGTTCCCCTTCAGGTTGACGAGCCTGAAGATTTCAAGACCTTCCGCATTGGACTGTTTGGCCTGGACAAGCTCCATGACGTCGAAGGCTCGGTGGCCAGATTTGCCAAGGCGTTGAACAGTATTCGCTAGCGCACCTTTGTGCAGCAGGTGCGCATGGCTCGCCAGTGCAAACGCATTGGCGGAAGGCTCGGGACCTGCCGGAGTGGCTATGGGACAATTTGGTCTCGAGACATTCCTTGGTCGCCGAAGACCTGGATCGCCGACAATCTCGACGACCAACGCGAACGCAAGGCGTCATTCTTATAGGCCCGTCGAAAAACCGCTTAACTCGCGTCGCGCATCGCCGTTAACCCGTTCGACATCTCACGCCAATTCGACGCGCAGGTTCGGATCGGCGTGGGCTCGGACCGCAAGTTTGCCAGGGCTGGCAACACCGCTTCATGGACGCCTGTATTGCACGGCGTGTAATCGAGAAGACACCTCCGTCATGTGCGTCAAACGTTTCTGTCATGCTTTCGTCGCGCTCGTGCTGAGCGCGGCAGTTCCGTCCGTTTGCGACGCGCAGTACTCGACCGGCTGGATGGCCAACACGCATGGCACGGCCACGACCCGGGTAGGCAACGTGGCCCGCTCGATGTGGGTGGCACCGGAAGGCGTGATCTATACCGCGTCCATGTGGGACGAGAACGAAGGCGGCATCGCGATCTATCAGAACGGACGGAACATCGGATCGATCGGCGGGCACGGCGAGTTTCAGGGCGGGGCGATCACGGGTAATTCGACCTCGCTGTTCGCGGCGCTGCAGTTCAACGCCACGTATGGAAGCGGCACGGTTGGCCGGTACGACCGGACGAGCCGCACACGCGATCTGCTGATCCCGGTCAGCGCCACGACCACCGAACGCCTCGCCGATGTCGTCACTGGGCTGGCGACGTCCGGCTCGCTGCTTTACGCGAGCGATTTCCCAGGCAACCGTGTGCGCGTATTCACGACGTCCGGTGTCTGGCTGCGCGATATCGGCGTCGAAGCGCCGGGCGCGCTTGCACTCGACGCAGGCGGCAATATCTGGGTCGCGCGACAAAGCATGGGCGACGTGCTCCAGTTTCGCCCGACCGGCGAACGCGGCAATACCATCCAGTTGCCGGCGAAAGCGCAACCCGTTTCGCTATTCTTCGACTCCATCGGCGGGCGGCTGTGGATCGGCGACGAGGGTCCGGATATGAACATCAAGATCTACGACGTGTCCGGCGCACCTCGTGCAGCCGGTACGTTTGGTGTTCAAGGCGGCTACCTTAACCCGGTCACCGGCATCAAGGGACAGGTGGGCGACAGGCGCTTCACGCGTGTCACCGGAATCGGCAGGGATTCGGCGCGCAACCTGTTCGTGCTGAACAACCCGTGGGGCGGATCGTGGGATCTCGGCCGCAACGGCGGCACCGACATTCACGCATACGACGCCGGCGGCGTTCTGCGCTGGCAGCTTCAATCGGTGAACTTCGAAGGAAATGGGGTACCCGACCCGGCCACCGACGGCGCCATCTTCTACGGCGGAGTGAACATCTATCCGGGCACCGTGGGAGGCAACTACATCGCGAACACGATCGATCCGATCACGTATCCGTCCGATCCGCGCATTAATCTCGCCGACCACGAACGCGGAGAACATTTCGCCCAACTCGCCAGCGTGGGCGGACACAGGATACTCGTCGCGGCGAGCCAGAATCCCGACACGTTTTACTTCTTCCACTTCGACCGGACGAGCGGATACATTGCGATTCCCGACAGCACGTTGCCGGGAACGGCGTTCGGTACGGCTGCGAAAGTTCGCAATGGCTTCTGCCTGGATAGCAAAGGCGATATCTGGGCGGGTCTCGACAAGACTCACGTCATTTCGCACTATCCGCTGACCGGCTTCGACGCGAACGGCAAACCCATCTGGGGAGCCGCGATTGCGATGCCGATCCCGGGCACGATTACGCAATTGACCCGGATCATCTACTTGCCTGAGAGCGACACAATGATCCTGACGCAAGGAACGACGGGCAGTACGGACTGGACGGCCGTTGGATCGCGAGTCGAGGTGTATCGCGGCTGGCTGGCCGGCAACAGGACCGTGCCGCAACCGGTGATCAACCTCACGAGCGCGAACCCGAAATCCATTGCGGCAGCCGGCAATTATCTGTTTGTGGGCTATGTGCATACCGTGCCGAATATCGACGCGTTCAATCTCACGACAGGAAAGCTCGATGCCACGTTCGTCAATAGCAATTCGAACAATGTCGACGTGGGCAACGACGTGGACTCCATGTATGGAGTTCGGGCATACCGCCGTTCGACGGGTGAGTACGAAGTCACGAAGGACAACTACAACGACGCGAGCATTGTTCTGTATCGCTGGACCCCGCCTGCCGCTGACACAGCGGCGAGTGCGGCGAAGACGATGTGGGTGTCGCCATTCAACGTGAAGTGACGCAGCACGGCCGGGATGGAACCGTAACGGTTCCGTTAGGGTTCCGTTCGACAAATCCATTGCTGACCCAACGCTGCCTCGAGGTGCTGACCCTGGCGGGGCGCAGCGTGGATGAATTCGCGCAATCGGGCCCGACTGGATCGTGCGGGAGCTGAAGCTGACATAGCCCGTCGCGGATGGTTGGGGCGATCAGTAGTACAGCCAGCGTCCATATTCCGGCGACCAGTACCATCGGCCGGCATAGGGCGACGGCCGATACCCGTCGTACGACGCATTGCCTGGCGCGTAATAAGCGTACGGGCGGGCGGTCGAATAGGTTGGCGGCTGCCCGTAGCCATATGCCTGGGGTGTCGAGCGGATCACCACGGGTGGCGGCGCGTACTGCGCGCGGGGCCTTGCATACTGCGGTTGAGTCGAATAAACCCGCGCCTCGCGCGGCATTTCCGGGTCATAGCCGTCGTCTTCCGCCAGCTCTTCGCGGGACGCCGTGTCCTCTTGCTGCACACGTCCCGTCGGCCGCACGACAGCGGCACTCCTGGCCTGCGCGCTGGGGCGTTGAACCGGTTGCCTGGCTTGCGGCGTGCCGGATTCGATCCAATCATCGCTTGATGCGGGTGAAGCGCGACGCGCGACAGACTGCGGTTGCCTGAAGCGAGCGGCATGGGGCGCGGCAGACTGCGTGCCTTTATTTTCTGGCAACGGCGTCGACGTGACAGGCACTTCCTGCACGGTTTCGATGTCGCTTGTCTCGCTGTAGACGTGCTTGATGTCGAGTATGGGTTTGCGAGGCGCATTGGACACCGCTTTTGCCCCGGGCACTGCGGTGTCGGGAGATGACGTAGCGGCAACGCTCTTCGTGGCGGCTTCGCGCGCGAGTTCCTCTTTGGCTGCCTTGTAGCCGCGATCATAGGCAGCTTTCACTTCCCGATCCTGGGCGTCGGCGTCCTCGGCTGCACTGTACGCGTGCGCTGCTGACGACAGCAGACAGCCTGTAGCCACAAACGCGCTCGCCAACGTGTGCCTCAAGCTTTCATCCATGAGGCCCTCCCTTTAGGGTTATTGATGGCAAATCGTACAACGTCTCGAGTGACAGTCAAACACCATTCACTGCACATCGTGCGCTTGCCAACCGAAACCTGATTCGCGCTCAAAAAACGCCGACCCTTGCGCCTGGGAGACTGCGTGGGCCGCCGTCAGAATGCGCCCCGGCTTGCCCGATGAGTTCGGACCGCATGAGCGCAAGGACTTCACTTTCCCTTGCCGGTCCTCGAAATGGCCGGCTGCTGGCTCTCGAAACTCGTTCTCAGGCGAGCAGCAGCAGGGCGTCTGCGAGCGAGAGCACCGTAGTGCGCGAATCGAATGCGGTGGAGAACAGATGTTCATGTACCACCTGATCCGGGTCATAGCAGCAATCCTTGACCGTGAACAGACGGAAGTCCGCGTCGCTCGCATACGCGACCGACGACAGCACGACGCCCGTCGATGCAATGCCGACCATCACCAGCGAATCGACACCTTGTGCGAGAAGGCGTGCCTGCAGATCCGTGCCGAAGAACACGCTGGCCCGGTGCGCGACGATGACCGGTTCGCCAGCCCGCGGGCCCAATTCGGGCGCGGTCTGATCGTCGACGAACAGACCGAGCTGCTTGATTCCTTGCCCGTTCTTGTTCGACGGACTGACTTCCGGGTAGCCCGGACTGAAGCGGAGATTGGCGAAATAAACGCCGACGCCTTTGGTCCGCGCGGCGTCGCAGAGCTTGCGCGTATTGGCAAGCAAGGCTGGCGCGACCGATGGGAACAGCCCGAGAATGTCGGTCTGATAGTGCATGACGATAAGTGCGGTTCGCGCGGGCACAATTGCCGGAATCGGCGAAGCCATGCGTCGCGTGGATGCGGCGCGGATCTCGTTGTCTTCTCCAGTTGGATCCAGGGGGATTTCCATTGCGCGATCGCATGCGTTTTCCGGATTCACGACTGACCCCGCTCATTAGCCGCTCGCAATGCCACTGCCTCCATTTACGATTCTCCTGTCTTCCGAAGCCGGTTCATATTTGCAAGCAGAGAACGTCGGACGCAGAGAGTCGTTCATTGTCGGAACGACGCTCCGCGCCCAGGGAGATGATACTTGACCTACGGCGCGCGGATGCCGGCGCTGGATGGCTGCGACAGCGACTTCGCGGAGGCGATCAGATCGTCGAGCATCGCGGCACGCTTGCTGGAATCGGTGTCGCGTCCTGTCATGAAGCACAGCGCTGCAATGGACAGGCCGGTACGATCGCGAACGGGTGCCGCCATGCAAAGCCGGAACGACATCGAAAGGCCCTCTGTGCAGCAATAGCCCTGCGCTGCCGCATGGCGCACGTCGCGCATGAAGTCGTCGAACCCGATGTGGCGACCGTCGTCCAGCACGTAATCTTCGTCCGGAATGAGCGCACGCACATCGTCGTCGGTCAGATGCCCGAGCAACAGGCGGCCCGTCGCCGTCCACGGAATCGGCACCTTCACGCCGATATCCGACGTGATGTTGAACGGGCGCGCGCTATTTTCCGAGAGCACCACCGTGTACTTGTTGCCCTCGAGCATGCACAGTTGCGTGGTCTCGTCATACTTGCGCACGAGACCGAGGATGGTCTGATGTGCACGGCTGATGAGATCGTTGTGCATCGCGTAATCGGCGCCGTAGTAATGCATCTCGCGCCCGAAGAACACGCTGCCGTCGGCTGCCGTTTCGAGCCAACCCGCCTCCGTGAGAATCGTGACCAGTTCGTAGACGCTCGAGCGCGGCGCGCGCGTCGCCTCGATCAGCTCGCGCATCGTCAGCGGACGCCGCGCCGTATGCAGTTCCCTAAAAATCCCGATCACGCGGTCCACTCCCCGGGCGCGTGACGATTCTGGTGCAGACATTCCGTGGACTCCGTCGGCGATAAGGATCGCAGTTCGTTCTCGTGTTGTTGTCGCCGTTCGTGCGTGGCCCTTGTTTCCCGCGGCGCGAGTTTAGCGGAAACCGGGCATCAATGATCGAGCACGCGATGCAGGAACTGCTTTGTCCGTTCGTTCTGCGGCGCGACGAAGATATCCTCCGGTACACCTTGTTCGGCGATCACGCCTTTGTCCATGAATACGACGCGATCGGCCGTCTTGCGCGCGAAGCCCATCTCGTGCGTGACGACGACCATCGTCATGCCGTCGCGCGCAAGACCGCGCATGACTTCCGTCACTTCGCCGACCAGTTCCGGGTCGAGCGCGGAGGTCGCTTCGTCGAAGAACATGATGCCGGGCTCGACGGCCAGCGCCCGCGCAATCGCTACCCGCTGCTGCTGACCGCCCGACAACTGGCTCGGATAATGTTCGGCGCGATCGGCGAGACCTACGCGGTCGAGCACGTCCATCGCGCGTTTGCGCGCATCGGCGGGACTCATCTTGCGCGCCTTGATCAGCGCCAGCGTCACGTTGCCGAGCGCGGTCTTGTGCGGAAACAGATTGAACTGCTGGAACACCATGCCGACATGGCCGCGGATTTCCTTCGCGCGGCGCACATCGTGCAGCGGAACTTCGTTGACCCAGACTTCGCCGGAGTCGGCCGTTTCCAGGCCGGCCATGATGCGCAGCACCGTGCTCTTGCCTGAACCTGATGCGCCGATCAGCACGAGCACTTCGCCGGGACGCACCTGCAGATTGATTTCCTTGAGCACCTTTGTGGCGCCGAACGACTTGCTCACGCCGTTCAGGTTGATGACGGGCTTGGACCCAATGGAGGTGGTCATGACAACAGGCTCCTACGATCATGGTGGCGCACCCACTGCGACAGCGGGAAACACACGACGAAATACAGTATGGCGACGAGCCCGTAGATTTCGACCGGCTTGCCGACGCGGTCGACGATGGCCTGACCGCCGTGCATCAGCTCGGACATGCCGATCATGCTGACGATCGACGTGTCCTTGATCAACGACAGATACTGCCCGATCAGCGGCGGCAACACGATCTTGCCCGTCTGCGGCAGCACGACCGAGAAGAACGTCTGCATCTTGCCGAGGCCGAGAATCTGCGAGACTTCCCATTGCCCTTTGGGCACGGCTTCGATGCCCGAGCGGAACACTTCGGCGATATAGGCGCCCTGGTACACGCTCAAGCCGACCACGCCCGCTGCGAACACATCGATTGCATAGCCGAAGTACGACACGCCGAAGTAGATGAACATCAGCGTGATGAGCACGGGCGTGCCGCGAAACAGTTCGGTGTAGAGCTTCGCGACGCGCGCGCTGCCCCACGGCCCGAATGAGCGCAATACGGCGGCGAGCAGGCCGATCAGCGTGCCGCCTACGATCGATGCCGCGGAAAGCAGCAGGGTTGCGACCAGTCCCTGAAGCAGGATCGACAGGCTGGTCGTCAGCAGTTCGGTTGACATGAGCGGTTTTCCCTTCGGTGGATCACGTGCGGTTCGCCTGACGCGGAATCAGCCACAGCCGCTTGCGCGTGTGGCGCTTCAGCATGAGGGGCGGGTGGAACACGCGCGCGCCGATCTGCGCCGCGACCCATGACAGACAGTTGCTCAGGATCAGATACGCGATCAGCGTGACCGAGAACGTCTGGATATAGAGCAGCGTGCGTGCATTGATCACGGTCGCCGTGCCTGTCAGTTCAGGCAACGCGATTGCCGACAGCAGCGACGTGCCGAGCAGCAGCTGGATCAGGTTGTTGACGATTGCCGGATACACGGCACGCGCGGCTTGAGGCAACACGACTTCGATAAAAACCTGCGAACGTCCGAGGCCGAGTATGCCGGCTGCCTCGATCTGCCCGCGCGGTACCGATTGAATGCCCGCACGGAAGACCTCCGCCATATACGCACCCACGTTCACGCCCAGCGCGATCACGCCCGCCGTGTACGCGCTCAGATTCACACCCAGTGACGGCAAACCGAAGAACACGATGAAAATCTGCAGCAGAACGGGCGTATTGCGGATCAGCTCGATATAGCCTCGCGAGACGACTCGCAGCGGCACGAGATGCGAAGCGCCCGCGAGCGCTGTCAGCAGACCCAGAATCAGCGCGACGCAGAATGCGAGCAGCGTGACCTGCAACGTGAGCCACGCGGCCTGGAAGAACTCGGGCACATAGCCCCACAGGGTCAGCCATTGATAACTCATCGCCATTCCTTCACAAAGTCGGGCTGTCGTTCGCGCCGCGCGGTTGCATTCGGCTTTAGAACTGCGGGTTCAACGGATAACGAGGCCCAGTGCCGAACCATTTCGTGTATAGCTGCGCGTTGAGCTTCGACGCGTTGATGTTGAACAGGAACAGGTTCAGGTAATTCAGCCAGACCTGATCGCCAGCCTTCACACCGAACGCGTTGTATTCGAGCGGCACGAGGGCTTCGTTGGTAACGGTCAGCTCCGGGTCCAGCTTCGCCTGATAGGCGAGGAAGTTGTTGTCCTCGATCATCGCGTCGGCCTGGCCCTGCTTCACGGCGAGAATGGCCGCTTCCGAGCTGTCGAATTCCTGGATCTTCACGGGGATGCCTAGCGCACGCACTTCGTCGCCGTTCGTCGAACCCTTGACCGTCGCGATCGTATGGCCCGACATGTCCTTGACCGACTGAATGCCGCTGCTCTTCTTGACGAGCAGCGCTTCGCTCGCGACGACATAAGGCGTCGTGAACGCGATTTCCTTTGCACGCTCGAGATTGCGCGTGAAGTTGCAGAACACCACGTCGACCTTGGCGGTCTGCAGATTCGGAATGCGGTTTGCACTCGTCGTGTTGACCATTTCGAGCTTCACGCCCATCTGCTTCGCCAGTTCTTTCGCGAGGTCGACGTCGTAGCCGTCCGGTTGCCCGCTCTTGTCGTAGAAGCCGAATGGCGCGAAGGTCAGGCAGTCGCCCACACGCAGCGTGCCGCGTTGCAGGACGGCCTGCAAGGTCGAGCCTGTCGCGGCGTCCTGGCCGGGCGTTGCGACCTTGGTGCAACCGGCGAGTGCGAGCAGACCGACGACGGCGGACAAACAGGCGAACCTTACGCTTTCTTTGAACAGTCTCATTTTCGACCCTTGAGCGGAATCCCATCTTGGACGTGACTCGCGACCCAAGCGGTTTTGCTGCACGCAGGCGTGAAACCGGCAGATCGCGTCTTGACCTGTGTGTCCGGTATATCGGAATCGAATCCGGCACAGCAGATGGGACCGAGTGTTTCACGGAAAAAAATGAATGACAACCGGGTATACGTGTGCCGCGCAGGGCCAAGCGAGCGCCGATGCGACGCCAACTTTGCGGCGATTGACTATGACCCGTACGGAATCATGTTTCCCAAGGCCGACTCGCAACTCGCGCAGAGGGTGAGCAGCCTGGTTTGGGTCCAGGCAATGATGACAAACCGAAGCGCCGAATCGCAAACGTCATCCCGCCGGTTCGCTGGACGCCTGCGGCACGCCGATGTCCGCGGCAGTCGAGACCTGGCGCAATTCGTCGGCGATGATCGCGATCAGCGCTTCGGCGGCAGCGCTAAGCGGGCGGCGCGGATGGCTCACCCGCACGATGTGGCGCACGATGCGCGGCGCGAGGATGGGATATGCACGCAACGTGCCTTCGCGCACCGCACGCCCAACCACGATGCGTGGCAGGATCGTCGCAAAGCGCGTCTTTTCGACGAGCGCGACAATGGTCGACAGCACATCGATCTCGAAGCGCGGCGCGAGCAACACATCTTCGTGCTGGGCTGCCGTATCGAGTACACCGCGCAAGCCGTGGCGCTTGGTAGGCAACACCAGTTCGAGTTCAGGCAGTTGCGCAAGCTCGATCGAGTGAGGCAGGTCGGGACCGTGCGCCGCGCTTGTCGCAAGCACCATCTCCTCGTCGTGCAGCGGTTGGGAATCGAGCGACAGCCGCGCGCGCGGCTTGTTGATCAGCGCGGCATCGAGTTGCCCGCCCGCCACCCAGTCGATGAACGTTGCACTATAACCGTCGGCCACCGTCACTTCGACATGCGGATAGCGCGCGTGAAAGCGCGACAGCGAATCCGCGAGCACGCTTTCGGTCACCGATGCGATCAGTCCGATCGTTACATGCCCCGTGATGATCTCGTCGCGCTGTACGAGCTGCTGCCGCGCGTGCGCGAGGTCGCGCATGATGGGCAGAAAGAGGCGGTACATCAGGCGGCCCGCGGCCGTCGGTGCCATTCCGTGCGCGCCGCGCTCGAACAGTTGCTGATGCAGTTCCTCTTCCAGTTTGGCGATCTGCATGCTGAGCGCCGGCTGCACGATGTTGAGCCGCTTGGCTGCGCGCGTCACCGATCCGTCTTCGAACAACGCGATGAAATACTGGATTTGCTTGAGGTCCATGGTGCGGCGATTCGAAAGCGGGTTATCACGGCGGCTAATGGCATGCCTGCATTTCATCACTTCGTGCCGTCAAGCCGGGTGGAAAGGCTTCCGCGGCGGCCGTTGCGCAGAGGGCGAAGCCAGCGTGTGTAGTGATATCGCCCTGTAAGCCGAACGTCATCGGGGCTAACACCGATATCAGCAACGATGATTCAAAGCATCAAAAATCAGTATTAGAACTTATACCGCGATCTCGCTACGCTTGGCTCCATGTCCTCGCGATCCGCATAAGCGGGCCCCGACGAGGCGGCATAGATGGAGACGCAAATGAACACTCGCGACGCCGCGACCCGCAGCGCCTTTTCGAATTCCGTTACCGATCCCGTTTTCGAGTCAGCCCGCGCATGGGCCGAGCCCTCGGGCGTGCTGACGCTGCGCGGCTGGCTCGCGCATCTTGCCCGCACGGGCCGTCTCGCGACGATCGACAGGCCCGTATCGCTCGAACATGAACTCGCCGCTGTCGCGAAGCGGCTCGATGGCGAGCAGGCCGCATTCTTCACACGACCCGGCCCTCACGCGATGCCTGTCGTGAGCGGCTTCATGTCGAAGCGCGCTTGGATTGCCGAGGCGATGGGCGTCGAGGAATCCGGCCTGCTCGCACGCTTTCGCGATGCCGCCGCTGCGCCCGTCGCGTCGCAGCTCGTCGCAAGCGGCGCGGCCGTCTGCCAGCAGATCGTGCATACGGAGGGCATCGACCTGCATGCGCTGCTGCCCGTTCCGACGCATAGCGAGCACGACAGCGGCCCCTACATCACGGCGGGTCTCGTGATCGCACGCAATCCGCGAACCGGCGTGCAGAACGTGTCGATCAACCGAATTCAGGTGCATGGCCGCGACCGCATGGCCATCCTGCTGCTGCCGCGCCATCTGCACGCGTTCCAGAAAGCCGCGGAAGCCGCGGGCGACGCGCTCGACATCGCGATTGCGATCGGCGTCGATCCGCTGACGATGCTCGCATCGCAAGCCATCACGCCGATCGACAACGACGAGCTCGAAATCGCGGGCGCATTGCAGGGCGCGCCGCTGCCCGTCGCGCAGTGCGTGACGAACGGCGTGCGTGTGCCCGCGTTCGCGGAGATCGTGATCGAAGGGCGCATTCTGCCGAACGTGCGTGAACCCGAAGGTCCGTTCGGCGAGTTCCCGAAGTACTACAGTGCCCGGGAAGCGCGCGAGGTGATCGAAGTCACGGCCGTCACGCATCGGCGCGATCCCGTCTTTCATACGATCGTGCCCGCCGAAATGGAGCACCTGCTGCTCGGCGCGATCCCGCGCGAAGCGACCTTGCTGGCGCATCTGCAACGCAGCCATCCCGGCGTGAAGGACGTCCATCTGTCTGTCGGCGGCGTGTGCCGCTATCACCTGTGGATCCAGTTCGACAAGAAGCGAGAAGGCGAAGCGAAGAATGTGATTCTCTGCGCGTTCGGCGCGCACTACGACATCAAGCAGGTGGTCGTCGTCGATACGGATGTGGACGTGCACGACCCCGCCGAAATCGAATGGGCGATTGCGACGCGCTTTCAGGCGGATCGCGATCTTGTCGTGATCGAGGGCGCGCAAGGCTCGCCGCTCGATCCGTCGACCACGGTGGGCCAGCCCGACGATGCGCCGCCACATCTGCAAGGCATCAGCGCGAAGATGGGTCTCGACGCGACGCGGCCTGTCGCTTATCCCGCGCATGTGTTCACGCGTGTGCGCATTCCGGGTGAAGATGAGGTCGATCTCGACGCGCTCGTCGCAACCGGCAACACGGCGTTCGACGCGTGGCTCGGCGGTGCGCGTCATGGCTGAGTACGCCGCGCGCAAGCCGCGCATCGTTGTCGGCATCTCCGGCGCAAGCGGCGCGATGATCGGGGTGCGCTTGCTTGCTGCTCTGCGCCGCCTCGGTACGCACGAGACGCACATGATCGTGTCGCAGTCGGGCGCATTGACGGCGGCGCAGGAGCTGGCGCTGACACGCAGCGATCTCGATGGCATGGCCGACGTCGTGCACAACGTGCGCGATATCGGCGCGGCTGTGGCGAGCGGCTCGTTTCTCACGGAGGGCATGGTGATCGCCCCGTGTTCGATGAAAACGCTGGCCGGCATCGCCAACGGCTTCGCGGACAACCTGCTGACGCGCGCAGCCGATGTGATGTTGAAGGAGCGCCGCCGCCTCGTGCTCGTCGCACGCGAGACGCCGCTCAACCTTGCACATTTGCGCAACATGACACTGGCAACCGAAATGGGCGCAATCGTGATGCCGCCCGTGCCGGCGTTCTACGCTCGCCCGAAGACGATTGAAGACGTGGTCGATCACACGGTCGGACGCATTCTGGACCTGTTCGCCATCGAGCATCGCGAGATCGCGAAGCGTTGGAGCGGTCTCGGCGATGCAATGGCGACACGTCGCGACGATGAAGGAGCGCAGCAATGAACCAGCGCGAAACGAATCTGGCTGAAGCCGACGCGCCGCGCGCCGCCGAACTGGCCACGCGGGCGAACGAAGCGTCCGCGAAGCACGTCGGACGCCCCATGCAACGTCTCGAAGACCCGGCGATCCTGACGGGGCGCGGCCGCTACGGCGACGACATCGGCGTCAAGCCCGGCACGCTGCACGCGGCCGTGCTGCGCTCGCCGCATGCGCATGCCGAACTTGTTTCGATCGATGTGAGCCGTGCATTGAACCTGCGAGGCGTGCGCGCGGTGTTGACGCGCGACGACTTGCGTCCGTGGTCGCGGCCTTTCGTCGTCGGCGTGAAGTCACCGATGGAGCAGTGGGCGTTGGCGATGGACCGCGTGCGCTATGTCGGCGAGCCGGTCGCCGTGGTGATGGCGGAATCGCGCGCGCTCGCCGAAGACGCCCTCGATCTCATCAAGGTCGATTACACGATTCTCGATCCCGTCACGACGATCGAACAGTCGATGCAAGACGATGCGCCCGTTCTGCACGAACGCGTCGGCACGAATGTGATCAGCGACCGGCATTTCCGTTATGGCGAGCCGGAAGCCGCGTTCGAGCGTGCGGCGCATCGGGTAAAGATCGTCACGCACTATCCGCGCAACACGTGCTCGCCGATCGAGTGTGGCGTGGTGATCGCGGAATATCTGTCGGGCGATGAAGGCTACGATGTCACGTCGAACTTCATGGGCCCGTTTTCGCTGCACGCGGTGATGGCGATGGCGTTGAACGTGCCCGCCAACCGGCTGCGTCACAAGGCGCCGCGCGACTCCGGCGGCAGCTTCGGCGTGAAGCAGGCGGTGTTTCCGTATGTCGTGATGATGTGCCTCGCCTCGCGCAAGGCGGGTGCGCCCGTGAAGTGGGTGGAAGACCGGCTCGAGCATCTGAGTGCGGCGACATCGGCAACGGCGCGCCTGTCGACGGTTGAAGCGGCCGTCGAACGTGACGGACGCATCACGGCGCTCGCCTACGATCAGCTCGAAGATTGCGGCGGCTACGTTCGAGCGCCGGAGCCCGCGACGTTCTATCGCATGCATGGCTGTCTGACGGGCGCGTATGCGATTGCGAATCTCGTCGTGCGCAATCGCGTGGTGCTGACGAACAAGACGCCGACGGGCCTCGTGCGAGGCTTTGGCGGACCGCAGGTGTACTTCGCGCTCGAACGTCTGATTCAGCGCATCGCAATCGAACTGAAGCTCGATGTGCTCGATGTCTATCGTCGCAACTTCGTGCGTGCCGATGCGTTTCCGTATCGCGCGGCGGCTGGGGCGCTGCTCGATTCGGGCAACTATCAGGAAGCGCTGCGGCGCGGACTCGTGCAAGGCGGTTACGACGAGCTGGTGAAGCGGCGCGACGCGGCACGCAACGCAGGGCGCATCTACGGCATCGGCTTTGCGGCCATCGTCGAGCCGTCCGTGTCGAACATGGGCTATATCACCACCGTGATGCCAGCCGAAGCGCGCAAGAAGGCTGGTCCGAAGAACGGCGCCATTGCCAGTGCGACCGTGAGCGTCGATCTGCTCGGCGGCGTGGTCGTGACGGTCGCATCGACGCCTGCGGGGCAAGGGCATATGACGGTCTGCGCACAGGTCGTCGCGGATGTGCTCGGGCTGGACCCGGAAGATGTCGTCGTGAACGTCGAATTCGATACGCACAAGGATGCATGGTCGGTCGCGTCGGGCAACTATTCGAGCCGCTTCGCGGGCGCTGTCGCCGGCACGGTTCATCTCGCCGCGACTCGCGTGCGCGACAAGCTCGCGCGCATCGTCGCGAAGCAGTTCGGCTGTGCACCGGAAGACGTCTGCTTCCAGGGCGGGCGCGTCTATCCGAAGGCTGCCCAGGATCGCGCGCTGCCGTTCAGCCGTGCTGCCAGCAATGCACCGCATTGGGCGCCCGCGCTGTTACCCGAAGGCGAAGAACCGGGTTTGCGCGAAACGGTTTTCTGGTCGCCGCCTCATATGGATGCACCGGACGAGAACGATCGCATCAATACATCGGCAGCTTATGGTTTTGCGTTCGACATGTGCGCGGTGGAAATCGATCGTGCGACGGGCCATGTGCGCATCGACCGCTACGTGACCACGC